>DASZDM010000240.1:0-17517 GCA_035942015.1 Acidimicrobiales bacterium | reverse complement strand
TAGGTGCTCGACCCCGGCCTGTCGCATGGCGACCGCCTTCAGGTCGACGCTGCCGACCGGGCCGACATCCCCGTCCCGCTCGATGGTGCCCGTGACGCCGATGCGCCGCCCGCCGGTGAGCGGGCCTGGCGTCAGTAGGTCGAGGATGGCGAGGGTGAACGCCAGACCCGCCGAGTTCCCGTCCACCCCGGCGGCTCTTATCTCCACCGTGGCCTGCCCGTCCGGCTCCAGGCCGAGACGACCGAGACGCTGCAGGGCGACCGTGCTGGCGGCGTCCCGGGAGTCCTCCATGTCGCGTGCACGCCCCTGGGTGCTGACGACGTCGTCGGGCTGCACCGTCTCGATGTTGCTGTCGAGCCAGGCTTGGAGTGCTCGGAACGGGGTCAGGGGATGGAGGGCGACCGTCGCCATGAGCACCTCACCACTGGGTGCGAACACCTCGCCGCCGGAGATGGTGATGAGCTCGTCGACGGTCCGGATGGGCCCGGGGCCGACGGAGTAGCCGGGGAGCGGGAGCCCGGCGCCGGCCAGGAGGACGAGGGAGCTGACCAGGAGCACCGTGTCCCATCTCGACCAGCGGGCCCTGAGTCGCGCCAATGGGCCCCACCGGGCGATGGCGCTGGTCTTGGGCACTTCTTGGCTCAGGGATCGCCGCCGGTCATTCGGGCGCCGAGCGAGCCCGGCGCCACCAGGACCGGTTCGGGCCCACCCAGGTGTGGCCGGCTACTACCGGCCCGGTCCACGGTAGCCAGGAAGGCGCCGGCCAACAGGGGGGCCAGCGGGGCCGGGAGCTTGACGGCGTCGCGGAGTGCCTCCTCTACCTTTCGCGAAGGGAGGAAGACGCAGCCGGCCGTGGCACCACCTCCGAGGGCCGGCCGGGCCAGATCGGCGAGGGTGGCAGCGATCTCGGCCCGAGCCCGGGGATGGCGGGGGGAGGTGTTGATCACCGGGACAACGCGACCCGGTGCCACTCCATGCGTGGCCAGATCGGCGATCACCCGGACCAGGGCGTGGATGCCCTTGAGGTCCGGCCGGCCCACGGCGAAGACGGCGTCGGCCCGGGCCACGGCGGTGCGGGCCATGATGTTGCGTTCTTCCACATCGGCTGAGCCGGCATCGCCCTCACCTTCGAGATCGGCGGTGACGTCGCAGACCACGGTGGCGAACACGCGGCGCAGCGAGTCGAAGGCGGCCTCGAAGGCGCGGGGCCGAAGCGTGGCCCAGTACCGCGCTTGTCGTAGGCCGAGCAGGAGGTGGTAGCGCCGTTCGACCACCGAGAAGGTGAGGGCCTCGACCTCGCCGTTGGATGGTGTCCCGCCGCGGTGGGCCTCCACCAGCTCCTGAATGCCGGGCATGACGTCGCGAACGTCGTGCAACATGGCCTGCTCGGCGTGACGGGCGAAGTCGACCAGCACCACCTTCCCCTGGTGGCGTGGGTCTTCACCCAGGCCCTGCGCCAGACCGGCAGCCACTGTCGACGCACCGGTGCCACCCGGTCCACACACCGCCGCCACCCTCGAGGGTCCCAGCACCAGATCGAGAGGCTCGCCGGGCGAGCCGGCGTCGGACGGCGACGCGGCGACGTCGCCCACCATGGTGGCGTGGGTGGCGAGGGCATCGAGCAGGACCTCCCTGGTCAAGTCGGCGGGCAGGACGGCAGCTGCGCCCAGCGCCAACCAGTCCCGGCGGTGGCGATCGTCGTCCACTACGAGAACGACCGCTCCGACGTCCCTGATGGCGCGCAGCAGGTCACGGTCCACGGCCGGGAGGCCGGCGTCGAGCAGGGCACAGGAGTAGGCCCGGCCAGCGCAGAGGCGGGCCCGGAGCTCCTCGACGGAGATGCACCGGAGAAACTCCGCCGGCAGTGCCGCACTGGTGGACCAGCGACCGACATCGGCGAACCACTGGCGGCGTGCCCGGGCCAGACCGAGCACGACGAAACGCTCCCCGCTCATCAGCCCGCTCCACCGGTCGGGGCCACGCCGGTGGTCCGGGCGATGGACACGACGCCGGCGGCCGCAGCCTGGGCGAGTGGTTCCAGGTCGGCGGGGGCCACGGCCAGGACCACGGTCAACCCGCCGCTCCCGCCGACACGGTCGCGCCCGTCGATGACCCGGACGACGATGGCATCGTCGCTGACGGTGTCCGTCTCGGGGGCTCCGGCGCGCGTATAGGTGGCGATCACGGCCACGCGCTCGCCCGCTCCGAGAAGCGCCGGGTCGCCACCGAGTGCATTGCCGGGATCGAGGGACAGTGAGATCTGGGCCCGGTCCGGGGCACCGGCGGGTTTGGCCACGTCGCTGCTCTGCACGATCTGGCCGGCGGCCAGAGGCGCGAGGGCAGTGGCGCCGTCGAGCGATTGCGGGTCGGTGAAGGCCAGGCGATGTTGGTCGTCGGGAAGCTCGAGAGGGATGAGGGAGACGTCGGAGGCCGACAGCCGGTCGCCGGCCTGAACGTCGACAGTGACGACGGCGTAGGAGCGGTCGGGCGAGGAAGCAGCCATGGTGTAGGCAGCGAAGACGCCCACCACGCTGGCGGCCACCAGAAAGCCCCCGACCACGGCACGGCCGCCGGGCAGGCGATGCACCGGGCGGAGCTGTCGTGGCGGGGGTGGAGCGGCCCACCCGTTGGGACGGCCGGCCGGAGTCGGGGATGCGACGGGAACAGTGGTGGAATCGGCCATCGCAGGAGCTCCTCGGTGGCAGGGCGGGGTGCGTTCGGGTCCGGATGGGGCCGGAAACCTCCCGCCGGCGTGTCCGCCGACGGCGCTCCAGCCGATCGCCGGACCCTACGCCGCCGTCCGCTACCGGGCAAGGGACGCGCGCCAGAAAGAGTCAGAAGGCGGAGAACACACGGAAACCCACGACGGCCACGGGAGGGGGTACGATCACCCTGTGAATCGTGAAGAGATCGTCTGGATGAGCACGCAGGAGGCGGCCCGACGCCTGGGCGTGACTCCCCGCACGCTGTACCGCTTCGTCGACGAGGGCACCCTGCCCGCCTACAAGATGGGCCGGGTCTTCCGGCTCAAGCAGGCGGACGTCGACGCCTTCATCGACGCCGCCCGGGTCCCGCCGGGTAGCCTCGAACACCTCTACCCGGAGCGAAAGGGTGCTGACATCAGCCAGTCCGGGGACGCAGAGGGTTCTCCCAGCTAAGAGTCGGTCGCGGACGCCAAGGAGCCCTGCGCCGGGCCCTAATCGGCGAAGAATGCTTCGCTGACGGCACTGGCGGCGACGTAGCAGGTCTCCCCCGCGTTGCCGTGGGGGGACAGGCTCACCACGTCCATACCGACCGCCCGTAGTTCGCCGGCCACTACCTCACCGGTCCGGGTCACCAGGCTTACCGGGCGCCGGTCGCCGACGGCCCGGCCCAGCACCTCGAGCAGGAGATGGTCCGTCGGCGGGCGGCGCTCCCCCGAGGCGACGACGTGTCGTTCGCCCGGGGCGGGACGCAGCGTGGTGAGGGCGTCCAGACAGAGATGGATCTCGACGCCGCCATCGGTCCGAACCACGCAGTAGTCCCCTCCGACACCCACCACCACCCCATGGTGGTGACGGCCGGCGACCGTCGCCAGGATCACCGGGGACCGGCGTTCAGCCAGATCGATCAGCGTCCCCGCCAGCTGGGCTCCTTCCTCTGCCATTCGCCGCAGGGCGTGCTCCCGGGCCCGAGCGGCCCGCACCTCGGTGGCCCGACCCTCGTCGAGCAGATCGATGAAGTCGGCAGATGGGATGAAGTCGCCGTCGCCGCTCAGCGGGTCATGCTCCGCCATGACAAGGAACTCTAGCTGACGGCTCTGCTTGCTTTTCACTGCTTCCTATCTCATACTGCACGACGTGACCGACGGCACCCGCCTGAGCATGACCGACGACGGGCGCCTGGCCGTGACCAAGCAGGCAGCCACCGGTCCGGAACTGGAGCGCCTCCACCGGGAGGCTGAGATCCTCAGACGAGCCGCCCACCCCGGCGTCGTGCAGTTGCTCGGCGAGCTTGCCGGCGACCACGGCGTCACAGTCCACACCGCCTTTGTCGGCGGGGGCACCCTTGCCGAGCACCTGAGCACGCTCGGTGTGGAGCGAGGGGCCAGAGTGGCTGCCACCATCGCCACCACGTTGGCCGACCTCCACGAGCGTGGCATCGCCCACCGACGGCTCACGCCCGACCATGTCCTGGTGACCGACGCCGACCACGTCAGGCTGTGTGGCTTCGCCGACGCCGTACTCACCGGTGACGCCGCCCCCTGCGGAGCCGACGTCGCCGCCATCGACGTCGAGGCGCTGGCCATCCTCGTACGGGATCTGGCCGAGAGATCACCGGTCAATGCCGCGTCACTGCACGCGGTGGCCGGTCGCGTGCTCGATGTCGACCCAATGGCCAGACCGTCGATGCGCACCCTCGCGCAGGCGCTCGCAGCCGTGGCCGGTGGAGCCGACGACGCCGAGCCACCGGCTGCCCAGGGCCGGCTCATCCTTCCGGCCCGGCGTTCGCGCCCGGTCCACCGCCCCCGCGTCTCCCGAACGCGCATCCGTCTCGCCGTCCTGACCATGGTCGCCGTCGTCGTGGCCTCGGTCACGACCGTCGTGGCCACCAGGGGGACGAGCACTGACCCACCGGCCCCACTGGTCGCAGTTGTGCCTCCGCCGCCCGCCTCGGCCAATCCCTCCACCACCACGACGCCGGCCCGCTCGTCCGTCCCCACGTCTGGCGATCACCGGCAAGGCGTACGAGTGTGGCCGCCCGGCCCCCAGCCCGACCCCGAGGTGGTCGAGGTGGCGGCCGGCGTCGTGTCCTCGTCCGGGCGCCGCTGGCAGGTGGCGTCGGCCGACGACCTCGTCGCCGTGGGCGACTGGGACTGCGACGGCCTGGCCACGCCCGCGGTCGTCCGCCACCGCACCGGGCGGATCTGGGTCTACAACAAATGGGCCGAAGGAAGCCAGGCCGACCTTGTCGAAGCAGCCGGAACCGTGCCGGACGCCGCCTCTGCCCGCGCCGTGGACGGCGACGGGTGCGACGACCTTCAGGTGACCGACGTCACCGGGCAGACAACGCGCATCGCCCTCGACCGCTGAAGGCCCGACGCCGGGCCCTGAGTCGAAGGAACGAGACTCCCTCTACAGCACCGCCAAGCCGACAATGGGGACACGGGGTGAGACGAACTGCAGCGATGCGCCGGTCGTCTCGCTCGGTAGCGTCGCCCATGTGCCGACGGTCGAACGTCCCACCATGTCCGACTACGGGGTCCCCGCCGACCCGGCAGGCGCGCTGCCATGGACGTGGGCCCAGCAACGCCTCGCCGACAACAGGAACTATTGGGTGGTGACGGCCTCCGCGTCAGCACGCCCGCACGCCATGCCCGTGTGGGGAGTCTGGCTCCCCCAGACCGACCGGTTCTGGTTCTCGTGCTCTCCCAAGGCGCGCAAGGCCCGGAACATCGCCGCCAACCCACAATGCGTCGTCACGGTCGACGACACCGTCGAGTGCATCTCCGTCGAAGGACGAGCCCGCATCGCCGACCAGGCCACTGACGCCGAAGCCGTCGACCACGCCGTCGCCAAATACGTGGCGAAGTACTGGGGAGATCCGGCCGTGCACCGGGAGATGGAGGCATTCGTTCGCAGTCACGCGATCGTCGAGGTCACGCCCGAGCTCGCCTTCGGGATCATCGAACGCGAGGACGAGTTCGCACAGCGAGCCACCCGCTGGCGCTGGTAGACACCGGTCCTGCGTCGGGCCAGCCGACGACGGGATTTGACTTCCGGTGATACGGAGCTGTGCGACCCTGTCGGATGCTGGTGATCGACGCTGCCAACGTGATCGGGTCTCGCCCAACCGGCTGGTGGCGTGATCGGCCAGGCGCTACACGAGTCTTCACGGAGCGAGTACGGGCCACGGTGACAGCGGGACGGCTCGGCTGCCCCGTGACCATCGTGCTGGAGGGCCAAGCCCGGGAGGGAGCCGATGAGGGGGCCGCGGGCGGCGTGGAGGTTGTCCATGCGTCCGGCGACGGCGACGACACGATCGCCGCCATAGCCCGAGCGAATCGGGAGGTGGTCGTGGTTACGGCCGACCGTGGGCTGGCCGAACGGGTCCGAGCCGCCGACGCAGAGGTCGTCGGACCGAGCTGGCTGCTCGAACAGCTCGTCGACTGAACCCGGACACCCGACCCCCCGTGGGAGGGGACGGGCCGGGACCCAGCGTTCTGGGGCCACTGCACGAGCCCACCGCGGCGGGAATGCACTGAGATCCGGGAGCCTGAGATGGCCAAGTGCCAACCTTCGTCCCGCGTTCACGACGGTGACGGGTGCCAGCCACCAGCAGGCAATCCGGCTCCACCAAGATGGCGACGGTCGCTTGCGCCGCCTCCCCTCGCCGGCGTAGCGATCACCATCTCATGGCCGGGGACAGCAGCGACGGGCCGTCCGCTGCTGTCTCCTGCCGTGTGACCTCCATGAACACCTCCGCCGTTCAACCCGGGACGAAAGAGGCCAGCACCCGGCGGTCGACGTCGTAGGAGAGCAACTCGGCCGCTTCGGCGGGAGTGCACCAGCGGATCTCGTCGACCTCGTCGTTGGACACGAAGTCGTCGTCGCCGGCGAGGGTCATGGTCCAGTAGCGAACCCGCTTGGGGCGGCCTTTGCGGTCGACGTACGAGGCGGGCGACAGCTCCGCGCCCAGCCGGACGCGGAAGCCGGTCTCCTCCTCCACCTCCCGAAGAGCGCACGCTTCGTCGGACTCACCCGGGTCGCACTTGCCTTTGGGGAGCGACCAGTCGTCGTACTTCGGCCTGTGCACCACCACCACCTCCACACCCGAGCCCATCCCGTTCCGCCACACCATGCCACCCGCCGCCCGGACGACCGGCGAAGTCAGCCGTCCCACGTCAGCTCATCCACCCGCGCAACTTGGGCCGGTTGGCCCGATCCCACACGGGGCGCCATGCCCGGCGAGTCGTCTCGGCGATGGCCCGCTGTCCGGCCACGAGCTGGCCGGCCACCAGTGCCTCGTTCGCCGACAAGTCGGGCACCGCCGTGCGCAACCATGCCTCTGCCACCACGGCGTCCTGGTGCTCGCCGAGCACCTCTTGGAGATCCGCGACCGCCGACGCCAGCCGCTTGGCCGGCTTACCCACGGCCACGGCGGCAACTTCAGCGGCGTAGCGGCAGCGCTTGGCCCGGATGCGGACCTGGTGCAACTCCTCGTCCGGTCCTCCGGGCTCGACGGCCGTCACCGCCTCTCGCAGGTGCTTCCAGGGCCGGTGCACCAAGGGCGGCAACACTTCGGCCGCCGGCGCGTCGGCCTCCGGCAACAGCCACTTGTCGGCCGGCATGATCACCGCTGGCGTGCCGGCGGCGACGGCAGGGACTTCGCCAAGACGGGGCGGGGCCAGAGCGCCGACCAGGCGGTCGAGCAACACGACGTAGCGGTGATCGTCCATCACCTCGAACAGCCGGGCGCGTGCCTCGGACCGCTGCGTCTGTAGACGCTCGACGATGCCACCCATGGCTCTGCGGTCGAGAGCGTCGAGGTGGGTCGCCGCCTCTTGCAGTCGCTCCAAGAGGACGTCGGTGTCTCGAACGGCACCCAGGGCGTCGGCTACCCACTTCAGCTGGGCCCGTAGCTCTTTCGCCCACTCCTCGTCGAGCAGGGTGGCGTAGGTGCGAAGGTCGGAACGCAGCCGGCGGGTGGCCACCCGAGCCTGGTGCACGTCCTCGGCGTCCTCGCCCAGCCGGACGCCCACGTCGTGGGTCAGCAGCCGGCGGACGGACGCTGCCAGTCCGCTGCGTATGGCGGCCGCTGCCGATCCTTCCTTTCCAGCGGCAACCTCGCCCAACTCCGGCGCTTCCAGGGCGCGCGGCCCGAGCGCCCGCATGACCTTCGGAGTAGGGTCGCCAGGACCTGCCCCGGCCGCCTGCAGTCTCGACACCACGGCGTCAAGGAGCTCAGCCGGGGCCGCCGGGCCGAGCTCCACCTCGACCTCCCGGAAGCGCAGGGCGACCCGCCGACCGTGGTGAACCGACACCTCGTCGTCGACCACCTCGGCGAGCACGCTGCCCTGGTCGTCCACCAGCTCGACGCGGTGTCGGAGGGTACGGAGCCTGGCCACCGGCACGAGGGTCGCCGTCCGCACCCAGGCGACGACCAGGCGCGCCAATGGGGCAGGGACCGAGCTGTCGTCGCCGGAAACGGTCAGCTCCCGACGGGAGAGCATCCCGTCGCTCTCTTCGCCCGATGGGAGCTTGAGAGTCCACCCCTCAGCCGAGCGATGGCGGAGGGTGACGCCCGAACGGGCCAGGCGCACATCCGGGGTGTCGTGGTAGGTGGCATCGAGCCGCGAGTCGCCACCGGTGACGGCGACCAGGCCTTCGAGCACGCCGTCGAGCTCCGGCAGTCGGAAGCCCGGCCACACGCCCAGCTTCACCTCCCGCTCCAGAGCATCCCGGGCGGCTCCCACGTTCAGAGCCCGACGCCGTGCCCGGCGGCCTCCGCCTCGCGACGCCGGGCCCGCTCGGCGGCGATGTCGCGAAGGGCGACGTGGGCGTTCACCCCTTGGCGGCGCTCCACCTTCGTCCAGGCGCCGTCGCTCTGCAGTTCCCAGGCCAATTCGTCATCGGCGAGGTTGACCTCGAGGATCTGGGCCAGGCGCTCTTGAAGGGCGGGGTCCTCCACCGGCGCCACCGCCTCGACCCGACGATCGAGGTTGCGGGGCATGAGGTCGGCAGAACCGAAGTACCAGGCGGCCTGGCCAGCCCCGAGGCCGTTGGCGAAGTAGAAGATCCGGGAGTGCTCGAGGAAGCGGCCCACGATGGAGCGCACCCGGATTCGTTCGGACAGCCCGGGCACGCCCGGGCGGAGGCAGCAGATGCCCCGCACCACCAGGTCGATCTCCACCCCCGCCTGGGAGGCGGCGTAGAGGGCGTCGATCATCTCGACGTCCACCAGGCTGTTCATCTTCATGGTGATCCGCCCCGAGCCCGCTTCCGCCTCTGCCTCACCGGCGATGAGCCCGGCCAGCCTGGGGCGCAGAGGTCCAGGGGCGACCAGCAGCTTGCGGAACTGCTCCTGGCGGCCGTAGCCCGTCAAGTAGTTGAACAGCTGCGAGAGATCGGCACCGATGTCGGGATCGCAGGTGAGCATCCCCAGGTCCTCGTAGAGCCGTGCCGTCTTCTCGTTGTAGTTGCCCGTACCGATGTGGCAGTAGCGCCGCACTTCGTCACCTTCCTGGCGCACCACCAGGGCGGTCTTGGTGTGGGTCTTGAGACCGACCAGGCCGTAGACGACGTGCACGCCGGCCTTCTCCAGAGCCCGGGCCCAGGCCACGTTGGCCTGCTCGTCGAATCGCGCCTTCAGCTCAACCAGGGCGGCGACCTGCTTCCCCGCCTCGGCCGCCCGGATCAGCGCCTTGACGATGGGGCTGTCGGCTGACGTGCGGTACAGAGTCTGCTTGATGGCCAGGACGTCGGGGTCGGTGGCGGCTTGGGTGATGAAGGCGGCAGTCGACGTCGTAAAGCTGTCATAGGGGTGATGCACGAGAATGTCGCCCTTGCGAATGGCGGCAAAGAGGTCGACCGGTTCTTCCTCGGGTTTGGCCAGCCGGGCCTGGGTCACCGACCGGAAGGGATCGTCCTTGAGATCAGGACGAGGAAGGGCCCACACCGCCCACAAGCCGCTGAGATCAAGGGGACCAGGCCCCATGTAGACGTCGTCGGTGCTCAGGTCGAGCTCGTGGGTCAGCAACACGAGCGTCTCCTCGTCAATGCCCTCCACCACGTCGAGACGGACGGCCCGGCCGAACCGACGTCGGCGCAACTCGACTTCGACCGCCTCGAGGAGGTCGTCGGATTCGTCCTCCTCCAGGGTCAGGTCGGCGTTCCGGGTGACCCGGAACGGATGGTGCGACTCCACCACCATTCCCGGGAACAGCGCACCCAGGTGCTCGGCGATGACTCGTTCGAGGGGGACGAAACGTTCGCCGTCGGGCATGACCACGAAGCGGGGCAGCAGGTTGGGCACCTTGACGCGGGCGAAACGGCGTTCGCCGCTGTCCGGGTCGCGCACCATGACCGCCAGGTTGAGAGACAGATTGGAGATGTAGGGGAAAGGGTGGCCGGGATCGACGGCGAGGGGTGTGAGCACGGGAAAGATCTGGCGCTCGAAACGCTCGACCAGCTCCTTTCGGTCGTCGTCATTCAGCTCATCCCAGTCGGAGAAGTGGATGCCCACCCCACCGAGCTCGGGTGCCACCTGGTCGAGGAAGATGCTCGACTGGCGATCCAGCAGCTCGATGACCCGGGCCCGGATGGCCTTGAGCTGCTGGGCAGGGGTGAGGCCGTCAGGCGTCACCCCCACCAGACCGGCGGCCTCCTGGCCCTTCAGGCCCGCCACCCGCACCTGGAAGAACTCGTCGAGGCCCTGGCTGAAGATGGCCAGGAACTTGGCTCGCTCCAGTAGCGGCACGTCAGGCGCTTCCGCTCGGGCCAACACCCGCTCCCCGAAAGCCAGCCACGACAGCTCCCGGTTGATGAAGCGCTGAACGGCTTCTTCCTCGGGGCTGACCGAAAAGCCGGGGCGGCCGGTCTCGACCGTCTCCTCGAGCCTGTCGACGGCGACGGTGCCTCCGCCTGCGTCACCGCTCATCCTGGTCGAGGGTACAAGGACGCCAGAGCGGGGAAACGGCGCGGAAGCGGCATCAGCTCTCCGGCAACCGGGCTGCGCCGAGCGCTCCGCCCAGGTCGCCCAGTTCGGTGGGGATGACCCGCAGCGACGAAGCCCGCACAAACAGTCGGCTGCGCACGGCTTGCTCGATGCGGCCGACGAAACTCGCTCCCAGCTTCTCGGCCAAACCTCCTCCCACGACTACCCGGTCGAGGTCGAGCAGGGTTGCCGCCGACGCAATGACCGAGCCGAGGGCCGCCACCGCCTCGTCGAGCAGGTCACTCACGACCACATCGCCGGCAGCAAGGGCTTTGGCGAACACGCTCGACTTCATGCGCTTGTCGCCGGCCAACTCCACCATCAGGGTCGGCGTTCCGGCGGCGTGGCGGCGCCGGGCCTCGGCTTCCATGGCGGCGCGACCGGCAACGGCTTCGAGGTGCCCGACCATGCCGCACGGACAGACGCGATGGGATCCGACCAGGGACATATGCCCGATCTCACCTGCTCCCCCACCGGGCCCCCGCCGCAGGCGACCGTCGAGCACCAGTCCTCCGCCGATGCCGGTACCGATCCACACCCCGAGCAGGTCCTCGGAACCTCGACCGGCGCCCATCAGGTGCTCGGCCAACACGGCGGCGTTGGCGTCGTTGTCGACGGTGACCTCGGTACCGAGGGCGTCGGCCAGCAGTGGGCCGAGGGGCACGGGGCCCTCGAAACCGGCCAGATTGGGTGCCTGCAGGAGCGTGCCCGTCGCGGTCTCCACCACACCGGCTGCTCCCACCCCCACAGGGGCCGAGCTGGAGGCGCCGAGGCGACGCACGCACGCCACGATAGCGGCCACTACATCGTCCACTCCGCCGGTGGGCGTGGCCACCTTGGCGTCAGCCGCCACCTCACCGCCTTTGACCACCACGCCCTGGATCTTGGTCCCGCCGAGGTCGATGCCGATGGACGTCATACCGACAGAAGTCATGGATGATCCGTGCGGGGATCAGGCGCGATAGGCGGGGTCTGGCGGCGCCTGCTCGTCGGGCAGACCGAGGTCCCACTGCAGCAGGAGGAGTTCCCGTTCGGCATCGCGCGCTACCCGCTCGCGGTTGCGGCGGAACTGCGGATCATGAGGGGGCAGCAGCACCAGGCGGGCCATGACCCGTTGACGGAAGCCGTCGATCAAGCGAGGATCGCCGAAGTCGGAGTGCACTTCCCAGTGCGGCGCCACCGGGCCCAGGTAGACGACACGGACATGGCCGACGGGCGGCTGGGAGGCTGGCGCTTCGGCGAAGGTCACGCCACGAACCTACCCTCCCTCGATGCCACGCGAACCGAGCGTCGCCGTCGTCGTCCGCTCCTCACCTCCGCGATTGAAGCGGATCTCGACCTCGTCGCCGGGCTGCCGGCGGATGACGGCGGCGCTCACGTCGGCACTGCCCAGTATCGGCTCACCTCCGATGGCCACGATGACGTCGCCCGCCTGCAGGCCGGCGGCGGCGGCCGCCGTTCCCGGCGAGACCTCCACCACGAAGGCACCTTCGTCGCGTTCGATACCCAGGCGGGCGAGCACGGCCGGGTTGATGTTGGCCAGATCGGCAGTGGAGATGCCCAGGAAGGCCCCGCCCTGGACGTCGCCCCCGCCGGTGCGCAGCACCTCGATGAGAGGCTCGACGGAATCGATGCTGAGGGCGAAGCCGATGTTCTCGGCCCCGCCGGCAACGGCGGTGTTGACACCGATCACCTGGCCCAACGCGTTCACGAGGGGACCGCCGGAGTTGCCCGGGTTGATGGCTGCGTCGGTCTGGATGAGGTTCTCGAGGGTGGCCCCGTTGGGCTCGGTGATGGATCGATTGAGCGCGGAGACGATGCCCGTCGTGACCGTCGGGCTGGAGCCCAGGTTCAAGGCGTTGCCCACGGCCACCACGTCGTCGCCCACCTGCATCGCAGAGCTGTCGCCGAGGGTCACGGTGTCAAGGTCGCTCACGTCTCGAATCTGGACGAGGGCGACGTCAGACGTCGAGGTGATGCTGCCCACCAGATCGGCGGGCAGCTCCCGGCCGTCAGCCACGGTGACAGTGATGGACTGGGCGCCGCTGATCACGTGGGCGTTGGTGAGAACCAGGCCGTCGGGCTCGATCACCATCCCGCTCCCGGCACCCTCCACGAGTTGAGGACCGATCTGGGTGTCACGGACACCTTCCACGTTGAGTGACACGACGCCGGGTTGGACGGCGTTGATGACGCCCTGAATGTCGAGCTCCTCACCTTCGAGGGCGAGGCGGGGACGGTCGAAACCAGCCCCGCCGTCGTCGCCCCGATCCGAGTTGACGCCCAAGGCCACGGTGGCCATTAACACGACGGCGGCCGTGACGGCACCGGCGATGCCTCCGGTGAGGACTGAACGCCACTGCGGACCCTCGCCGCCGCCCCGACCCTTAATCGGGGGCAGGGGCGGGGCCGGCGGGGGGAACACCGAGGCGTCTCCCAGCCGCGCTGGTGTGGGTTCGACCGTCGGAGGCGACGACGGGACGGCCGACCAGCTTGTGTGCGCCGGCGCGTCTGCCGTGCTGCCGTCGTCAGAATCCATTGTTCAAGTCTGGACGGCTTTGTCCGGAAAGACTCGTTCAAGGAGCGAAAAATGCATCGTCGTCGGTCGCTGTTCTGCGATTTGGGGAACCAAATCCGTCTCTGCACCGTAGAAAGGGTGGCGGGCCGAAGGAGGCGTTGATGGACACCACGTGGATGGTCAAGGGCAACTGCAGGGACGAACCGCCCTCACGGTTCTTCCCGAGCGACGGGGTGGGGGTGGAGGCCGCCCAGCGCATCTGCGAAGGCTGCGCCGTCAAGTCGCCGTGCCTCGAGTACGCGCTCGAGCAGCGGGTCGATCACGGCGTCTGGGGCGGAGCGTCGGAGCGGGAGCGCCGCCGCATCCTCAAACGGCGCCGGGACAACGCCGCCGGGGCGCCCAGCCCGGTTACCGGCTGAATCCGGTTAGCGACTGAAGGTCGGCCTAGGCCCCGGGAGGGTCCTTGCGGACCTCGGACCGCTCCGCCTCGGTCCGGGGACCCAGGGTCTTGGTCTCCGTAGCGAGCGCCTGCTCCTCGCGCTCCTCCCGTTCGGCGTCGGTCATACCTGACTTGAACTCCTTTTGCGCCTGGCCCAGGGAGCGGGCCAGCTTCGGCAGCTTGGTGCTTCCGAAAACCAGCAGGATGATGATCAGGATGATGATGAGCTCAGAAGAACCGAGACTGCCCATGAACCGGAGCATACCGGCCATGGCCCCGCCCGCACCCACACCACTGGTCTGACGTGCTGCTCTGCGTGCTCAACGTCAGCGAGGGACGCCGTCCTGACGTGATCGACGCCATTGCCGGCACCGCCGGCGACGATCTCCTCGACATCCACACCGACCGCGACCACCACCGTTCGGTGCTCACTCTCGTGGGTGAGGCGGCAGCCAGGGCGGTCACCGTCGCCGCTGTGGAGGCTCTCGACCTCCGCCACCACAGGGGCGCCCATCCCCGACTTGGCGTCGTCGACGTGGTGCCCTTCGTTCCGCTGCCCGACGACTCCCTCGCCGGCGCCGTCGCCGCCCGGGACCGTTTCGTCTCCTGGATCGGCGACGAGCTCGGCATCCCGGCCTTCCCGTACGGCCCCGCCTCGTCGAACGGCCCCGGATTGGCGTCGCTCCCCGAGATCCGCCGGTCGGCGTTCACCGGTGTTGCGCCCGCCGCCGGCCCTCGGGAGCCCCACCCCCGAGCCGGCGCCACCTCCGTAGGGGCGCGCCCCGCCCTGGTGGCCTACAACGTCTGGCTGGCTACAGCCGACCTGTCCCTGGCCCGATCGATCGCCCGATCGCTCCGCAGCCCGGCGGTTCGAGCCCTCGGCCTGCGGGTGGGCGACGCCGTGCAGGTCTCGTGCAATCTGGTCGAGCCCCACGTCACCGGCCCTGAGGCCGTGTACGACACCGTGGCCAGGCACGCCCCCGTTCGCCGAGCCGAGCTGGTCGGACTGGTATCGGAAACGGTGTTGACGGCGATCGACCGTACACGTTGGACGCAGCTCGACCTCTCCCCGGAGCGCACCCTTGAAGCCCGTCTGGCCGCCAGGGCGAGCCTGCAGGAGCCTTTACGCTGATGCCGCTCCACCCTGGCTGATTCGGGCCCGGCGGACCTTGCGCCGCTCCCGCTCGCTGAGGCCACCCCAGATTCCGAACCTCTCTCCGTTGGCGACGGCGAAGTCGAGGCATTCGGCACGCACGACGCAACCCCGGCACACCTCCTTGGCCTCCCTGGTCGACGCACCCCGTTCCGGGAAGAACACGTCGGGGTCGAGGCCCAGGCAGTTGGCCAGATGCTGCCAACTCAACTCATTGTCGTCGCTCTCGTCGACTCCAGCTCGGCTCTGCATGGTCGACCTCCCTCTTGCCATCGCTTCGTGGTGGATACCACGATCGCCATGCTGTAATTACAGCCCTGTCATCATCGTTCTTTCTAGGGCCGGACGCAAGAGAGAAATTCGAGCGAGAGTGACAGATTGGTTCAATCGCTCGACGGAACGGCGGCGTTGAGCTCCTCGTCGGTGGGGGGAAGCACCCCAGGCCGGTAGTGGATGAAGAGGTTGCGGATGACGTCCAACATCTCAGCGCCGTCGTCATCATCGGCCAGGTCGACGGTGATGACGTTGGAGAACACATGCACGGCATCGACACCGCCCCGATCGAACAGGCGGCGGGCGAGCTCGTCGGGCGGTCGATTCCCCGAGATCTCCTGGCCACGCCGATAACGCTCGTGGCCCATGCCGGTCAAGCTGCGGTTGATCTCGAAGCGCAGCACGCCGGGGGTGGCGGTGGGCTTCTGGACGACGGTGATCGGCTGGCCCATGGCCGCCGAATCCTAACCCGAGCTCGATCTTGCGGTCGGCGAGGCCCCACCTGCTCCCTCTCGAGCCGCAGGCCAGAAGCTGGTGGTGCGCCAGGCGGCCAGCGCCAAGCCCACAGAGATCACCGCCAGCGTGAGGTGCACGGCCTTGAAGGCGACCCCGTGGTCGGCGTCGAGGAGGATGGGCGGAGTGCGCACCGCCCAGACGGCCACGGTGACGACCACGGTGACAGCCAGGAGCGGAGCGAGACCGCCCTTCCACGCCGTCACGACAACCGCCACCCCCAAGGCCACCAGCGCGGCCGCAGCCGACAGATCGAAGGTCGAGCCCTGGTCCTCGACAATGTTGCGGACCCTGGTGGCCCACACGAACACCGTCCAGGCGGCGAAGGCGTACACGATAGCCACGTCGCCACGGTACCGGCCGGCTTCCCCACCGGGTTCAGCCCGGGGGAGCGATGGTCTGGTCGTCTTGATCGGGCTCGTCACCACTCTTGTAGAAGCGCGGCTCGTCCGGGTCGATCAGGACATCGGCGTCCTCGGCCGTCTTGCGTGCCGCGTCGATGTGGTCCTGGACCTGGTCGAGGCGTTCGTCGTTGGGTACTTCCTCGTCGTTGGGTACTTCCTCGTCGGTCATGGCCCCTCGATACCCGTCCGTCGACGCAGGCGCAACGTCGGAGACCGGACGGTGCAGGGCTGTCCACGGCAGATGGTCCATGAAGACCCACGCCCGGCGGTGGATCGACGTCGGACCCATTGCCGCCAGGGCCACCTTGTGGCGGGGGCAGGGGTAGCCCTTGTTGAGATCGAAGTCGTATCCCGGGAAGTGGTCTGCCTGGGCACGCATCAGGCGGTCGCGGCTCACTTTGGCGAGGATGGACGCGGCGGCGACGGAAAGGCACACGGCGTCGGCCCGTACCAGACGCTGCGTTCTCCCCCCGCCCACGAAGTCCCAGTTTCCGTCCACGACGACATGGTCGGGTTCGAGGCCCAGGCCGTCGATGGCCCGTCGGGCAGCGAGGCGCTGCGCATCGGCCATCCCGAGGGTGTCGCACTCCTCGTGACTGGCGTGGCCGACCGCCCACGCCCGGCACCAGCCGGCGATGCGGTCGAACAATGCCTCTCGCTCGACCTCGGTGAGCAACTTGGAATCACGGATCTTGTAGACCCGGCGGTCGCGAGGCAGGACCGCAGCCCCCACCGAGAGCGGTCCGGCCCATGCGCCCCGGCCAACCTCGTCCACACCGACGACCACGTCGCGACCTGAGTCCCACAACGACCGCTCGAGGACGAGCGACGGGCACTTCGCCTTGAGGGCACGTCGCAGGACCGGAGCGCTGACAGCCATCTACCGATCGACCGTCCCAAGGCGTGCGGCCACCCGCGTGGCGACCATCTCCACGTCACCTCCCGGCATGGGATCGGGGCTGTCGGCCAGGATGATGAGCGTGACGGCGCGCTCCTCCTGCAGAGCCAGCAGCTCCAGGTGGATGGGCAGGACACCGTCAGCGTCGGCCGCCGTGAGGCGGGCCTGGTGGGCGGCAGCGCGCCCCGGCGCCTCGAGGCCCCCGACGGGGGCGGCGACGTGGCCGAGCAGGGTGGCGGCTCCCTGGCCGGCGTCGACCTCGGCGGCCATGCCGGCCACGAAGGCGGAGGCGAAGCGCTCGTGGGCCAACGTGGCAAAGGCGATCTGGGCCGCGGCATCCGAGGAAAGGATCCAAACGACGGAATAGGCCAGCGCGTACTGGCGCATGAAACGGTCGGAATCTGCGGATGCCGTCACGTCCGGATCGGGGAACCCGGCCATGCAGGCATCCAGCAGGTCGTCGCCCTCGATCATCTCCTCGGTGCTCTTCGGCGTGGGCACCGCTCCCCACCCGGGACCAGGCAGGTCGGAGGCCCGGAGCACGATTCGCTCAGCCCGAGCTCCGTCCACCGACTCCACCGATGGGCCTCGCCTAACCGACACCCGATGACGCCGCAGCCACAG
>DASZDM010000239.1:0-9557 GCA_035942015.1 Acidimicrobiales bacterium | reverse complement strand
TAGTCGAGGCTCGCATAGCCCTTGGTCCGGCTCTTGAGCTGGTCGAAGAAGTCGACCACCACCTCGGCCAACGGCAGTCGGTACCGCATCTCGAGGCGCTCGGGGCTGAGGTAGGTCATCGACTCCATCTCCCCCCGCCGTTCCTGGCACAGCTCCATGACCGCCCCGGTGTAGGCCGAGGGGGTGAGCACGGTCACCCGCAGGAAGGGCTCCTCGATGTGGTCGATCTGGGTGGTGGGCGGCATGGCGGAGGGGTTGTCCACCTCGACAGCCTCTCCGGTGGTGGTGTGGACGACGTAGCCGACGGACGGGGCGGTGGCGATGAGGCTGAGATCGAACTCCCGCTCCAGGCGCTCCCTGACGATCTCCATGTGCAGCAGCCCGAGGAACCCACAGCGGAAGCCGAAGCCGAGGGCGGCCGACGACTCAGGCTCGTAGGTCACGCTGGCGTCGTTGAGCCGCAGCTTCTCCAGTGCCTCACGCAGCCCCTCGAACTCGTCGCCGTCGACGGGATAGAGGCCACAGAACACCATGGGCTTGGGATCGCGGTACCCCTCGAGGGCCGCCGGTGCCGGTCGGGCCACCTCGGTGACGGTCTCGCCGGAGCGAGCCTCGGCCACGTCCTTGATGCCGGCCACCAGGTATCCGACCTCGCCCGGCCCGAGGCTGGGCACGGGCGTGGGTACGGGGGTGCGGATCCCGACCTCGTCGGCGTCGTGGGTGGCCTGGGCCTGGAGGAAGCGGAGTCGGGCACCCGTGCGAAGCGTGCCCTGCATGATCCGCAGCGACGAGATGACGCCCCGGTACTGGTCGAAGTAGGAGTCGAAGATCAGCGCCTGGAGCGGGGCGTCGGCGTCACCGGTCGGGGCAGGAATGTGCTCGACCACTGCGTCGAGCAGCTCGGCCACACCCTCCCCGGTCTTGGCGCTGATGCGGAGGATCTCGGTGGCTGGGATGCCGAGGACCTGCTCGATCTCCGAGGCGCAGCGGTCGGGATCGGCGGCCGGCAGGTCGATCTTGTTGAGCGCGGCCACGATGGTCAGGTCGTGCTCGAGGGCCAGGTAGCAGTTGGCCAGCGTCTGGGCCTCGATGCCCTGGGCGGCGTCGACGAGCAGGACCACCCCCTCGCAGGCGGCCAGGGAGCGGGAGACCTCGTAGCCGAAGTCGACATGGCCAGGGGTGTCGACGAGGTGGAGGATGTGATCCTTCCACGGCACCCGCACGTTCTGGGCCTTGATGGTGATGCCGCGCTCGCGCTCTATGTCCATCGAGTCGAGGTACTGCGCCTTCATGTCCCGGGCATCGACCGCTCCCGTCAGCTCCAGGATCCGGTCGGCCAGCGTGGACTTCCCGTGATCGATGTGGGCCAGCAAGCTGAGCGCTCGAAAGCGAGAGAGGTCCGACACCCGCCAAGAGTACCGACAGCCTCCCCACACCGTTCTTGCGCCAAGCAGTCGTCGTATGGACCATTCATCGACGCAAGAACAGAGGCAGGCCGCCTCCCTGGTAGCGTCGTGAGCGCCATGGCGAACATCAAGAGTCAGATCAAACGGAACCTGCAGAACGAGAAGCGACGGGTCCGCAACAAGGGTGTGCGCTCGGAGCTCAAGACGCGCACCGCCAACGCGGTGCAGGCGGCCGGCGGCGACGACAGTCCCGAGGCCCTCCGCCTCGCCGTCAAGCGCATCGACCAGGCGGCGTCCAAGGGCGTCATCCACAAGAACACCGCCGCTCGCCGCAAGAGCCGGCTGATGCGCCGGGTCAACCGCGCCGGCGCCGAGGCGACAGCCGGCTGAGCCGGGCCACCAACACCTCCAGCACCAGCCCTTCGGGCCATCCCTTGGCCCCCCGCAGATCGAGATCGGCCTGGGCCAACAAGGCGATGGCCGCCACCACGCCGTCGTGGCCGAGGCGCCGCCCCTGTTCGAGCGCCTTCTGCGCTGGGAACGACGATCGCTTCGGGTCACGACCCAGCGCCTGGGCGGCGGCCGCAGCGTTACCCGCGCCGGCACCGTCGAGGCGCAACATGTTCGCGACGTGCCCGTGGAGGATGGCCATTACCTGAAGGGGATGGCGCTCCCCTGCGCCGATCATCCGGCGCAGGGCTTCGAGCGCGGCGGCCGGGTCGCCACCGTCGATGGCGTCGGTCAGGTCCCAGGGCGGGACCGACCCCGCCTCCCCCAGATACGGGACGACCTCGGCCGCACCGATCCGTGCACCGTGGCCATACGCCGCGGCGAGCGTCTCGAGCAGGCTCGATAGGCGCCCGAGATCCGCGCCGAGGTGCTTGTCGAGCATCTGCAGGGCACCACGGTCGAGACGGATGGGCGCCGCTCCGACGTGATCGGCCAGCCAGTTGCTGCGCCCTCCCTTGGTGGGGGGCACGCCGGCGTCCATGACCCGGCCCACCGCCTTGACCGCCGCCGTGAGCTTCGGCGACAGCCGGCCCTTCTCCCCGGTCACCAGCACGAGGGAGGTGGTGGCCAGTGGATCACCCAGGTACGAGAGCAACCCGCCTAGGGCGGCCGAGCTGTAGGCACTCACCTCCCGGCCCACCACGATCCGCCGCTCGGTGAGGAACGGCGGGGTCTGGGCGGCGTCGACGAGAGGCGAGGCATCGTCGTCATCGCCGGCTACGTGCTCCTCGACCATGAGCGAGCCGTCCTCCCCGCCGATGAGCTCGGTGAGCAGGGAACGGACCGCCTCAGCCCGCAGCACCGAGTCACCGCCCCGTACCAGGTAGGCAGGAAAGGGGCCGCGTTCGCCGCTCACGACACTTCTCCATCCGCCATGACCGTGGCCAGCACGTCGGCCACCCGGCGGGCGGCCCGGGCGTCGTGGACCCGCAGCACCCGAGCGCCTCGGATGATGCCCACGGCGTGCGCCGCCGTGCTGGCCTGCTGGCGGTCCTCGACGTCGAGTCCGAGCAGCGCGCCGAGGAAGGGCTTGTGAGAGGCCGAAAGCAACACGGGATAGCCGAGGGCGCTCAGCGCCCCGGTCTCCCGTAGCAACCGGAGCGACTGCTGGGCTGTCTTGCCCAGGTCGAGTCCGGCATCGACCATGATCCGGTCGCGTGGGATGCCGGCCGCCTGGGCCTGTGCCGCCCGCTCGGCCAGGAAGCGGGCAACGTCGGCGACAACGTCGTCATAGTACGGCTCCGGATCGGCGACTCGAGGGGCGAGGCGGATGTGGGTCGCCACCACCGAGGCACCGGCCTCACTGGCGGCGGGAAGGTAGCCCGGATCACTGAAGCCGCTGATGTCATTGCCGACCACCGCTCCGGCGGCGTAGGCGGCGCGCGCCACTGACGCTCGCCAGGTATCGCACGACAAGGGGACGTCGAAGCGTGCGTGGAGGCTCTCTATGGCCGGGACCACCCGGGCCAGCTCCTCGTCCTCGCCCACCTCCGGCCCCGGTCCGGCCTTGACGCCGCCCACGTCGAGGACGTCGGCCCCATCCGTCACCAACCGCTCGGCCCGCCGCCAGCAGGCGTCGAGGTCGAAGAAGCGTCCCCGGTCGTAAAAGGAATCGGGCGTGCGGTTCAAGATGCCCATGACCATGGCGCGGTGCGTCACGTCGTAGCGGGTGGAACCGACGGTGAGCCACATCGGAGCTGACCCTATTCATGTTGGCCAACCTCGACCTCCAAGTTCGGGGAGGTGCGCACCACCTTCACCGCGATGCCGCCCACCTGCACCACGCCGTCCTCGAGGGGGACTTTGGCGCCGCGGATGCGATGGTCCTCGGGGGCCAGGACCACGCCGACCGACAGGCGCGAACGCAGCAGCAGCACGGTGGCGGCAGCCGGGGAGCCGCCCCGCTGGCAGATCACCACGTCGATGTGGGACACGCCCTCGGCTCGCAGCCCCTCCAGGAGGCTGGCGCCGCCGGCGTCGTCGATCACCAGCACCACCCCTCGGTCGGCCCAGAGCTCGGCGCCTGGCGCAGGAGTCAGCGCCATGTGGGAAGACCTCGGAAGGGCGAGCGCCAGCGAGGGCGCCACCAACACCAGGGCGGTGCAGATTGAACCGAGACGCAGGGCGAGGCGCCGGGACCGTCGCCACGCCATGGCGGTGACGGCTCCGATCACGACCAGGGCGACGAGATGGGGGATCTCGATGCGCCCGAGGGGAAGGGCGGCGGCCCAGCGGGCCACCGCAGCCACCCAGCGGACCAGCCACGAGGTTGGTTGGTGCAAGAGGGCATCGGCCGGCGGGCCGAGCACGCCCGCGGCCAACCCGGCCGTCAGCCCCCAGACCATCAGCGGGCCGGCGGCGGGAACGGCCAACAGGTTGGCGGGCAAGGACGCCACCGGCAGGCCACCGAACACCGGCACCAACACGGGCGCCACCCCCACCTGGGCCGCCAGGGTGACGGCCAGCACCTCGGCCAACCACCGTGGGCCGGGAAGGTGGCGGCTCAAGGGGGCGGCAAGGAGGAGAATGCCGACGCAAGCTCCGACCGAGAGCTGGAAGCCCACTGAGCGCACCACCAGCGGATCGATCAACACCACGCCGGCCACGGCCAGCGCCAGCAGGCGGCGGCACGAAGTGGGGCGCCCGAGGCCGGTGGCGGTGCACGCCAGGGCTGCCATGGCCGAGGCCCGCAACACTGAAGGTTCCCACCGGGTCACCAGGCCGAAGAAGCCGATCACGGCCAGACTGGCGGCCCACCGGCCCCGCAGGCCGAGGCGACGCAGCACGGGCCCGGCCAGGACCAGGACGAAGGCGACGTTCTGCCCCGAGACGGCCAGGAGGTGCGTCAGCCCGGCCGCCTTGAAGTCGTCGGCCACGGCCACCGACTGGTCCCGGTCGTCGCCGAACACGAAGCCGGTGAGCAGGGCCCGCTCCTCGGTGGCGAGAGGACGAGCGCCGTTCACCAGGGTGCGGCGTAGCCCGTTGGCGGCCCGACTGGCCAGGCTTCCCGGCCGGCTGGGACCGGCCTGGTCCACGCTCAGGCGGGCACTGACATGTCGGCGGGCCAGCCAGGGCCGGGCTTCGGGCGGAGGAGGCCGCAGCCGGCCTTCGATCTTCACCCGCTCACCGGCCAGCAGGGGTGCCAGCACCGCCGCCGGCTGACCGCGGGCCCATGCCTCCACCCGACGAACGCCGAGGCCGACGTCGACCTTGGTGGCGCCATCCACGTTGACCGGGTCGGACGACAACACGGCCTCACCGGTTACCGCCTCGGACCCGGCTGGGGGCGTGAGCCCGGCGTCGGAGCGGGCACCGAGCGACGAGGCCAACAGGGCCGCTCCGGCGACCAGCAGCACAGGCCGGCGAGAGATCAGCGCGGCGGCGGTGACGGTAACGGCCAGCAGCAGCGGCACCGGTGCCGACGACCAGGCAGCGGCACAGACGGCCACGGCCAGGGCGAACACCGCCCGGTCACTCACTGCATCGTCCTCCGACCGGCGCCCTCGCCGGCCCTCTGAGGGTCCGCTCGAGACATATTCGTGCCGTGCCCACCATCACAACCGCCGCCGTGGTCACACCCGGACGAGGTCGCGCAGGGCCTCGAGCTTGGCGTCGCCGATGCCCGGGACGTCGAGGAGGTCCTCGACCGAGGAGAAGGTCCCCCGCCGCTCACGCTCGTCGAGGATGGCCTCGGCGGTGGCCGGCCCGATCCCGGGAAGGGTCTCGAGCTCGTCGGCATCGGCGGTGTTCACGTCGACCAGACCGTCACCGGCACCCGCCCCCCCTTCTCCGCTCGTCGCACCGGCCACCTCGGGCACGGCTTCTCCCACGCGGGGGACGTAGACCTGCTGCCCGTCAGCGACGGTGGCGGCCAGATTGAGGCGGTCGAGCTCGGCGTCGGCCAGGGGACCGCCCGCGGCCTCCACCAGGTCGGCCACCCGGGCGTCGGAGCTCAGGCGGTAGACCCCGGGAGCATGGACGGCTCCAGCGGCGTGGACCAGCACCTCCGCCGGCAGGGCCGAGGTGGTCGAGGAGGTCAGGGCGGGGTCGCCGGGCCCACCCGCGAGGGGGAGGCTGAGCTCGGGTGGAGGCGGTGGCCCTCGGAGCACGAGGATGATCACGACCGCGGCGACCACGGCGGCGACGGCCCCGCCCGCCACCCGGCCGAGCGTCACGGTGGAACCGGCTCCGAGCAGGTCCAGGCGGTCTCGCCACGTCGGCGGGAGCGCCGGGCCGGCAGGTGGGCCGGCGGAAGGAGCGTCGGGCCCGGCGGGTGGGCCGGCGGGAGGATCGGGCACGGCAGGGCCCCCAGAACACGAATCGTTTGCGCCGGGGAAGCGGAGCCTGAAGGCAATGAAAGTCTACGTCATCAGGTGGGACATGTCACGAGGGGCACCGCCGTGCCCGGTCCAGCCCCTGTCAGGAGCGTTGATGGGGTCGGCGGGATTCCCAGTCGGCCTCGACCTCCAGGGGAATGCGACGGTAGGCATCCCAGTGACCGTGGAAGAGGAGCCGCCAGCGAAGGTAGGCACCGAGATAGGCGACGAGAAAGCCGGCCACCCCGAGGCGGCGCCACTGTGCCACGTGGACCAACTCGTGGGCGACGAGCCGACGGTTACCGGCGGACGCCCGGCGGAGCGAGACCAGTGGGCCAATGGTGATGGCGGCCGCTCCTGGGGGAACCGGCCCACCCACCCACCGCCAGTGATCACCGTGGCGCTCGATGCCCACGGGGGCCGTCTAGAAGATGCGAGCAGTGAGCTGCCGCCGGTAGGCAGCAGTGCGGGGGTCGTCTGGTCCGAGCAGCTCCAGCAGGTCGAGGAACTCCTGGCGAGCGGCCTCGTCTCCGGCCACCCGCTCCAGGAGGGCGTCGAGGCGGGCGTCCACCGGTTCGTCGCCGGCGGTGCCGTCCGGCCCCACCCGGGCCAGGGCCGCCACCCGCCGGGTTTCGGCACTGGGAGGGATGCGTTCCAACAGGGCCAACGCCTCATCTGTCCTGCCGTCGGCTGCGTAGTGCTCGGCCAGGGCCACCACTGCACCAGGATGGTCGGCCTCGAGCTCGAGGGCAGCGAGCAGTGAGGATTCGTCGCCCTTGGCCACGAGGCGCTCGACCTCGGTCTCCTCCTCGCTCGGCAGGAGGCGGGAGACGAAGTCGCTGACCACGGACTCGGGCTGCGCACCGATGAACTCGTCGACCACCTTGCCGTCGCGAAGGGCGAAGACGGCCGGGATGCTCTGCACGCCGAAGGCCTGCGCGACGGCGGGGTTGCTGTCGATGTTGACCTTGACCAGCTCCACGCGGCCCTTGGTCGCACCCACGACCTTGTCCAGGATCGGGCCCAGGGATCGGCACGGCCCGCACCACGGGGCCCACAGGTCGACGACCACGGGGACGGTCTTGGACCGGTCCACGACCTCCTTCTGGAACGTGGCATCCGTGACGTCGGCCATGGTGACGAGCGTACCGGGAGGACTGGAGCGGTACTGTCGCTGCCCATGGCCGAGGCAACCGACCACCCGCTCTACCGACTTCTCGACGATGCACCTCTCACCGATCCCGTGCTCGTGATCGGGCTGGAAGGGTGGGTCGATGCCGGCTACGGGGCGGGGGCGGGCATCGCCCAGCTGTTGGCGGCGACCGAAACCACGGTCGTCGCCACCTTCGACGTCGACATCCTGGTCGACCACCGCTCCCGGCGACCGGTCATGCATCTGGTCGAGGGAGTCAACACCGGCCTCACCTGGCCGAGCATCGAGCTACGGCGCGGCCGTGATCTCGACGACCGGGACATCCTCGTGCTCACCGGTGCCGAGCCCGACGTGCGTTGGCGGGCCTTCACCGCCCAGGTGGTGGATCTGGCCGTGCGCTTCGGCGTGCGCCTGGCCGTCGGTCTCGGTGCCTATCCTGCGCCGGCCCCGCACAGCCGGCCGGTACGCCTGGCCACCACCGCCACTGATGCGGACCTGGCCGAGCGAGCCGGCGACGTCCGCTCCAGCATCGACGTTCCCGCCGGGGTGGGCGCAGCCATCGAAGAACGCTGTGCCGAGGTAGGGGTGCCTGCCGTGGGCCTATGGGCTCAGGTTCCGCACTACGCCGCCGGCATGCCCTACCCCGAGGCCAGTGCGACGCTGGTGGAGGCACTCGCCCGGGTGGCGGGGCTCCGCCTTGATGCATCCCAGCTCCATGAGGGGGCCCGCCTGCACCGGGACCGCCTGGACGACCTGGTCGCCACCAACATCGAGCACACCCGCATGGTCCGCGCCCTCGAATCGGCCTACGACGCCGAGCGCCAGGAGCAGAGCGACACCGCCTTCACCCCGGCGGCGGGCGAGGAACTGGCCGCCGAGGTCGAGCGCTTCCTGCGGGATCTGGAGTCGGGCGACGGCAGCGCCGGCGGCACCTGACCCTTCGCGACCGATGCCGGCAGCGACCTCGGGCTCGAGAGGAGCGAACGGTACGCTGCGGGCGATGTCGGCCCCGTCTCCCGGTCCCCCGTCGGTGCCCGGCGACGACGCTCCCCGCTTCCGCTACGGCGCCGGCCTAGCCAACGAAATCGAGTCACGCTGGCAGGAGCGGTGGGCCGCCGACGGCGTCTATGCCGCGCCGAATCCGGTCGGTCCCCTATCCGACGGCTTCGAGCGGATGGCCGGTCGACCGAAGCTCTACGTGCTGGACATGTTCCCCTATCCGAGCGGCATCGGCCTGCACGTCGGTCACCCCCTCGGCTACATCGGCACCGACGTCTACGCCCGGTTCAAGCGCATGACCGGCTACAACGTGTTGCACGCCATGGGCTACGACGCCTTCGGCCTGCCCGCCGAGCAGTACGCCGTGCAGACCGGCCAGCACCCCCGCGTCACCACCGAAGCCAACATCGCCAACATGCGCCGCCAGTTCCGCGCCCTCGGCCTCGGCCATGACGACCGCCGAAGCATCGCCACCACCGACGTCGACTACTACCGCTGGACCCAGTGGATCTTCCTGCAGATCTACCACGCCTGGTTCGACCCGGAAGCGAGCCGGGCCCGACCCATCGCCGAGTTGGTGGACGAGCTCGAGGCGGGGATGCGCCTGGCCGCCGACGAAGAGCACCCCCACGGGCGGCCCTGGTCGCAGCTGTCGGCGGCTGAGCAGCGCCACTTCGTCGACGCCCAGCGTCTCGTCTATCGAGACGAGGCCCCGGTCAACTGGTGCCCGGGCCTCGGCACGGTGCTGGCCAACGAGGAGGTCACGGCCGACGGGCGCAGCGAGCGGGGGAACTTCCCCGTCTACCAACGGCCGCTGCAGCAGTGGAAGATGCGCATCACCGCCTTCGCCGATCGCCTGGCCGACGACCTCGACCTCATCGACTGGCCCGAGCGCATCAAGACCATGCAGCGCAACTGGATCGGTCGAAGTGTCGGTGCCCGCGTCGAGTTCCCCCTGGCCCACGACCCCGCCACGACCATCCCCGTCTTCACCACCCGGCCCGACACGCTCTTCGGGGCCACCTACATGGTGCTGGCGCCCGAGCACCCGCTCGTCGACGACCTGGTTGCCGGCGCCTGGCGCGATACCGACCCCGCCTCCTGGAGGGGCGGGGGGCTGGCGGGGGCCATCGAGGGCGTCCCGGCCACAGGATGGAAGTCCCCGCTGGAGGC
>DASZDM010000238.1:0-18197 GCA_035942015.1 Acidimicrobiales bacterium | reverse complement strand
CACCGCCGAGGACCGCGACCGCTTCAAGCAGGCCATGCAGGAGATCGGCCTCACCGTGCCTGCGTCGGGCATCGCCCGCACGCTGGAGGAGGCGGTGGTGGTGAGTGAGGAGGTGGGGCTGCCGGTGATCGTGCGCCCCGCCTACATCATGGGAGGCAAGGGGGCCGGGATCGCGGAAACGCCCGAGCAGTTCCTCCGGATGGCGGCGGTTTGACTCGACGCCAGCCCCATCTGCGAGATCCTCATCGAACGCTCGGTGGCCGGATGGAAGGAGTACGAGCTCGAGGTCATGCGGGACCGGGCCGACAACTGCGTGGTGGTGTGCTCCATCGAGAACTTCGACCCGATGGGGGTGCACACCGGCGACTCCATCACCGTGGCTCCGGCTCAGACGCTGTCCGATGTGGAGTACCAGGGGATGCGCGACGCGGCATTCGCCTGCATCCGCCGGGTGGGGGTGGAGACGGGGGGCTCCAACGTGCAGTTCGCCCTTGACCCGGCCACCGGCGAAATGGCCGTGATCGAGATGAACCCCCGGGTCAGCCGCTCCTCCGCACTGGCCTCCAAAGCCACCGGCTTCCCCATCGCCAAGATCGCCGCTCGCCTGGCCGTCGGCTACACCCTCGACGAGATCACCAACGACATCACCGGTGAGACACCGGCCAGCTTCGAGCCCACCATCGACTACGTCGTGACGAAGGTGCCTCGCTGGGCTTTCGAGAAGTTCCCAGGCTACGCCGGTGTCCTCGGAACTCAGATGCAGTCGGTGGGCGAGGCCATGGCCATCGGCCGCACCTTTCCCGAATCGTTGCAGAAGGGGCTGCGCTCCCTCGAGCACGGCCGGTCCGGCCTCAACGCCGACCCCGGCGAGCGGGCGCTCGACGCGTTCTCCGACAACGAGTTGGTCACCCGAGCGGCGCTGGCCAGCCCCGATCGACCGTTCCAGCTCGAGGCCGCCCTGCGGCGTGGCATCAGCGTGGAGCGCCTGCACGAGGCGACTGCCGTCGACCCGTGGTTCCTCGACCAGATCGGACGCATCGTCGAGGAACGCGCCGCATTGGAGGACACGGGCCTGCTCGCCATGAGCCGCCCGATGTGGCGGCGGGCCAAGCGCCTGGGCTTCGCCGACGCCCAACTGGCGTGGCTCTGGGGTGTCGAGGAATCCGAGGTCCGGGACGCCCGCCTGGCCGCCGGTGTCGTCCCCACCTACAAGACGGTCGACACGTGCAGCGCCGAGTTCGAGGCCCACACCCCCTACCACTACTCCACCTGGGAGGACGAGGACGAGGTGCAGCCCGGGCGGCGGCCCAAGGTGGTGATCCTCGGGTCGGGCCCCAACCGCATCGGCCAGGGCATCGAGTTCGACTACTGCTGCGTCCACGCCAGCTTCGCCCTGCGGGAGGCCGGCTTCGAGACCGTCATGGTCAACTGCAACCCCGAGACGGTCTCAACCGACTACGACACCTCCGACCGCCTCTACTTCGAGCCGCTCACCGGTGAGGACGTGTTGTCGGTGCTCGACTCCGAAGCGGCCTCGGGGGAGTTGGCCGGGGTCATCGTCAGCCTCGGCGGCCAGACACCTCTGAAGCTGGCCGGCCTCATCCCTCCCGAACTGGTGCTGGGTACCTCGCCCGACTCGATCGACCTGGCCGAGGACCGGGAGCGCTGGAGCGGGCTGTGCGAGCGCCTGGGAATCCCACAGCCGGCGGGGGGCGTGGCCTCCTCCCTGGAAGGCGCCCGGGCCGTGGTGGATCGCATCGGCTACCCGGCGCTGGTGCGGCCCAGCTACGTGTTGGGCGGGCGGGCCATGTCGATCGTCTACGACCACGACGCCCTGGCCGCGGCCATGGCCGAACTGGCGACCTTCGGGGCTCCCGGCGGTGCCCGAGCTGGCACCCTCGGGCGCGAGGGAGGACTGTCGACCGAGCGTCCGGTCCTCATCGACCGCTTCCTGGAGGATGCCGTGGAAGTCGACGTCGACGCCGTGCGCGACGCTGAAGGCGAGGTGCTGATCGGCGCAGTGATGGAACACGTCGAAGAGGCGGGCGTCCATTCCGGGGACAGCGCCTGCGCCATCCCGCCGCCCACCCTCGCCCCCTCGGTGGTGGAGACCATCGAAGGCCACACCCGAGCCATCGCCGACGCCCTCGACGTGCGCGGTCTGTTGAACGTGCAGTACGCCGTGCAACAGGGCGAGGTCTTCGTCATCGAGGCCAACCCCCGAGCCAGCCGGACGGTGCCATTCGTCTCCAAGGCCACCGGTGTGGTCCTGGCCAAAGTGGCGGCCCGGGTGATGGTCGGGGCCAGCCTGAGCGAACTTCGGGACGAGGGCCTGCTGGTGGCGCCCGTCACCGATGGCCACGTGGCGGTGAAGGAGGCGGTCCTGCCCTTCAACCGCTTCCCCCAGGTGGACTCGCTCCTCGGACCTGAGATGCGCTCCACCGGCGAGGTCATGGGCATCGATCGCACCTTCGGCCTGGCCTTCGCCAAGAGCCAGATCGCTGCCGGGGACCGCCTGCCCGAGGCCGGAGCCGTGTTCTTCTCCCTGGCCGATCGGGACAAGGTCAACGGCGTGGTGGCGGCTCGGCGCTTCGCCGAGTTGGGGTTCACCATCGCCGCCACCGCCGGAACGGCGTCGTATCTCGACACCCAGGGCGTGGCCGTGACCATGGTGGTCGACAAGGTGGGAGAGGAGGGGTCGGGCGAGACCGCGGTCGAGCTGCTCGCCGCCGGCAAGGTGGCCCTGGTCATCAATACCCCGAGGGGGCGCGGGCCTCGGGCCGACGGTGATTACATCCGGACGGCCGCCGCCGCGCACCGGGTGCCGTGTCTCACCACGGTCGCGGCGGCACTGGCCGCGGCTTCGGGCGTGGCCGACTGGGCCGCCAACCCCATGCAGGTGTGTTCGCTGCAGGAGTGGTTGGGTGCCGAGTAGCGTTGACCTGGTTAGTCGCGTGGGGTCGGTTCTGCTGCCCAACCCGGTCATGACTGCCTCGGGGACCTCTGGGCATGGGGCTGAGCTTGCTGCCTACTTTCCTCTTGCCTCGCTCGGCGCGGTAGTCGTCAAGTCGCTCTCCGCCTTTCCGTGGCCGGGCAACCCTGCTCCGCGGGTGTACGAGGCCTCTGGCGGGATGCTCAACAGTGTGGGATTGCAGGGCCCGGGCGTGTCGGTGTGGCTCGAGGAGGAACTGCCCGGTCTCGTTGCTGCTGACGCCCGTGTCGTTGTCTCCATCTGGGGACGGTCGGTGGCTGAGTACGAGCAGGCGGCGCTGCTGCTGGCGGGTGCGCCGTCATCGGTGATCGCTGTCGAGGTGAACGTGAGTTGCCCGAATGTAGACGACCGTCAGCGCATGTTCGCCCACTCGGCTACCGCCACTGAGGAGGTAGTGGCGGCGGCGGCGGCATGCCGGCGGCCCCGGTGGGCGAAGCTCAGTCCCAACGTGACCGATCTGGTGGAAATCGCCGACGCGGCGCGGCGGGGAGGTGCCGGGGCGGTGACACTGGTGAACACCGTGATGGGGATGGCCATCGACCCCGAGCGACGGCGATACCGGTTGGGGGCAGGCGGCGGAGGGCTGTCGGGAGCGGCCATGCATCCGGTGGCCGTTCGGGCGGTCCACGACGTCCATGCCGCCCTGCCCGACCTGCCCATCATCGGTGTGGGCGGGATCGCCACGGGGGGCGATGCCGCCGAGATGATGCTCGCCGGGGCGTCGGCGGTGCAGGTGGGTACGGCCACCTTCGGCGACCCCCGGGCGCCGGTGCGCGTGCTGCAGGAACTACGGCGATGGGCTCGTCGCCAAGGGGTGGCTAGGGTCAGCCAGATCGTCGGGAGCGTGCACCGCCAGGTGCCCGGTCGACACCCGGCAGAGACGGAGGTGCGGCGATGACCGATGTGGCCGATATCCGATCGAGCGAGGAGCTGAGGTCCAAGCTCGCCCTGGCCCTCGACGTGGACGACGTGGTGGTGGCGCTCCGGCTGGCTCGGGAGCTGCAGCCCTGGTTCGGGGTGGCCAAGGTCGGCCTCGAACTGTTTGCCGCAGCCGGACCCGACGCCGTCAGCGCGCTGACGTCTCTCGGCTACGACGTGTTCCTCGACCTTAAGCTCCACGACATACCCACCACGGTCGGGCGAGCGGCGTCCGTCGCCGGGTCCTACGGCGTGCGCTACCTCACCTTGCACGCCATGGGAGGGGGACCGATGCTCCGGGCCGGCGTGGAGGGCCTCCACCGGGGAGCGGCCGAGGCGGGACTTCAACGACCGATCGCCCTGGCCGTCACGGTGCTCACCAGTGACGCCGACGCTCCACCCCACATCGTGCCCAAGCGGGTCCAGATCGCACTGGAGGCGGGCTGCGACGGTTTGGTGTGCGGCGCTCCCGATGTGGCCGACGTCCGCCAGCTCGCCCCTCGTCTGACCGTGGTAGTTCCCGGCACGCGCCCAGCCGGCACCGATACCCACGACCAGGCCCGCACCGACACACCGGCGGCCGCCCTCGCCGCCGGTGCGGATCTTCTCGTCGTAGGCCGTGCCGTCACCGCCGCTTCCGACCGCCGTGCCGCGGCGCAGTCGCTCGTCGACAGCCTTTGAAATCAGTGCGTTGAAGGGGCACTAGGGTTCCGGGCCATGCCGATGCCGCCTGAACTCTCCCCTGATCAGCGCCAGGCCGCTCTCGCAAAGGCGGGTGCCGCCCGGCGCCTGCGGGCGGAGCTGAAGGAGAAGCTCAAGATGGGCTCCACGTCGCTTCCCGAGCTGTTCGACATGGCTGCAACCGATGAGACGGTCGGCAAGATGAAGGTGCTGACGGTCCTGGAGTCCCTTCCCGGCCTCGGCAAGGTCAAGGCCCGGCGCCTGATGGAAGAGCTCGGCATCAGCGAGAGTCGCCGCGTCCGTGGTCTCGGGGTCCAACAGCGGGAGACCCTCCTCAAGCGCTTCCCCGCCTGAGCCCGGCATTGCTCATCGTCATCTCCGGCCCGGGTGGGGTGGGCAAGGGCACCCTGGTGCGAGAGCTGCTTGCCCGTGACCTGAAGCTGTGGCTGAGCCGGTCGTGGACCACCCGCCGGCGTCGTCCCCAAGAGGCCGAGGACGCCTACGTCTTCGTCGATCGCGCCCGCTTCGAGGAAGCGGCCGCCGCCGACGGGTTCCTGGAGTGGGCTGAGTTCCTGGGCAACCTCTACGGCACGCCCGTCCCCCAACCACCGCCGGGCTGCGACACGCTGTTGGAGATCGAGGTGCAAGGGGCCCGCCAGGTTCGACAGCGGGAACCCGGCGCCCTTCTCATCTTCGTGCTCCCGCCGTCGGCCGCCGAACAGGAGCGCCGCCTGCGAGGGCGAGGCGATCCGGAGCACCTGGTGCGCCAGCGCCTGGCCAAGGCCGCCGACGAGGCGGAGGCGGCGGCGTCACTGCGTGCGGTCGAGGTGGTGAACGACGACCTCGACCGGGCGGTCGACGAGATCGCCGCCCTGATCGAATCAGCCCGCAAGCAGGCGACCTGACCCCACTGGCGTTCGCTGCGGAGGCACCCCTGGTAGCCTCGGGCCATGGTCTGGCGCAACGACACGATGATGAACCCCCCCATCGAGGAGCTGTTGGGCCGGGTGGACTCGAAGTTCACCCTGGTCACCCTGGCTTCCCGGCGGGCCCGCCAGGTCAACGCCTACTTCAACCAGCTCGGTGAGGGGCTGGGTGCCATCGTGCCTCCCCAGATCGCCTCCACCGCCCGCAAGCCGCTGTCGATCGCCTTCGAGGAGATCGCCGCTGACAAGATCACCTATGAGCGCATCGAAGAGGGCACCGGTGACGAGGACAATGTCGCCGAGGCGATCGAGACCGAGCGGCAATGGGGCCCGGTGGGCACGCTGAGCGACGCCGGCGGGCCGGACGACACCGCCGGCGGCGAAGCTCCCGACGCCTGAAGCCCCCCGTCCTGTGACCGCCTTCGATGGTCGCAGGATCGTCGTAGGGGTCAGTGGCGGCATCGCCGCCTACAAGGCGGTCGAGCTCTGCCGGCGCCTCCTCGATGCCGGTGCCTTCGTCAGCCCCCTCCTGACCGCCGGTGCCCAGCGTTTCGTCACCGCCACCACCTTCTCGGCGGTGGCCAGCGAGGTGGCCCGGACGTCGCTGTGGGAAGGCCCCGAGCCCAGCCCCCACACGTCCCTCGGCCAGTCTGCCGACCTGGTGATCGTGGCTCCGGCCACGGCACGGGTGGTGGCATCCTACGCCCTGGGGCTCTCCGACGACCTGTTGGCGACCACCCTGCTGGCCACACGCGCGCCGGTGGTGATGTGCCCAGCCATGCACACCGAGATGTGGGAGCAGCCCGCAGTGCAGGCCAATCTGGCCATGCTGCGTCAGCGGGGCGTCCATGTCATCGGACCGGGCGACGGTCATCTGGCCGGTGGTGACACCGGTCCAGGGCGCATGGCGGAACCGGCTGAGATCGTGAAGGCGTGCGCCGACGTTCTGGCCGGGCGGCCAGCGAGCCACCCGTCAGCCGATCTGGCCGGCCTCCACGTGCTGGTCACGGCTGGAGGCACACGGGAGCCGCTCGATCCCGTTCGCTTCCTCGGCAACCGCTCCTCGGGGCGTCAGGGCCACGCCGTGGCCGCTGAGGCTGCGCAACGGGGAGCTCGGGTCACCCTCGTCACCGCATCCGATCGCCACCTTCCGCCGGGGGTGGAGACCGTTGCCGTGGACACCGCTCAGGAGATGTACGAAGCCGTCCTCGCCCGTATGGGTGATTCCGACGTGGTGGTCATGGCCGCGGCGGTCGCCGACTTCCGGCCCAAGCAGAGCGCCCCGGCCAAGATGCACCGCGACGACGGCGTGCCTGATCTGGTGCTCGAGCCGACCCCCGACATCCTGGCTGCGGTGGTGGCCCGGCGTCCGCCCGGTCAGACTGTCGTCGGCTTTGCCGCCGAGTGGGGTGACGTGCGGGCCCGGGCGGAGCAGAAGCTGCAGCGCAAGCGGGTGGACCTGCTCGTTGCCAATGACGTCTCGCTCGACACCGGTGGTTTCGACGACGAGATCAACTCGGTCGCCATCCTGTCCGCCGGAATGGAGTTGAATGTAGGGCCGGTGGACAAGCGCTCGGTCGCTCGGGCCGTCCTGGACGCCGTCCTCGCCCACAGGAGACAGGAGCAGGAAATCTCATGAGCCACTGGACCTTCACCTCCGAGTCGGTGACCGAGGGACATCCCGACAAGATGGCCGACCAGGTCTCCGACGCCATCCTCGATGCCATCATCGCCGAGGACCCCTACGGGCGGGTGGCGTGCGAGACCCTGCTGACCACCGGGTTGGCCGTCGTAGCCGGGGAGATCACGACGAACGCCTACGCCGACATCCCCAAGATCGTGCGCCAGACCATCTGCGAGGTGGGCTACGACCGGGAGTCCTTCGGCTTCGACGGCAACACCTGCGGAGTCGTGACGTCCATCGACGAGCAGTCCGCCGACATCGCCCAGGGAGTCGACGCCGCCTACGAGCAGCGCACGGGGGCGTCAACCGAGGATGCCCTCAACGCCCAGGGCGCCGGCGACCAGGGAATGATGTTCGGCTACGCCTGCGACGAGACCGACGACCTCATGCCACTGCCCATATGGCTGGCCCATCGCCTGGCCCATCGGCTGGCCGAGGTCCGCAAGGCCGGCATCCTCCCGTACCTCCGCCCCGACGGAAAGACACAGGTCAGCGTCGACTACGAGGACGGGCGACCGGTACGGCTGCGCACCGTGGTGATCTCGACGCAGCACCAGCCCGGACTCGACACCGAGACCCTGATCAAGCCCGACCTCGAGGAGCACGTCATCCATCCGCTCCTCCCTGCCGGCTTCGCCGACGACGACATCGACGTCCTCGTCAACCCAACCGGAACCTTCGAGTTGGGTGGCCCGCGTGCCGACACGGGGCTGACCGGCCGCAAGATCATCGTGGACACCTACGGGGGCATGGCTCGCCACGGCGGTGGTGCGTTCTCCGGCAAAGACCCGACCAAGGTCGACCGCTCCGCCGCCTACGCCGCCCGATGGGTGGCCAAGCACGTGGTGGCCGCGGGGGCGGCGAAGCGCTGCGAGCTGCAGGTTGCCTACGCGATCGGCGTGGCGCATCCCGTCTCGCTGATGGTGGAGACGTTCGGGACCGAGACGGTCGCTCCGGACGCCATTGTCTCGGCGGTCAAGGAGATCTTCGACCTTCGTCCGGCCGCCATACTCGCCGACCTCGATTTGCGCCGGCCGATCTTTCGCCGCACCGCGGCCTACGGGCACTTCGGGCGCTCCGACAAGGACTTCACGTGGGAGGCCACTCCCCGCCTCGAGGAGCTGATGTCGGCCCTCCGGCTGTGAGGGTCCGGCCCACCCCGAGCTCCTGAGCGAGCGTGTCGTCCGGGTGCTGCCCGACGTCCCCGCCGTCGACCGGGCGTTCGACTACGAGGTCCCCGCCGCGCTCGGTGATCGGGTCCACATCGGCTCCATCGTGCGGGTATCCCTGCACGGACGGCGGGTTCGCGGGTGGGTGGTCGCCACCGACGTGACACCGGTCGCCGGCGTGGAGCTGCGCCCCTTGCTCAAGGTCACCGGGTCCGGGCCTCCTTCCGAGGTCATCGAGTTGGCCCGCTGGGCCCGCTGGCGCTGGGCCGGCCGGACGGCTCATTTCCTACGCACGGCGTCGCCGCTCAGCGCCGTGGCCGGCCTGCCCCCCCGGCGCTGGCCGGCGACACGGCCTGACCAGGCCAACGGGCTGGCGGCAATCCTGGCCCGGGAGGGGCTGGCGAAGCAACGAGCCGTGGTTCGCCTGCCGCCGGCTGACGACGTCCTGCCGGCGATCCACGTGGCGGCCGGCTCAGGTCCCACTCTCGTGGTGGCGCCGTCTTCAGCCTCGGCCGGCGAGGTGGCGAGGAGGCTGCGCCAGGATGGGACGGAGTGTGCACTGGTGCCGAGGGGCTGGGGCCAGGCGGCAGCCGGGGTCCCCGTCGTGGTCGGAGCCCGGGGGGCGGCGTGGGCACCGGTGGTGGATCTGGCGGCCGTGGTCGTCCTCGACGAGCACGACGAGGCCCACCAAGGGGAGTCGTCACCGACGTGGAGCGCCCGGGATGTGGCCACTGAGCGGGCCCGGCGGGCCGGTGCCGCCTGTCTGTGGTTGTCCCCGTGCCCCTCGTTGGAGGCTCTCGAGTGGGCGTCTCTGGTGCGTCCCACTCGCGTCGAGGAGCGCAGCGGGTGGCCACTGGTCGACGTGGTCGACCGGCGCCGGGAGGAGCCGCTGCGGGCAGGCCTGTACTCGCCGCGGCTCGTGGAGGCCCTCCGGCGGGCAGCCGCCGGCCACGAGCAGTCCGCCGGACCTCGAGCCGTCTGCGTGCTCAACCGCAAGGGCCGCTCGGCACTGTTGGCCTGTGCAAAGTGCGCCGAGCTGGCCCGGTGTGCACACTGCCAGGCCGCCGTGGGCGCCGGTGACGCCGTCACCCTCGCCTGCCGGCGCTGTGGTGCCACCCGGCCGTCGTTGTGCCTGGCCTGCGGCAGTACCCGTCTGAAGCTGTTACGGCCCGGCGTGCGGCGGGTCCGGGAGGAGCTCGAGCGCCTCGTCGGGGTCCCTGTGGCCGAGATCACCGGGGCCGATGCCGCTGCGGCGGTGCCGGCGACGCCGATCCTCGTGGGCACGGAGGCGGTGCTGCACCGGACGCTCCGACCAGGCGTGGTGGCCTTTCTGGACCTCGACGCCGAACTGCTGGCACCCCGGTACCGGGCCGCCGAGCAGGCCCTGGCCCTGGTGGCCCGTGCCGCCCGGATGCTCGGCGACCGGGCCGCCGGTGGCCGGCTGCTTCTGCAGACCCGCCTTCCTGGCCACGAGGTCGTCCAGGCCGCCCTGCACGCCGACCCCGGTCGCGTGGCGGCGGTGGAGACGCCCCGTCGGCGGGGGCTGCGGTTCCCGCCGGCGGCTGCCATCGCCCTGGTGTCCGGCCCCCCGGCATCCGACTTCGTCACCGGCCTGCGCACGCGCGGCGACGTGGAGGTGCTGGGCCCGGCCGACGACCGCTGGTTGGTCCGGGCCGCCGATCACAAGACCCTCTGTGATGCCCTGGCGGCGGTGCCGCGTCCACCCGGTCGCCTACGCGTCGCAGTCGACCCGCTACGCATCTGAGACCTGGTCGGTCCACTCCCGGCGGCGGATCTCGTACACGGCGATGGCAGCGGCGTGGGCCACGTTGAGCGAGCCGACCCGACCGAGCTGGGGTACGAAGGCCACGGCGTCATATGCGCCCAAGCTGGCGGGAGAGAGGCCACGGTCCTCGTGACCGAGGGCCACGCAGACGTCGGCCGGCAGCGCCACCTCGTGAAGGGGGACGGCGCCGTCGGCCAGCTCCAGGCCGAGAAGGAAGTACCCCGCCTGCCTGGCGGCGGCGATCGCCTCTTCGACGGCCTCATGGGTGCTCCACGTCACGTAGCGCTCGGTCCCCATCGAGGTCTTGCCCGCCTTGACGTGGCCGGGGCTGATGGCGGCGCCTCCCAGGTAGAGGTGCTCGACCCGCTCGGCGGCGGCCATGCGTACCATCGCCCCGACGTTGTAGGGGGTTTGGACCGAGTCCAGCAACAGGGCCACCCGACCGTTCGTCCGGTGGCGCCATTGGCGGTGGAGACGCTTGAGCTCGGTATCTCGCAGGTTCCTCATCGGCGAAGACGCCCTTGCACCTCGAGCAGTCGATACCCCATGCGAGAACACCGGCGCTCCGTGGGGAAGCCCTCACCTCCGAGCCACCGGGCCAACGAGTCGGCCCCGAGGTGCTTGTGCACCACCAGCCAAGCTCGCCCTCCGGGGACGAGCCGATCCAGCCAGCCAGCCAGCAGGACCTGTAAGGCCGGCTTGCCGATGCGCACCGGCGGGTTGGACCAGAGGGCGGCGAAGCGCACGTCGGCGGGGACGGCCTCGGGTTCGGCGGTGCGGACGTTGGCGACACCGGCGGCGGCGGCATTGGCCTCGACCAGCTGCAGGGCGCGACGGTTCACGTCGACGGCCCAGACGGTGGTGGCCGGGGAGCGGCGGGCCAGGGTGAGCGCGACGGGCCCGTAGCCGCATCCCAGGTCGAGCAGGTGCCCCTCGGATGGCGGGGACGGTGCGTCCAGGAGCAGGAGCTTGGTGCCCGGGTCGATCCCGTCGCGGGCGAAGACCCCCCGATCGGTGGTGAGCTCGAGGCTGATGTCGGGCAGGACCAGGGAGACCTGGCGAGTTCGGGAGTCGACCGTGGGCTCCGCGTCGAAGTAGTGGCTCATGCAGCGCTACCTCAGTCGGGGGAGTGGAACATCCGTGACTCGACCGCGCCGAGCACGCCGCCGTAGACGATGTGGGCGGCGATCATTGCCCGCCGGCGCCCTGACCGGTCGTCGTCGGCCGGGGGGAGGATGCGCAACGCCGGAATCCATCCCTGGTAGCTGGCGGCCCACACAGCCAGCCCGAAGGCGACACCCTGCACCACGGTGGGCACCGGAAGCTCCAGCCGGCGCTGGACGAGGGTGAAGGCGGCGCCTGCGCCGGCGCCGAAGGCCAGGTGGGCCATGGATGCGGTGATGTTCTGCTCGCTCTCCGAGGTGTCGTCCACGCCGGCAGCGTCCATGGCCTTCTCCGCCACCCGTTCCGGCGGCTGCGTCCCCATGGCACCGATACGCCCGGCGACGAGCATGACGGCACTCATGGGCACGGTCGCCACGGCACCGGCCACCATCCCCTGCACCGCTGTACCTGGCACCCCTGACAACCTCTTCCCGATCATGGGTCAGCAGTCTCGCGTATCCCGGTACGGTTCTCCGTCGAGCGAAAGGGCCAGTGTGCGCATCGAGTTCAACGCCTCCGAGCGGGCCAGCCTCGGCATCGAGATGGAGCTCGAGGTCGTCGACCTCGACACCCGGGAGCTGGCCAGCGTGGCCTCCGAGCTGCTCGGCGCCATGGGCCGTGGCCATCCCGGCGGCGAGCACCCCAAGGCCAAGCACGAGCTGTTCGAATCGACCGTGGAGATCATCACCGGAGTGTGCGCTGACGTCGCCGAGGCCCGGGCCGACCTGGAGGCCACCCTCCTCGAGCTCTCCGAACACGCTCGTCGACGAGACCTGGGGATCCTCTGCTCGGGCAGCCACCCGTTCACGCACTGGTCGACCCAGCAGGTGAGCCCCAGTGCCCGCTACCACAAGCTGGTGGACGAGATGCAGTGGCTGGCCCGGCGCCTGGCCATCTTCGGCATCCATGTCCATGTGGGAGTGCGCTCGGCGGAAAAGGCGATCGCCATCGCCAACGGGTTGACCGCGTACCTGCCCCACCTCCTGGCCGTGTCGGCGTCGAGCCCGTTCTGGATGGGCCAGGACACCGGGCTCGCCTCCTCGCGCTCCAAGGTATTCGAATCCCTGCCCATGGCCGGGCTGCCCCACCAGCTCACTGACTGGCGTGAGTTCGAGCAGTTCATGACCACGCTGATCCGTTCCAAGGCCATCACCTCCATCCGTGAGGTGTGGTGGGACATCCGTCCGCATCCCGATTTCGGTACGGTGGAGTTGCGGGTCTGCGACGGCGTGCCGCGCATGAGCGAGGTTGCGGCGTTGGCGGCGCTGACCCAGTGCCTGGTGGAGTCGATGGATGGCGGCCTCGATGAAGGCCGGGAACCAGTGGTCCCCAAGGCATGGATCATCCGGGAGAACAAGTGGAAGGCGGCGCGGTACGGCATGGAAGGTGAGATCATCACCGACGATGAGGGCACACTGCGGCCACTGCACGATGTCGTGTCCGAGTTGCTCCAGGAGTTGGCGCCGGTGGCCCGTCGCTTGCACTGCACCGAGGAGCTGGCCGGGGTGGCCACCGTCATCGAAGAGGGTCCGAGCTACGCCCGCCAGCGGGCGCTGGTGGCAGACGGTGCCAGCCTGGCCGACGTGGTCGACGCCCTGATGGGCGAACTGCGGACAGATCGCCCGGTGCGTCCTCCCAGCCGGGCAGAGCACTGATGCCCGGCGACCGCCCCTTGGTGGCCATACCCGCCGGCCGGCTCAAAGGGGGACGCATCGAGGGCTGGGGCCCCGATGCCTACGCGGTGGCCGAGCCGTACGTGTCGGCGCTGCGCCGGGCGGGCGTTCGTCCGGTCGTCCTCGCCGGGCGGGATCCCGATCCTGCGGAAGAGATCCTTGCTCCGTTCGCCGGCCTCCTGCTCGCGGGCGGCGGCGATCTCGACCCCCGTCTGTACTCCTCTCGCCAGGACGAGCGGGTCTATGGGATCGACGACGACCGTGACGCCCTGGAGCTGGCCCTGGTGTGTACGGCACTCGATCGGGGCGTGCCCACCCTGGCCATCTGTCGGGGGATGCAGGTCGTCAACGTGGCGTGCGGCGGTTCGTTGCACCAGCATCTTCCCGAACCGCTGGGACGGGGCGCCCACGGCGACCCCACATCGGGCGTCCTCGTCACCCACGGTGTCGAGGTGGCGGCCGACAGCCGCCTGGCTGCGGCCACCGATGCCACCCGCCTGGCGGCGTGCACGTCGGTGCACCACCAAGGCATCGACCGGCTGGGCGAGGGGCTACGGGCCGTCGCCTGGAGCGACGACGGCCTGGTCGAGGCGTTGGAGCCCACCGCCGACACTACGTGGTTGACAGCGGTGCAGTGGCACCCGGAGGTCACCGCCGCCGACGATCCCGCCCAACAGGCACTGTTCGACGCCTTCGCCCGGGAGGCCCGGCGCTGCGCCGCACTCGTCTGAACGACTCCCGGGGGCCTGAACGGCTCAGGGGTTCTGCGGCTGGATCGTCTCTTGCGTCGACTCGGATGCCGTGGTCGGTGGTGTCGTGGTGACGGTGCCCGGGTTTCGGCGCGGCCGCGGGTCGCTGCCGCCCCCCGGCGGGTTCTGGGGCACGATCAATGTCGTCCTGGTCGGCAACGTCGGCGGGGGAATGAAGCGCGGCCTGGTCGTCGCCGTCGTCGGTGGCACGGTAGGCCGGGGCGGGGGCGGGATGAACGACGGCGCGGGTCGGATGGTCGGCGCGGTGGGTGGTGGCGGCGGCGGAGGTGGCGGCGGGGGTGGCTCTTCGAACTCGGTGGGGGGAACTCCGGCCAGCGCCTCGGTCATGAAGGCCTTCCAGGTGGCGGCGGGGATGGAGCCACCCGTGACCCGGGCGACACCCTTGACGTTGAACAGCGAGGTCGGCCGGTCCCGGTTCCCCATCCAGATCGCCGTGGACAGCGTCGGCGTGTAACCGACGAACCAGGCGTCCCGCCACTCCTGAGCCGTGCCGGTCTTGCCCGCCGCCGGACGTCCGATGTCGGCCGCCGTGCCTGTGCCGCCGGTGATCACTCCCTTGAGGATGTCGGTGACCTGGAAGGCCACGTTGCGGTCGAGCACCTGCTCACCCTCTCGCTCGCGATTGTCCTCCAGGAACTCACCGTTGGCGTCCTTGACCCACATCACCGGTGTGGCCGGGAAGCGCCGACCGTTGGTGGCGAAGACGCCGAAGGCCGACGCCATGTCGAGCGGCGAGACCTCCTGGGCACCCAGTGCATAGCTCGTCCCGTGGAGCTGGGGATTGGCCACCCACGCCGAACTGATGCCCAGGCGCTTCGCTGTGGCCGCCACCTCAGGGACCCCGACATCGTTGATGACCTGGGCGTAGACCGTGTTGTAGGACTTCTCGGTGGCGCTGCGCAGGGTCGCCCGCCCACCGCCGGAGCCCTCGTAGTTGCTCACCGTGCAGCCGATCTCGCCCGTGCAGTTCGGGATGCGGTACGTGCTGGGAGCGGAGTACGACCTGGTGGGCGCCATGCCCTGTTCGAGCGCCGTGGCCAACACGAACGGCTTCCATGACGAACCCGGCTGGCGGCCGGTCCCGCCTCCTTCCACTACCACGTTCTCGGGATTCCAGCAGCTGGCGGCGACGTCGACGAAGTCGACGAACTCCGGCGGGGGAGTGGGGCAGTCGCCCAATGCCAGGTTGACCTGGCCTCCCTCGGCACTGAAGTCACGCCCGCCGACCATGGCCTTAACGAAGCCGGTCGTGGGATCGACGGCGACTGCCGCCATGTCGATGGGCGGGGCCACGCCCTCCAGCGCCTCGGCCACCGCCGCCTCGGCATCGAGCTGGAGGCGGGGATCGAGGGTGGTGCGGATCTCGAGGCCTCCGGCGTAAACCGCTTCACCGTAGGTCGACTCCAGGTGCCGGCGGACGTAGTCCACGAAATAGGGGTACTCACTGACCTCGTCCTGGGTCGGGTACACCAGCGTCACGTTGCGTGGAGGCGTGCCCTTCGTGGTCAGCCACACCCGCTGGCGCATGGCTTCGTCGTGCTCCTCCGGGGTGATGTAGCCCTGGGCCAGCATGGTCTCGAGCACGAGGATCCGCCGATCCTCGGCCGCCTCGGGGTTTCCCCGGGGCTCGTAGCGGCTCGGTGCCGGGATGAGTCCGGCGATCAGTGCGGATTCCGACAGGGTCAGCTCACTGACCGGCTTGCGGAAGTACGACATCGAGGCCGCTCCGACGCCGATGAGGCCCTCACCGAGGAAGATGCCGTCGAGGTACTTGAAGAGGATCTCGTCCTTGTCCACCAGTCGGTCGAGCTGGCGAGCCAGGACGGCCTCTCTGATCTTTCGCTCGTACGTTCGCTCGGTGCCCACGTAGGCGTTCTTCACGTACTGCTGGGTGATCGTGGAACCGCCTTGAGTGATCTCCTGGCCCCGGATGTTGGCCATGAGGGCCCGCAGCGAGCCGGAGAGGTCGACTCCGCTGTTGGAGTAGAAGGTCTGGTCCTCCATGGAGATGACCGCGTGCTTGAGCACCTCGGGCACCTCCCCCTCGACGAGGGGAAGGCGCTGGTCGAACTCCCGGAAGACGGCAATCTCCTTCCCGTTGGCGTCGTAGACCCGGCTGAGCTGGCTGCCGCCGGGTGGCCGGGGGTCCGGAAGCTCCTCGAGTGCCGGCGGGAACAACAGTGACGAGACGACGGCGGCGCTGACCCCGACGGGCATGAAGGCGGCCACGCCGATGAAGGCCACAGCTACCCACGCCAGGCTGCGCCGGCTCATGAGGTCGAACGGGGGACGGGATGGGACATTGGCACGGGAGTCAGCCTAGGGTGAGCGGTCCCTGCTGCCTCGGCGCCGAATACGCTCCCTGCGCAGCGCCGGTCGACGCTGCATCTACGAGGAGCCCGCCCCTGCCATGTTCAGCAATTTCCCCCGGGTGCCGCATCCCCGGGAGTTGCCTCAGGGCTGCCTCATCGCGTTGATCGTCGCCGCCACCCTGTGGTTCATCGGATGGACGGTGATCCTCGTGCTGGCCCTCAGCCTCTTGCGATCCACGTCCTGAACGACAGGAGCAGGCTCAACAGGGAGCAGAGGCCTCATGTCCCTCGTCATCGGGGAGCAGGGCGCCGGCCAGTCGACCGAGCTCGCCATGGAGCGCCCTGACCTTCTTACGGTCGGCGGCGTAGCAGACGAAGGTGCCGACCTGGCGCCTGGTCACCAAACCAGAGTCGACCAGCACCGAGAGGTGGTGGGACGCGAGCGACGGGGAGACACCGATGGCGTTGGCCAGGAACCCGGCCGTGCGGGGCCCCCGGCGCAGCCAGCGCAGCATCTGCAGCCGGTGTGGCTCACCCAGCACCGCAAGGGTGTGGGAGATCCGCTCCACCTGCTGGCGGGAGAAGGCGCTGACCATTGGTGGTCAGCCTAGACACCGACGCACCGTGCTCGTTGCAAACGACCGCACCGGCCCGCGCCTCGGTAGTCTCGGGTCCGCATGGGCGTCGCTGGGGTGGCCGTCACCGGCATCGGCGTCCTCGCTCCCTGTGGGTCCGGCGTCGAGGAGTTCTGGCGGGGGCTTCGTACCGAGCCCGGGCCCCGCTCCCAACCGCTGCGCATCGACGACTTCGACCCGTCGCCATGGCTCGGGCCCAAGGAGGCCCGACGTCTCGATCGGTTCACCCAGTTGGCGGTGGCCGCCGCCAGCATGGCCCTCGACGACGCCGCCCTCGCCGGTCACCAGGTGGAGCCCGCCCGCGCTGGGGTGCTCGTGGCCACCGGGGTCGGCGGTCTGGCCAGCTACGACGAGCAGCTGCGAGTGCTCGAGGAGCGGGGGCCGAAGCGGGTCTCGCCGTTCTTGATTCCCATGCTGATGCCCAATGCCGGCTCCGCCGCGGTGTCGATGCGCCTGGGTTGGAAGGGTCCTTGTGAGACGATCACCACGGCGTGTGCGGCCGGAACCCACGGCGTGGCCAACGCCATGCGCTGGATCCAGAGCGGGCGCTGCGACATCGTGTTGGCCGGCGCCAGCGAGGCCTACCCCAGTCCGGTCGGCATCGCCGCCTTCGGCAACATGACGGCGCTCTCACCCCAGGGCTTCTCCAGGCCCTTCGACGCCGAGCGCGACGGCTTCGTCGCCTCCGAGGGAGCCGCCCTGCTCGTCCTCGAGGAGCTGGAGGGGGCCCGGGCCCGGGGCGCCCACATCTACGCCGTCGTGTTGGGAGCAGCCAGCAACGCCGACGCCCACCATCTGACGGCGCCATCCGAAGCGGGGGAGGGCGCGCTGGCGTGCATGCGCCTGGCCCTCGGCGACGCCGGCCTGGGCCCGGGCGACGTCGCCCACGTCAACGCCCACGGAACCTCCACCATGCTGAACGATGCCGCTGAGGCATCGGCCATCACCGCGCTCTTCGGTCGTCCCGGCCCCCCAGTGACGTCGATCAAAGGAGTGGTGGGGCACCCCTTCGGGGCCGCCGGCGCCCTGGAGGCGGCAGCCGTCGCCCTCACCATCGACCGCAGCGAGATCCCGCCCACGGCCGGATTCCGTACCGCCGACCCGGCCATCGTCGTCGACGTCGTCGCCGGCGCCCCACGGTCCTTCACCCCGGGCCCGGTCCTGTCCAACTCGTTCGCGTTCGGCGGCCACAACGGCTGCCTTGTCATGGCACCGCCGGCAGGCTCACTGCCTTCGGTGCACTGAGACCGCGTAGTCGTCGTCCTCCGACCAGGGGTGGCGGTCCCAGGTGGACCAGCGTTCGGCCAGGACGAGGCCGGCGTCGGCGCAGTAGCGGTCGTACTGGGTGAGGGAGATGCGGTCGGCTCGGAGCTGGAAGCCGGTTACGAGGGAGCCACCTGGAGCCAGCGCGGCTGCGAGGTTTCGCACCACGGCCGCCTCGGTGCCCGGTTCCACGAAGATGAGCACGTTCCCGGCCATCACCACGA
>DASZDM010000237.1:0-2395 GCA_035942015.1 Acidimicrobiales bacterium | reverse complement strand
GGTCGTCTTGCCCGAGCCCGGCGCGCCGGCGAACACGATCGACTGGCGGGCACGAACCGCCGCTCGCAAGAAGTCGGCGGCGGGCGGGTCGAGCATGTCGCGCTCGACCAGCTCGTCGAGCGACCGGATGGCCACCCCGGTGACCTGCTCGTGCTCGACGCTGGAGCAGGTGGCTCAGTGGATCCCCAGCGCGCACGGCGCACGACCCACCGTTGAGCGACAAGTCGATGGTGCTGGACCAGAACCGCCCCGTCCGCAACGGGCGCGCTCAAGTCGTAGTGGAGACCGACCAGAGCGATCCGGACTACGTTGACTACGTCCATTGCGTCGAGGGCGCCAACGGCCGCTGGCGCGAGGTCGTCTCGGGGAACGGGCCAACGATCCGCTGGGACGATCCAGCCGAGTACGACTGGTCGTTCTGACGGGGTTACTGCAGCACCTACTGCCGGATGACCGGCGACACCCGGAGATCGGGAAATCGCGGGCGGCAGTCGTCCGAGTTCGTCGGCAGGCCGTACCGCTGATAAACGGCACGTAGGAGCGGCTGTGGAAGGACCAGTGTCGCGACATCTGGGAATGTCGCGTCCCCGATCGTCGGGAACCGTGGGTGCCTCCCGTGGCGCTAGGCAGGTTCGCGTTGGCTCTATTCGCTTGGCCCAACAATGCCAGCGATGATTGCAGCCAGAAGTATCTAGGGCACGACCACAACGGCGAGAGCGGTGAACCATCGCCGTCATCGGGCACTCTGTCGACCAGACGACCGATCGCTCATTAGCATGGTCGCCTGACATTCCCACGGCGCCATGACAGGTTCCTTCCGAACGCGGATGTTGGAAGCCGTGCGCCCCCGTACGAACGGCGACGCGGCTCGCGATTCCCAGTTTGGGAGTAGCCGTCACATCGCCGGTCGACACGTCGCGACCCGGATCACCGTGAAGAGATGCGGCATTGGGCGCGTCCTCCGGCGCGGATGCGACGGGGTCGGCCAACGAGTAGCAGGATGACGTCATGACGCAACGAGAGCTCGTGTCCTCCGGTGCGGAGTGGGAGCCCATCGTCGGCTACTCGCGAGCGGTACGGGTTGGGTCACACGTATGCGTCGCCGGGACTACCGCCGCGCTGAAAGGAGGCGGTGCCGTCGGCGGTGACGACCTCGGGACCCAGACACGGGAAGCGCTGCGCAGGGTTGCCGTCGCTCTTGAGGAACTCGGGGTGAGCCTGCGGGACGTCGTGCGGACCCGGATGTTCGTCACCGACATCAGCCGCTGGGAGGAAGTCGGGCGGGCGCACGGCGAGGTTTTCGGCACGATTCGGCCAGCCACGTCCATGGTGGAGGTCAGCCGACTCATCGATCCGGCGCTGCTCGTCGAGATCGAGGCCGACGCAATCGTCCCTTGACGGCAACAGACGGACCTATCCTCGCGGCCATGGTGCGGCGCTTCAGGCTTCGTTGTACCTCACCCGCCCCGAGTGCCGTTACTCGCGCACTCATCCGTCTGGTCGCCGGCGAGGCCACGAGCGGGCGTTTCGCCACCGATCACCCAGTTCCGCGCGCCGGGTGGGGCGCCAGAGTTCGCCGGGGCGCAGGCCAACACGCGAGAAGCGGGGAAACCGTGAGTTGCGCTGCCGGCGGGTGGGACGGTCGAGGCCGCCGGTCGACGGTTGGACCCTCTTCAGGTGCCACATCGGCAGCGACACAATCGCCTGGGCGCGATCCCCGCGGCGTGTGATTCTCTCGATCGATGCCATCAACCGAGAAGAGAGTGGTCACCGCGTCCCGCGAACTGGGGGCCGCACCAAGTCGCATCTTCGAGTTGATCGCCGACCCGTCCCGTCAACCGGCGTGGGACGGCAATGACAACCTTGCCAGTGCCGCTCCCGGTCAGCGAGTTCGCTCGGTCGGCGACGTCTTCTCCATGACGCTCACCAAGGGATCGGTCCGCGAGAACCACGTGGTCGAGTTTGTGGAGGGCCGGCTCATCGCGTGGAAGCCAGCCGAGCCTGGCCAGCCACCAGTCGGACATCTCTGGCGCTGGGAGCTGAAACCGATCGATGACGAGCGTTGCCTGGTCACACACACCTACGACTGGACTGCTCTCGAGGACAAGAACCGCTACCAGCGAGCTCAGGCCACGACCAGCGAATGCCTCACCGCCTCCATCGACCGGCTGGCTGCCCTGTTGGAGCACGAAGGAGAGACATAGCCGGCTACTTGTTCTGATGCGTGTGGGATCGGGGTCGGCCAACCTCGATGCCAGGTGTCCGGCGGGTAGCTCGCGAACCGGCTGCCCACCCTCGTGGTGTGGCTCGTGAATGGATCGCTCCTCGCCGGGCACCGCCTGGCGAGGTGTGGCTCGAGAAGGGACTGTTCATGCTCGAAGTAGCGCTGCCCTCC
>DASZDM010000236.1:0-4283 GCA_035942015.1 Acidimicrobiales bacterium | reverse complement strand
GCCATCGTCGGCGACCCAGACGTAGACCGACTCCTCCTGATCGCCAGGTCCGTACGGTGCCCATGTCGGAAGGCCGGCGGCGAGAAGCGCGTCGTGAGTTCGTCCCCGGGCTTGGTACCGCACGTGGTGAGCATCGCAGATGCGAGCGTTCCTACGGGCCGTTGGTCGGTGCTGTGGTCCTACGGCGGAGTCCCACTGCTGTTCAGCGCGAGTGTCGTTCCCGTATCGTTCGACGAGTGACCGACTGGCCTGCCGATCGCGAGTACGACTGGCCGCAACGCTTTTCCGCGGGTGACTTCGTCCGGCTCGACGACGGCCGACCAGCTCTGATCCGCAGCGTTCTGGACTATGCGTCGAGTGCCCCAGCGCGGTGGGAAATCGTCGTGTCCGCTGTCGACTCCGACGGCTACCCCGACGACTTCATCGTCGAGCCGTGGCAATGCCAACCTGACGCGACGGCGGCCATGGAGCTGGCAGACGAAGGCATCGGCTGACCGGCGTAGCGGTACGGAAGTGCCTGATCGGCAGGGGTCGAGCGGCGGCGGCCAACGGCTCGCCGTCGCGGCCCAGGAGCACCAAAGATTCGTTCGCGCTGGCCTCGCCCGCCGTCGATCCGCCTACTTGGCGGCGCCAGAGTCAGGTATCGCGGGGCTCTAACCGGAAGATCACGTCGGGGGCGATGCGGACCTCGTATGGCAGCCCACGGAGGTGGTCCACGGTTTCGGTCACGCCCGCGTGCGCCAGGAGACTCACAAGCCATTCCCATGGGTGGTTGTCACCGGTCTCCTCGGCGTCGTCGGGCAGAACGACTGTCATGACGTCGCGCTCGATCCCCGCCGCCGTCAAGTGGTGCCAAACACCAACCGAGCCGAGGACAACCGTCGCGAAACCCCGCGCCGAGTGGAGGACCACCTCCGTGCCATCGTCGAGGACGGCGTACTCGGAGACTCGAAAGCTCGCCTGCCGTGGCGCCTCACTCTCCAACTCGCAGAGAGCACCGAGACGCACGACAGCCATGTCCCCATTCTGCAACGACGGAACCCGCTAGCGACGCCCTGATCTCTGGTGGCGGGGCCGCTGATCATCCGGCAATCCCTAGTGCAGTCGAACACCGCACGTACCGCCGGAGGAGAGGCGATCTCTGTCGTGAGTTCCGGGCACTGCCGGCGCCGGATGACCTGAAGACCGGCCGGTTCCCTCCGACGGCACCTACCGGCCACCCCCCTCTCCAGGAGGGTGGCCGGAGCTCAGGGATGACCTGGTCGCAGTCATCTGCACAGCGCGGCGACGTACGCCAGAGGAGTTCTCCCGTCCGCTGTGCCACAGATGAGCGTCGAAGATCAGTACGTCACCGGGGCGACCAGCGATGATTCGCTCATCCAGATGCTTCATGCCCGGTTGCGCGAGCCGTCGCGGTACCGCCGAGGCGCCACGATGAGAGCGCGGAACGACACGCGTCGCACCGTTTACTGATTTGGACTCGTCCAGCATCCAGAGCAGCGTGATCGCGTCGAAGTCATGGACGCGTCCAGGCGGGCGATCCGCATGGAGACCCTGAGCGCCAGCCCCGCGGCCCGGGTCCCGGCCGTGCAGGTGGACTGTGTAGTCGCCGAGTGCGTCATTGAGGAGAGTCATGATCGCACGGTGGCCTGCGAGCGATCGCCACCGCTCGACATGCGGTGTCTGGTCATCGATCTCGAGGTGAAGAGTCGAGCCCGGCGTCTCAGGAGGGAAGGCCTCGCGCAACTCGTCGACCTCACGTGGATGGAGCAGGGAGGAGACAACGACATACCCCTGCTCGCGGAGTGGGTCGATCCAGGCATCTGCCGAAGTCCAGGTCGTTGCGCCTACACCTCTTGCCATGGCTAGGTTCTACTCGCCCCCGGTCCTTGGCATTCGTGGTTTCACAACCGCGGCCCCCGACCGTCGGGTTTCGGGGCGTGCATGCGTGCTGCCGTCGGGAACGCCCGTACGGACGCCGGGGCTCTGCCGCATGTCGGTCGCCAAGAGCACCTATCTGGCAGATCGGCACCGTGGGTCCGCACGGCCACCTCTGCAGACCGTTCTCGAGGCCGTGGAGCAGGGCATTCAGCCTGTTCGAATCTCTATTCGCTACCGGTCTTCCTGCGCCGTCTTCGGACACCAGACCCTCCTGACTTGCCGCTCGCGACCAGACTTTCGGTTCGGGTGAGGGGCCAACGCCGAGCATCGGCGCTTCATGACGGAGCCGCTCCCGAGCCGGCATTAATGTCGTTCTGGCCGGAACCTGGGTCAGCCACGCCACCGGCCCGAACCTTTACGGTTCGGGCCGGCCGCACTGAGTCGGTTCTCAGCGGGGTGGACTGATGACGATGCCTGCGCCGAAGTCGTAGAAGTCCGCGGCGCTCGTGGTCATGAAGTGGTCGTCGGAGAAGATGATTTCGATGCGACGAACGAGATCGTCGGAGACCCACACCTCGATGGCGGTCACCGCGGAGGGGTCCTCCAGCGCGAACCAGGAGAGCTCTCCTGGTTCGAGAGCCGCGAGTGCCGCCCGGCTGCGCTCGTCGGGCAGGATCCGGTAACGCACGGTGTCGCGTCCCCGGACCGGCTCAGTGCCAAGTTCCCGAACGTCGGTTCCCTCCAGTGACGCTGCGAGGACCGCCGCCGATGCCTTGGCAAAGGGGGCAAGCTGCTCCTCAGAGGGCACGGTCTCCTGGCGGACGTCACCATTTGACACTGTCCACATCGAGTCGCCGACAACGATGATCTCCCAGCTAGCCGCGTCGGCGCCGCGTTGGGTAGCGAGCTGCCGGCCGTCTGCTCCGGCGAACTCGCCTTCGAATGTGAGGACGCCGTGCGGATAGGTCTGGACGAGGGTTGCCCGGAGAGTTCGGACTTCCTCCAGGTTCTCTGCTGCGTCGCTGACGACGGCGGCCGCCGCAGGGGTGTTGTCGCTGCCCATCATGAGCACGCTGGCGGCGAGGACCGCGGCGGCTCCAGCGGCGACGAGCTGGAGGAGCCGCCCGCGTCGGGGGTTCGATGGACTTGGAGGGGTGTTCGATCGAGGTGCTTTGTCGGTCGTGGTCGTGATGGTCTGCATGGCCTTCTCCTGGATCAGGCGGAACCGGTCAGATCCCGGTGCGGGCGGAGGAGCGCCGAGCGTCGGGTCCAGATCGGCGAGTTCACTGATGCGATCGGTCATTCGGTCGTCCCTCCTTGCGCGGTGCGGGGTTGCCTCGTTCATGTCCGCCGTCGTCCGAACCTGTCTGGACGATGAGGCCGGCGAGCCTCCTCCGGGCCTTCGTGAGCCGCAGGGAGACGGCATTGGGTGTCACGCCGAGTAGCACCGCTATGTCAGTGACCGCCAGCCCTTCCCAGGCGCGCAAGATGAGAATCTCCCGATCCTCCTCTGAGAGCTTGGACAGCGCCGCGAGGAGCCGATCTTCCGGCGGTAGCGCCAGGTCGATGGAGGCGTCATGCCGCAGCGACTTCAGACGATCGTTGAGCTTGCTCTGCCGGGCAAGGCTCCGCCGATGGTTGGCGAGGACGTAGCGGGCCACACCGAAAAGCCACAGCCGGCGTTCAGACGCAGGCGGAAGTTCACCATGGCGCCTGCATGCAGTGGCGAACACCTCGGCCGTGGCGTCATCAGCGTCGGCCGCCGACGCCGTGCGGCGGCGGACGAACTTCCAAACATCGGCGAAGTTCTCGTTGAACAGGAACTCGAGTTCCCTCATGCCCCCGGTGCCGGTCACAGGTGAGGCCACAGCGTCCTCATGTCCAGGACGCATCGGATCTGTCCGCAACGCAGCGCGACTCGGCGGCGGCCCCACCGCCGACTGTCCGTCTGGTGGCCTCGGACGAAGCAGACGCAGTCGATTCCCGGCGCTGGCACGCTTGAAATCCGCCCGCACAGCGTGGGCATCAGCCTGACCACCTGAATGAGCGCCGCACTCGGAGGCTGTGACACGCGGCCGAGAACTACCGCTGCGAGCGTCCACGCTTCCTATCCCCACCGTGCCGGCAGTATCCCGCAGAGCGGATCTTCGGGCAGCCGCGTGTCACCAGACCGGGAGCTCCCGGCGTGTCTTCCTTCCCCGTTAGCCACGGCTCGTCGACGAGGAAACCGTACCCGCCGGGCCGCGATGGGGGCGGTTCTCGAGTCGAACCCCGGGGAGGATGGCCGTACATGCGGTTCTTGCCGCTTGCGAACACATCTTCGGTCCGGGGCGGGCGCTCATCGCCGAGCGTCGGCACCCCGTGACGAAACCGCTCCCGAGCCGGCATTATATCCTGCGCAG
>DASZDM010000235.1:0-3348 GCA_035942015.1 Acidimicrobiales bacterium | reverse complement strand
CCGACGCTCGCTGGAGTGGCGTTGCGCTGGCTGCGACGACGACGGGTGACCAGCAGGGGTCAAGGGTCTGCCGAAGGCCGGTCCCCGTCTTGGAAGTTTCTGCGGCACAGTGACCCCGCGACACTCGTCGGTCGGAGGTGTTCGAGGACGTGTGGAGCGCCGCAGAAAGTTTCAGGGGCCGCCCTTGACGCCGAGGGCGTTCGTATGATGAGGAGGCCCCCCGCCCCCCCACCCATGACGGCAGGTTGAAGATGTGGGGCGGTACCCGGGTAAGTGCGCCGTTCCACCGGGGCGGACGGGTCCTCCTGGCCACATCAGCGGCTACGGGAGCAGCGAGGCCCTCAGTGCCCATCACCCTGGGCGAGGGCAGTCTCCGGGTGGTCCGCACGTCGAGTCAGGCGAGGGAGAGCGCGGGCCATCGGGTGTCGCCCAGGCGACCGTACGAAACACGGCTGAGACGGGGGACGGTGGTGTCGTCGGTGAGGACCGGGAGGGGGTGCGGCGGCCCCTGGCACTACGGGGCCGCCTCTTGGCCGGGCGTCATGGAAGCTGACCAGGACACAAGCGGGAGTGATTCGGCCCGAATCATCGCCGGTGGGAGCGAGCCTTCTTCGATGCTGCGCAGGCGATGCAGGGCTGGTTGGGGTTCTCCCGGGAGTGCATCTCGCAGCAGGGATGCGCCGGGGGGCTGGCGTGGGAGGTGGAGCCGGGCTTGGCCCACACCGGGTCATCGCAGAACCGGCATGGGCCAAGCATTTGTGCTTCGGCGCCTGTGGGCGGTCGGGCCACGTCAGGCCCGCACTCCCGGGAGCTGGCGCTGGCGCCGGCTGGTCCTCGGGGGCGTGCGCTCCTCGGCCCGGATGAAGGGTGATCCGAGCCATTCGCCGCAGGTCTCGCAGTGGCTGATGATCTTGCCGCTCGGGGTGGTCCAGGCGCCGGCGACCAGTTGGACGGTGCCGCCGCAGGGATGGGTGAGGGTGAGTTCGGTGAGCATGGGGTCTCCTCTCGTGTTGGCAAGCGGGGATTTCGAGGGGGCGGGCCGGTGCTGCGGCGCCCGCCCCCTGGTCGGGCTAGAAGGACTCCTCGTCGTCGCTGTAGGTGGGCTCGCCGTTGGTGGGCGGCGCGTCCAGGAAGTCGACCTGGGCGGCGACCACCTCGTAGATCGAGTGGGGCACGTTGTCGGCGCTCTTCCACTCCCGGTACTCGAGGCGGCCGGTGACTCCGACCCGGCGGCCCTTGGCCATGTGGTTGGCCACGGCCTCGGCCTGGCCGCCGTAGGTCACGACGTTGATGTAGGTCGGGCGGGGATCGGTCTCGTCCTTGCGCCGGCGGCCCGGGACGGCGAGGCGGATGGTGCAGACCGGGGTGCGGCCTCCGGTGAAGCGGAGTTCCGGGTCGGCGGTGAGTCGGCCGACGAGCTGGATGCTGTTCATGTCGTGCTCCTCCTGTTGTGGTTGCGGTTACTGGCGGGAGCACGCCTCGGCGGGCAAGGCGGGGTGACAAGGGGTCGCCCGCAGGTCGCCCGAAGGGCCGGGGGAGTACCAGGACCGAGCGCAGCGAGGGAGGACACGGACCCCGCCTGCGGGCCGGGGGGCGTCAGGCGCCGAGCGCAGCGAGACAGGAAAGAGCCAGGCCCCCGCCCCTTGCACCCGGCCGGCGCCGGGGCAGCCTTCTGCCGGGGAAACGCCCGACCACAACAGGGCGGCGGCCACGAGAGCAGCGATCAACGTCCGGTCAGTGGCTCACCGCCGACCGTGGACTCTCAGTAGGCGTCGGAGGTCCCGGCTGAGAATGAGCATCCGCCCCGGCCGGTCCCGGGCGGGGTGCAGGGAGAATCCGGTCCCGTCGACCGACATCGTCGTGACCTACGGGCGCCCAGGGGCCAAGGCTCATCCGCAAGGTCGGGGGACGGCCGGGCGTTGATCGGGGGCGAGTACCGGGAGTGGTGGGGTGCTCGGCTACGTGGCGTACGGCGAGGTGGTCGGCGCCGGCCCAGGTCGTCAGGCTTGGCGTGTGGTGCTCAACTGGCGGGGCTGCTCGGCGCCGGCGTGGTGCCAGGCGGCAAGTGGCGGTAGATCGACGCCCGGCTCCCGCGCATCGGCTGCCTGACCCCCTACCGCTCGCCTGTCTCCACGGAGCCGGATCAGCTTCAGAAGCGTCGGGTTGGCTCTTCCTCCCAAGGCCAAACTGTGCGTTCATCGAACTGGACGATGGAACGATCGAAGTCTCCTGGAAGTACAGCCCTGAGGAGGTGGGCGCCGGAGAGGTTGGCGTCGAAGAGGTTGGCCCGGATTAGGTCGGCACGGTCGAGGTGGGCGCCGGAGAGGTTGGCGCCGGAGAGGTCGGCGCCGGAGAGGTTGGCGCCGGAGAGGTTGGCCCGGACGAGGTTGGCGTCGAAGAGGTGGGCGCCGGAGAGGTCGGCGTCGGAGAGATCCGCCCGGGACAGGTCCGTACCGGTCAGCCACCCGTCGGCAAATGACAATCCAGCGAGATCGGCGCCGTGCAACCGTTCGCGGTAGGAGGGTGACCTGCGGGTTAGGACCCTGAAAAATCGGCTCACGGTCCACCTCCGATAATCGGATGGGATCGAAGTTGGCCCAAGCGGTCGAAGATCAGGACCGCCATGAAACCGGCCAAAATGGCTGGCCAGCGGGCGCAAATGACGTTGGCCACCGTTGCCGCGAAGGCGAGCAACGCACCCATTCCCACCCGCGTCAGTTCAGCACCAACTGTTGCACCCCGATGGCCACGCTGCAGCTCCGGTGGCACAACGCCGGTGCCTCGCCAGCGATCCAACATCCGGTACGTGTCCCATAAAGTGAAGAGGAAGCTCCCTAGAGCACCGAGCCCGGCGGCTAGTAGCGACGACACAGGTGCCGAGCGTAGGCCCCGAACTAGCTGGCAGACGGAGCGCTTCCCAGCTCCGGTCAGCCGCCAGGGGGCAGGTGGCGGTAAATGGACGCCCGGCTGACCTTGAGGGTCTTGGCGACCTCCGCCACGGTGAGGTTCCCCTGGTCGTAGAGCTCACGGGCCCGAGCAATCTTTCGTGGCGTCATGACGGTGGGGCGGCCGCCGTTGCGACCCCGGACCCGGGCGGCAACAAGGCCTGCGTGTGTCCGCTCGCGGATGAGGTCACGTTCGAACTGGGCGAGCGCGCCGAAGAGGTGGAAGACGAGCTTTCCGCCGGGGCTGGTGGTGTCGAGCTGCTCGTGGAGGCTGCGAAGGCCGACGCCGTGCTCCTCGAGAGTGGTGACGATCTCGATGAGGTCCCGCAGGGATCGGGCCAGGCGGTCGAGTCTCCAGACGACCAGGGTGTCGCCCGGCCGGAGGCGGTCGAGGGCCTCGGCC
>DASZDM010000234.1:0-4901 GCA_035942015.1 Acidimicrobiales bacterium | reverse complement strand
GCGCTTCAGAGGACCATGCGTAGTAGGCGACACACATGGCGCTGAAGAACACGACCGACCGCAAGGCGGCTCCGACAGGTCCAGGTGATCGCCAGGCCAGCAGGGAGACGGCGAAGACGAATACCGCCGGCCCGTTCGCTCGGTCCCGCACCCACTGCGACGCCGACGCGTCGGCAGACTTGCTGGCGACGCCAACGAGAGCTCCGAGGAGCGCCAAGCCGATCAGCGTGACGACGGTTCTCCGCCGGTCCCCTGAGGGCGCAGTCTCACCCGTGGTGGAGGCAAGTGGGGCTGACTCCGGCACCATCACCCTCCGGTCCCTTCTCACGCCGTGCATCCGCGCAGGATATTGCCGGCTCGTCGGCGGTCGAGGCGACCGCAAAGAAGCGTTCGGTGCTCGCCGCCCTCGACGCCGCGCCGTCGCCCACCGCCGCTCGAGGTCCGCGCGAGCGGCACGTCGGAGTGGGCCGGCCTACCGCTTGGTGGGGCTCCATCACCAGTGACGTCACACCGTCAAGGGGCCGACTTGAGCCGGTGGGCTGGTTGCCGGCCGCTGCGGCGCCGAGGCGACCAGGCCAGGGGGCCGGTCGGCCCACCAAGGCCACGTGGTGCGGCGCGGTCCGCTGGGAAACCCGGTGCCGGGTGGCCGGTGGGAGACTTCGGGTTGCCGGTCGACCTTGCAGCAGAGCGAACGCGGTATATCGCGATCCCCACAGCCGACTCCTTGCATGGCGCCGAAACACACGGCGCTCTGCCGGACATGAGGTTCACGTGAAAGCACCGAGACCTGGCCGTGAGGTGCGTTACCGAGCGCTTTACTCGGAGACGTACCGCGACGTCTTGAGGTTCGTGCAACGACGAGTACATCCAAGTCACGCCGAGGACGTGGCGGCCGAAGTGTTCCTGACCGCATGGCGACGCTTCGAGGACATCCCGCGCCGCCCCGACGACGCACGCGCCTGGCTGTTCGGGGTTGCTCGGAACAGCCTGCTGAACGATCGCCGCGCCCAGGGACGCCGGGAAGCGCTCGCCGTGAGGATCGCTGAGATCGCGCCCCTCTCGACCAGCGCCCCCGATGACATCGCCGCCCTGCGTGCCGATGTCGCAAGGGCCTGGCAGCGACTCTCATCCACGGACCAGGAAGCCCTTTCCTTCGCCGTCTTCGACGATCTCTCGTCATCGCAGGCGGCCCTCGTTCTCGGCATCACCCCCGTGGGCTATCGGCTTCGGCTCTTGCGAGCCCGGCGCTCACTCCGACGCCAGATCGAGCCTGTTTGCCACCTCACCGATTCTCAGACGGAGGCCCACCTATGAAAATGGAGACCGACGCAGTTCTTCGCCCCTTCGACGCTGCCCCAACCGCACTGACGGAGAGCGAACTGCAACGAGCTCGGACGACCCTTGAGGAGATCGTCTCCACCCCGTACGCGCCCTGGAGCGAGCATGAGCACCTCACGTCACCTGTCCGGCGGCACGGAATGCGGTTCGCTTTCGTATCCGCAGCGGTTGTCGCCGTGGTCGTCGCGTCGGCCGTCGTTCGGAGCGACGGGGCCAGCATGGCGTACGCGTCCTGGACTCCGACTCCGTCCGCACCCAGTGCAGAGGACCTCGTGGCGGCCGAAGCCGTGTGCGGGGACAAGGTGCGAAACGACGACACGGTCGACGGTGACGAAGCGAAGGTTGCGCTCGCTGAGCGTCGCGGCGACCTCGTCGCGCTCGTCTATCGCACAGAGGACCCGGACATCACGGCCGCCTGCCTGGTCAACAATCCGTCCGGGACGACCGACGTCGACGGAGTTCGGTTCGGGGTCGGCGGATCCAGCGGGCCAGCCCTCAAGCCGCCGCGAGACGGCTTCACCCAGGGTGCCGTCTTCGAGCACGACCGTGGGGCCGGCTCGATCACCGACGGTGCAGTCGGCCCGGCGGTCACGGGCGTCACGATCCATGCCGCCGACATCACCGTCCGGGCGACGGTCGAGAACGGCAGGTACGTAGCCTGGTGGCCGGGCCCGGCGTTCCAGGACGGCCCGGAGACTCCGAGCGGTCGTGGCGGTCCCCAGCTCGACCTGTCCTACGACCTGACGCTAGCTGACGGCACCGTGGTGCGCGATGCGGAGCCGACCCGGCCGTCATAGCGGCATCAAGTCGATGGGCAAACCCTTGCCTGGCACCTCGCGCGCTGAGCTGGGGTTCGGCCTTGGTCCATTGACCCTCGATGACGTCTGAGTGAGCCGTTCCAGTGCAGCAGCGGTCGGCTCCCTCTCCGGCGATGCGGACGTGGGTGTCCCCGGTCGGCGAAGTCCGGGCCTCTGGTGATGACGGCGATGTCTTCGTCCAGTGACAAGGACATCGCCAACCGCCCCGAATGCCGGCTATCTGGTGGTCGCCGCCAAGCCTTTGAGCCCAGGGGCGACCGCCAGATCTGGGATTACGGAGCGCCGGTTGCGTGAGCGCGCGTCCATACCGGTTACCGGATCGACGCCGGTCGCCGCGGCGGAGCCGGCGGCGAAGGTGGCAACGACTTTCCGATCTAGACGCCAGAACGCGCTACCTACGCCCTCTGCCGAAACCTCGGCGCTCTAGCACTAGCTAGCAAGGTTCACCCCGGTGGCCTGCTCGTGCTCGACGCTCGAGTGTAGGTGGCTCGGTGGGCCCGCAGGGGGACGGCACACAACTCACCGTTCAGCGATAGTCGGTGGTGCTGGACCAGAACGGATCCGGGGCGCAGGAGTGACCCGTTCGGCTCGCTGGGGAGAGTCAGGACCGAATTTCGAGCGTGTGCAACCGGGCGTCGCTCCAGCGCATCCCGCCGGTTACCGGGCGGCCTTTGAGTGCTCCCCGGCCACGGTGATGACCGACTCCCGCTGGCGCTGTATAGGCCATAGCGGTGGTTTTTCCTCGCCCCCCGTTGGTCATGGGATTACGGGGTGCCGCGGTTCTCAAGGTCAGGCTGCCAAGGCTTGCCGTTTGGGCCGGCCTTACGGGACGGCCTTGACTTCCAGGCGAGATGGTCGTCCGATTAACAAGGTGCTGACGGCATGCTTCAAGAGCACAGACGGTGGAATCCGAATCACAGCCCCGGTGCCCCGTCTGTGACGCCCAGCGGAGAACGGGGATCAGACAATGAGCAGCGACCTCCGTTCGGTGCCAACTTGCACGCGCTTGAGGCCATTCTCGCACGGAACCGGTGGTGGCGACGACAGCGCTCCGACCTCCCTGGAGTTGACCTGCGACGTGCAAGCCTTGAGCGCGCCCACCTGAAGGGGGCGAACCTCGCCGGCGCTCACCTGGAGCGGGCGAACCTGAAGGGGGCGAACCTCGCCGACGCTCACCTGGAGCGGTCCAACCTCGCCGGCGCCCACCTGGAGCGGGCGAACCTCAGCCGTGCCCACCTGGAGGGTGCCGACCTCACCGGCGCCCACCTCGAGAGAGCGATCCTCACCGTCGTCCACCTCGAGGCCGCCAACCTCACCGGCGCCCACCTCGAACGGGCGTGGCTCGCCGGCGCCGACCTCGAGAGGGCGGATCTCACCGGCGCCCACCTCGAGGGAGCCGTCCTCACCAGCGCTGATCTGGAGAGGGCCAATCTCAGGTACGCCCACTTGGAGCGGACCGACCTCCACGGCGCCTACCTAAAGGGTGTCATCGGCCTCAAGCACGCCCACTTGGAAGGGGTCATCGGCCTCGGGCAGCCCGTCGTGGCATTTGTCGGCGGCATGGTGCAGCAGGGTCCTTGGCCAGTAAGAAAGCCAAGCCGTTAGAGAAGGGGTCGTCGACGCCCGAAGGAGCCGACCGTCCTTCCCGTGCCGCCATGGCGGGAACTACCGCCGATGTTGCCCGCGCAAGCACTACCGTCTACCGTTTTTGTTCCAGAACCGGCAAAGGAAGAGGATGCTGTGGCCAAGACGACGGTGACGCTGCTGACGTGCGACCAGTGCACGGCAGAAACCGGCGAAGATATCGAGGCGAAGGAGAGCGTCGGATTTGCCTACGACGGCTACAGCTACGCCCTTGACCTTTGTCCCCCTCACGCCGAAGACTTTCATGCCACCGTGCAGACCATGATCGGGTGGTCGAGCGAGCGCACTCGGTCGGGCACCGGGCGTCGCTCCCGCCGTGCCACCCCCACAGCGCCGAAGGCCGAGGTCGGCCCCACCTCCGACCGTGATCGGCTGAGGGCAATTCGTGAGTGGGCCAGGGACAACGGCTATCCAGAGCTCGGGAACCGGGGCCGCATCCCGCAGCACATCGTGGCCGAGTATGAAGCGGCTCATGGCGGATAGGTGACGGACGGCTGTTGCCGGATCCCGCTTGGCGCGCTGCCTGACATCGACGGCAGTCCAGCGCCACACCGGGCGCACCCACTTGCCAGGCTCTGCATCGACGTCGACGTGGGATTAGTAGTCGCGCGACGCGCCGTTCGGTCCGGCTTCGGGCTTTCCCGCTACCGCGATATCGAGCGGCTGATATGCAGCGTCCCTGACCGGCACTTCCGTGGCAGTGGCCCACCCCCGATATCTGAGGGGCAATCGGCGGACCCCTGAGAGGCAAAACAGTGACGATTTTAGATCACCTCACTCTCGTTTTGATCAGATGTTGGTGTGAAGCTCCACCAGTTCGCGATGCTCGAACTCCACCCCCCACCGACCGGTCTTAACCTCGAGCGAGCGGAGACCATCGACGTGTTGGTCACCCTGTTGAGCGAGGACGTCAGCATCGAGCCGACTCAGATCCGCCCCGACGACCGATGTGCGGGGGCGGCTCTCGGTTCAATCGCAGCTACCCCGACCTCGTCGCCCGAAATGACCGCGACCTGGCGGCCGCCACCGGTCACCCCGATCCGGGGGTCGGTGTTCAGCCGTCAGCCGGTCGTATGGCGGCGAGGTCGAGCAGACACGACG
>DASZDM010000233.1:0-37565 GCA_035942015.1 Acidimicrobiales bacterium | reverse complement strand
ACGATGGCGCCCGTGGACGTACGCATCGGCGTGACCTACTCGCCCAAGGAGATCGACGTGGAGCTCGGCGACGACGCTGACGCGGGCGAGCTCCGGAGCGAGATCGACGAAGCGCTGGGTGGGAGCGAGGGTGTGTTGTGGCTGACCGACCGCAAGGGCCGTCAGGTCGGTGTCCCGGTGAACAAGGTGGCGTACGTCGAGATCGGCAGCCCCAGCGACGATCGCCGGATCGGCTTCGGCGGCAGCTGATCCCTTGACCGTCGGGCTGTTCGACCGGCGGCTGCTGTTCGTCACCGGCAAGGGAGGGGTGGGCAAGACCACCATCACCGCCGCCCTGGCCCTCCACGCCGCCCGGGAGGGCCGGCGCACCCTGGTGTGTGAGACCGACGCCAAGGGGGACCTGGCCGGGGCCTACGAAGCCGGCCCCTTGGCCTTCGAGGCCCGAGAGCTCCAGCCACGTCTCTTCGCCATGACCATGGACACCGAGGCCTCCCTCAAGGAGTACCTCGCCGTCCAGCTCAAGCTCCCTCGACTGGCCCGCCTCGGGGCGCTGGCCCGCACCTTCGACTTTCTGGCCAACGCCGCTCCCGGCATCCGGGAGATCCTCACCGTCGGCAAGCTGGCATGGGAGGTGCGCAAGGACCACTACGACCTGGTGGTGGTCGATGCCGCCGCCTCGGGCCATGTGCTCGGCCAACTGCGTGCCCCCCAGGCCATCAACGAGCTCATGTCGGTCGGTCTGGTGCGGGAGCAGACTGGTTGGATGATCGAGCTCTTGGGTGACCCTGCTGTCACCGGCGTGGTCATCGTGGCCGCACCCGAGGAGATGCCGGTGACCGAATCGCTGGAGCTGGTCGAGCAGCTGGCCACGACCGGCGTCGACCTGGCGGCCGTGGTGGTCAACCGGGTGCTGCCCGAGTTGTTCAACCGCGCCGAGGAGGAGGTATTCGACCGCCTCGGCGAACCCGAGGTCTCGGCCGCCCTCTCGGCCGTCGCCGGCCACCCCGTCACCCCGGTGCTCGATGCTGCACGCCTGGCCGTGCGACTCCGCCGGACCCGGGCCGCCCACCTGACCCGGCTCCGCAACGGGCTCGGCCCCGACCACAGCGTCTTGTACGTGCCTGAGCTGTTCAGTCGCAGCCACGGCCGCCGTGCCACCCACCAGGTCGCCGATGCTCTGGCCGCCGAGCTCTCATGACCGGCATCGCCTCGCCGGTGGAGGCGCTTCTCGCGGCCAAGGAGATCGTGGTGGTGTGTGGTTCAGGAGGCGTCGGCAAGACGACCACCGCTGCCGCCCTGGGCACCATGGCCGCCGCCGATCTGGGAGCCAAGGTGTTGGTCCTCACCGTCGATCCGGCCCGCCGGCTGGCCGATGCCATGGGCCTCGGAGCGCTCGGGAATGCGGAGACCCGAGTGAGCGAGGCCGCCTTTGCCACCGCCGGGTTGGAGCCTCGTGGCGAGCTGTGGGCGGCCATGCTCGACACCAAACAGAGCTGGGACGAGCTGATCCGCCGCCACGCCCCCGACGCCACCACCCGTGACGCCATCCTGGCCAATCCGCTGTACCGCAATGTCACCGGCAAGTTCGTGCACAGCCACGACTACATCGCCATGGAGCGGCTCTACGAGCTGCACGCCTCGGGGACGTACGACCTCATCGTGGTCGACACCCCTCCCACCCGCCACGCCATCGACTTCCTCGAGGCCCCCGAACGCATGGCCGAGTTCTTCTCCAGCCGCCTGCTGCGCTGGTTGCTGGTGCCCTACCGCAGCCGCCTGGTCAATGCCGCCTCGAGGCCGTTCTACCAGATCGCCGACCGGGCCCTGGGCTCCGCCTTCCTGGCCGACATCGCCGAGTTCTTCATCCTCTTCCAGTCGATGTACGACGGCTTCGTCGAGCGGGCCGGCGCCGTGGAACGAGTGTTGGAGGACCGTCGCACCACGTTCGTGGTCGTGACCACACTCGAGGCGGCCCCGGCCTCCGAGGCCGGACGCTTCGTCGAGGTACTGCGTACCAAGCGCCTGCACCTCGGGGCGGTGGTGCTCAATCGGGTGCTCCCGGTGAGTCTGCTGGACCACCGGGCCACCGAGGCGGCCCGGGCGCTCAGTGCCACCGCCGGTGCATTGGCGACCGTCGTCACCGAGGTGCTCGACGACCCCCCGGTCCAACCCGGAGTCGTGACCCGGGTCCTGGGGGAGCTGGGGGAGAGCTTCCTCAACTTCCAGGTGGTGGCCAAGCGGGAGGCCGAGCAGCGGGCCGAGCTGGCCCTCGGGGCCGAGGTGGTGGCCACGGTGCCGGCGTTCGAGACCGACATCTTCGACCTGGCCGGCCTGGCCCGCCTGGGCGACGCCCTCCGCCACTGACGGCGCGCCGGACCCTGCACCCCTGTGGTCAGCTTCTAACCTCTCGCCGTGCTCGACTATCACCTACACCTGTGGGCGCACGGCCACGGGCCGATGGAGGCGACGCTGGCACAGGTGGAGATGTACTGCCTCCAGGCACAGGCCGCCGGCGTGACGGAGATCGCCCTGACCGAGCACCTGTTCCGATTCCGCCAGGCCGATGCCGTGCTCGGGGGCTGGTGGAAGGATCTCGACGAGCCGGAGCTCACACCGGCCATGGAACAGTGGTGGGCCAGTGAGCAGGGTGGCGACCTCGACGAATATGTCGAGGTCGTGCTGGCGGCCAAGGAGGCAGGTCTCCCGGTGGTGCTGGGCCTCGAGGTCGACCACTACGCCGGGCGAATGCACGAGGTGGCTGACCTTCTTTCCGGCTACCCCTTCGACGTCCTGCTCGGCTCGGTGCACTGGATCGGCGCATGGGGCTTCGACAACTTTGGGCAGGACGCCTTTGTGAGCGAATGGGACCTCCGTACCATCGAGGCGGTCTGGGACGCCTACACCACCGCGCTCGAGGAGCTGGCCGATGCAGGGGTCTGCGACGTCCTCGCCCACCCCGACCTGTGCAAGATCAGCGGTCGACGGCCGGTGGTTCCCGACGAGTTCCACCAGCGCATGGCCGAGGCCGCCGCCCGCTCGGGCATGGCCGCCGAGGTCTCCTCGGCGGGATGGCGCAAGCCCGTGGGTGAGGCCTATCCCTCCCCGGACCTGCTGGCCCGCTTCCAGGCCGCCGGCGTACCCGTCACCACTGCCTCGGATGCCCACGACCTCGTCCACGTGGCCGAGCGCCGGAACGAGGTGGCTGCCTTGCTGGCCGGTGCCGGGTACCACAGCCTCGCCGCCTACCGGCAGCGCCGGCGGCGGGCCGTGCCCATCAGCACACCGCCGTCGTTGCCTGCCCCAGCAGGATGGTCCTGAGCGGTGGGGACCCTGTCCGAGCTGGCCCGTACCCGAGGTGGCCTCGATGGTGCCGCCGTCGCCCACCTGCACCGCCTGGTGGCGTCGTGGGGTCCTCTGGCCGACCTCTGCTTCGCCGACCTGCTGCTGTTCGTCCCGCTGGCCGATAGTGACGGCGGACGCTTCGTCGTGGCCGGTCAGGTCCGTCCCACCACCAGTCAGACGGTCTACCACAGCGATTTCGTCGGGACCGTGGTCACCGCCGAAGGGCGCCCGGTCGTGACCCAGGCCCTCACGGGCGGTCGCACGGTCGAGGGCGCAGTCGACGTCCTCCCCGTCCCCGGGCACCTCCAGGTCCTCGCCGTCCCCGTGCGCTGGGACGGCGAGGTGGTGGCCGTCCTCAGCCGAGAGTCGATTCCGTCGCTCAGCCGGCCACCGGGTGAGCTGGAGCGGACCTACCTCTCGGTGTTCCACCGCTTTGCCGTCATGATCGCCGAGGGCACGTTCCCCTTCGCCGCCGAGGACACCGAGACGGAGGAAGCACCCCGGGTGGGGGATGGAGCGCTGGTCCTCGACGGTGAGGGACGGGTGGAATACGCCTCTCCCAACGCCGTCTCCGCCCTGCACCGCCTGGGGATGCACGCCAACCCCCAGGGCGAGCGGCTGGGAACCCTCGGCCTGGAGGAGGTGGCGGTGGAGACTGCCTTCGCCATCGGTGCCCCGGTCACCGAGGAGCTCGAGCGGGGCCAGGAGATCACGGTGCTGCTGCGATGCCTCCCTCTCCTCGAGGGCGGGAGGGCGACTGGGGCGCTGCTGTTGCTGCGGGACATCTCGGAGCTGCGCCGCCGGGACCGTATGTTGGTCTCACTCGACGCCACCATTCGCGAGATCCACCACCGGGTCAAGAACAACCTGCAGACGATCTCCTCGCTGTTGCGGCTCCAGGGCCGTCGCCTCACCTCAGCCGAGGCCAAGGGGGCCATCGAGGAGTCCGTCCGGCGCATCCGCTCCATTGCCCTGGTGCACGACACACTGTCACAGGAGGGGACCGGGGACGTCCCTTTCAACGAGATCGTCCGGCCGTTGGTGCGCATGGTCGAGGAGAGCCTGGTGTCTCCCGACCGACCGGTGGGCTTTCGGTGCGAGGGCGACGCCGGGCGTCTTCCCGCTCGGGTGGCCACGCCCCTGGCGGTGGTGCTGACCGAGCTCCTGCAGAACGCCGCCGATCACGCCTTCCCGATGAACCCGATGAGCGAAGGAGACTCGGTGGGCGGGACGGTGAAGGTGGCCGTCGACAACGACGGCGAGTGCTTGATCCTGCGGGTGGTCGACGACGGAGTCGGTCTGCCTCAGGGCTTCTCGCTGGTCGAGACCCGAGGGTTGGGTCTGTCGATCGTACGGAGCCTCGTCACCACCCAGCTGGAGGGGTCGATCACCATGGAGAGCCCCCTTGCCGGCGACAGCCGCGGAACGGCGGTAGAGGTGCGGGTCCCCCTGGCCGACGAGGCGGCGAGCGAAGCACGGCCTGCCCTGTCGGAACGGTGATGCGCGCCGCCGAAGGCGGGACCACGTCCTTCGGGCGAGCGCAACGAGCCTGTTAGGAGGCCCGGCGGCGTTGCTGGCGTAGGAGGCGCCGCTCCTCCTCAGAAGCCGCCCCCCATACGCCCGAATCCTGGTTGGTGGTCAGTGCGAACTCGAGGCAGGGCTCGCGCACGGGACAGGCCCGGCACACGATTTTCGCCGCCTCGATCTGCGACACCGCCGGCCCGGTGGTGCCCACCGGAAAAAAGAGGTCGGGATCGGCGTTGCGACAGGAGGCGTCGACACGCCACTCCTCAAGCGCCCAAGAGTTGTAGTCCGTTGCTGTCAGCGCCACTGCTCCCCCGCATCTCGTGACCGACTTCACATGGCGTCTCCACATGGAGGTTGTTCCAGGAAGACGGTTGTGGAGCGGTCGATTCTACGGCGACGCCCGGGGTGGCGCAAGGGCTCAGGCAACCACGAGCCCGAGCAGGTCGGGTTCGTGACGGAAGACCAGCTCGTCGACCTCGCCCAGGTAGTCACCGTCGACCTGGTAGGGGAAGGGTCCGTAGCCCCGGATGGTGACCTCGGCCAGATCGCTGCGGTAGTCGCTGAGCCGGTGGCGCCGGGCCCGAGCTCCCGAGGCCAGCGCCGAGCTGGCCGCCGACAGGACCGTTGACAGGGCCAGGGAGCGCAGGCTGAACAGGGCCAGGCCCCGGTCGAAGGTGGCGTCGGGGGTGAGGTGCAGGGCTCGCTTTCCCATGAAGGTGTAGGGGTCGGTGTTGGCGCACACGGCGAAGTAGGCGTCGTCGACCACGGCACCGCCTGGCATGTGCACGGCGAAGCGGGGACGGCTGCGGTCGTAGTGGCGGAACCAGGTCGAGAGCGTGGCGTAGAAGTACAGCGGGTGGCCGGCGTAGCGCTTGAGGCCGGCCCGCCGCTCGACCTGGGCGACCACCGCGGCATCGAAGCCGATGCCGGTGTGGAACAGGAAGTACCGGCCGTTGACCGATCCCAGGCCGACCCGGCGGATGGCGCCGCTCTCCAGGGCCTCGAGCACGGCGGCGGTGGCCTCGATGGGGTCGTTGGGCAAGCCCAGCGTACGGGCGAAGACGTTGGTGGAGCCGCCGGGGAGCACGGCCATGGCGGTGTCCGATCCGGCCAGACCGTTGGCCGCCTCGTTCAGCGTGCCGTCGCCACCCAGGACCACGACCACGTCGCGACCTTCGGCGGCGGCACCCTGGGCCAGGCGGGTGGCGTGGCCCCGCCGGCTGGTCTCGATCAGGTCGACCTGGTGATCGGCCGCGAGCGCCTTGTGAATCACCACCCGGGCCCGGGCGGTGACCGCAGAGGCCGAGGGGTTGACGACGAGAAGGAGGTTCGCGACGGCGACGGTAGCAGTTGCATGGGGCCGTCCGAAGCAAGGGATGCCGAGAGCGGTAGCGTCGTGGCCGCGATGGACGAGCCGATCAGGGTCATGGTGGTGGACGACACCGATCACGTCCGGCGCATGCTGCGCAACATGTTGGATCTCGACGGGTTCTCGGTGGTGGCCGAGGCCGCCAGTGGTGCGGAGGCGCTGGAGAAGGTGGACGAGGTAACCATCGACGTGGCCGTCATCGACTACAAGATGCCCGCCCTCGACGGGCTGGAGACCGCGGCACGCATCCGGGCCGGGCACCCCGACCTGGTGATGATCCTCTACACCGCCTTCGTCGACGCCGAGCTCGAGCGCCGGGCCGCCGAGGTCGGGGTCTCACTGGTGCTGGGCAAGGTCGAGGGCCTGGAGTCCCTGGAGCGGGAGATCACCCGCCTGTGTCGCACCTTGTTCTAGGTTCTAGGTCAGGGGTTCTAGGTCAGGGCCACGAACTGGATCACTCCTGCGGCCAGGATCATGAGCAGCAGGATGGCGATGGCCACCGTGGTCGCCGGTCTCATCCGTCCTCCTTGATGGCGTCCGTCGAGCGGGTCGGGCGAAGTGTGACCGTCGTGGTAGAAGCCGTGACCGGGCGGCCGTTGGTGGCGGCCTCGGCTTCACCCAGGGTGACACTGTCACCGGTGCCGAGGCCCAGCTCGGCGGCGGCGGAGTGGCGGTCGGAGGCCACGGAGACCAGGCCGTAGGCATCGATCACCAAGCCGATAGCGCCGGCACCGATCTCGCCGTAGGCCGCAGCTCGCGCCGCGATGCGGGTGGTGCCTCCGAAGGTGAGCACGACGGGATCGCCGAGGGGCTCGATCTCCTCCGGGCCGACGTTGAGCTGCACGTTGCCGTACCGGTCCACCCACAGGACCTCGGCAATCAGCTGCCCGTGCTCCGTGCGGGCCAGCGGCAGCACGCCGGGCAGGAGGCTGGAGGTCTCGACGGGTTCGCCGAGCTCGTCGAGGGCCACGCCGTTGCAGAGGTGGGCGGCGACGGGCCCGAACACGTCCCTCCCGGCAAAGGTCTCGCCCGGCGTGGGCAGGTGGAAGTCGGTGTTGGTGAGGATGACAGCCCGGCTGGCCCCGCCGGCCATGGCCACCGCCGATGCCAGAAGCCCGTTGTCGGGCCCCACGAAGATGCTGTCGGTCTCGGTCACCTCCACCGCCACCGCCCGCCGGCCGGTACCCACGCCCGGATCCACCACCGCCAGGACCACGCCGGGTGCGAGGTACTGGACGGCGCGGGCCAGCGCCAGCCCTCCGGCACGGATGTCATGGGCCGGTATCCCGTGCGTGACGTCCACGACGGTCACGTGGGGAGCGATGCCGCGAATGACCGACCGCACCACACCGACGAACTCGTCGTCGGTCCCGTAGTCGGACAGGAACGAAACGGTGTCGAAGCGGGCCGGCATCGGCACGCGACGCTATCGGTGACTACCCCGCTTCGGTGTATCCCCGGGCCAGGTAGCGATCGACCTCGTCGATCGAGAGCCGGTAGGACTTCCCCACCCGCACGGCGCCCAGGTCCCCCGACTTGATGAGTCGGTAGACGGTCATGGTCGACACCCGGAGGGTCTCGGCCACCTCGGCGACGGTCAGGTACTGGACGCGACCCGAGATCTGGGCCATGGACATCACCCCTTCTCCGCTTGGGGCCACTGTAGGCCACTGGGGCGGAAGGGGGAAGTGGGGCTTCCCTGGTTTTGCGCGCTGATCTTCCTGTTCACCACCCCGGCGGAGCGGGCAGAGCGTGAACAGACGGCCGGAGCCCACTGGTGCAAACAGGCATCTCGACGGGTAGCTACGTGAGCGCCGGTCGGTGGCTCGTCACGCTTGATGCTCCACCCACCAACGACCCCGATGCTGTCTACATGGCGGATGTCGCAGCCGCTACGGGGGGAGAGCGGGTCAACCAGCGCTGCAGCTAGTCACTGGTAAGAGTGGCTCCCGTCAAGCGTTCGAGCTACCCAGCTGGCGGGAGCGTTCGGTGGCGGCGGCTACGGCCTCGACCAGGGCGCTCCGGACGCCCGCAGCCTCCAGTGCCCGCAGACCGGCGGCGGTGGTGCCGCCCGGGGAGGTCACCGCGGCCCGCAGCGCAGACGCTGTTTCCCCGGTCTCGGCCAGGAGCCGAGCCGAGCCCAGCAAGGTCTGGACCGCCAGCGCCGCACTCACCTCGTGGGGCAGTCCCACCAGGACGCCGGCATCGGTCAACGCCTCGGCTACGAGGAACAGGTAGGCGGGGCCCGATCCGGACAGCCCGGTGACGGCGTCGAGCAGGCGTTCGGGTACCCGCACGACCGTGCCCACCGCTCCGAGAATCTGCTCGGCCCAGGCCAGGTCGGCCTCACCGGCCCAGGTTCCGGCCGCGACGGCCGCCGCTCCGGCGCCCACCAGGGCAGGGGTGTTGGGCATGGCGCGTAGCACCGGACGTCGACCGGCCTCGGCGGAAAGGGCGGTCTCCAGGGTGGCCAACGGGACCCCGGCGGCAATGGACAGTGCCCGGTCGAAGCCCGCGCCGGCCACCGCCCCCGCCGTCTCCACCACGTCGCCGGGCTTGACCGCGAGCACCACGCCCTCGGCCGGCGGCGGCGTCTCGGCCACGGCCACACCGGGAAAGCGTTCGCTCAGCTCACGGCGGCGCTCGGCTCGCGTCTCGACCAGGCACAGCTCGTCGGCCCGACCCCATCCTGCAGCCAACAGCCCGCCGGTGAGCGCTTCACCCATACGTCCGCCGCCCACCACCACGAGCCTGGTCCCCATGGGAGCACGCTACCGCTGGATGCCTCGTCGCTACCCTGCCGGCCATGGTGCTCTTGGAACTGGCCGTGACCGCCCAATCGAATGGTGACCTCGGCGGAGGCAAGATCGACAACTTCATCGTCCAACCCTGGGTGCACCGCCTCAACGGCGCACTCGTGATCGCCGGTCTGGCCGCCACCGCGGTCTGGCTGACGTGGTTGGCGGTCAAGCGCCGGCCCTTCGATCGCCGCGGCCAGATCCTGGTTGTGGTCAGCCAGGTGCTGTTGATGGTCCAAGCCCTTCTCGGCATCAAGCTTCTCGACCAGGGCATGGGGGTGGTCCAGCTCTACATCCACTATGTGGGCGGCATGCTGCCGCTGGGCTTCTTTCTCGTCGTCGGCTGGTTCCGCTTCACCGATCCCATCCGTCGGGCGCGGGTGCTGGCCGTGCTGGTCGACGTGGGCCTGGCCTGTGCGGTCATGGCGTATGTCATCGGCCAGGCCTACGTGAACCGCTGACTATGGCGTGAGCGCGCCGCCGGCGATCACATTCTCCTCTCGACGGGGGCGCTGGGTGCTCGTCGCCACCATCCTCGGCTCGGGTATCGCCGGGCTGACCGCCACCGTGGTCAACGTCGCTCTGCCGGCCATCGGCCGGGACCTCGACACGACCACTGCCGGACTGCAGTGGATCCTCAACGGTTATCTGCTTCCTCTGGCCGCGCTGATCCTGCTGGGTGGCTCCCTCGGCGACCGCTTCGGTCGCCGGCGGGTCTTCCTTGTCGGGGTGGTCTGGTTCGCGGCGGCCAGCGCGCTCTGTGGGCTTGCCCCGAACATCTCGACGTTGGTGGCAGCCCGGGCCCTGCAGGGGGTGGGTGCGGCGCTGTTGGCCCCCGGATCGCTGGCCATCCTGCAGGCGTCCTTTGCCCCCGGTGACCGGGCCCGGGCCATCGGTGCATGGTCGGGACTCGGCGGGGTGGCCACCGCCGTCGGTCCCCTGCTCGGCGGTTACCTGGTGGAGCAGGGGTCTTGGCGCTGGGTCTTCCTGCTCAACTTGCCCTTGGCCGTGGCCGTGACGGTGATCACCCGCCGCTACGTTCCCGAGACGCTGGACCCGACGGTGACCGGCGAGATCGACATCGCCGGCGGGCTCCTCGGTGCGGTCGGCCTCGGGGGCGTGACGTACGCCTTGATCGAGGCCCCCGGACGCGGGGCCACCTCACCGTTGGTGATGCTGGCCGGCGTCGCCGGCGTCGTCGGGCTGGCCGGCTTCGTGGCCGCCGAGCGGCGGGGACGGCATCCGCTGCTGCCCCTCGACATCTTCACCTCTCGTCAGTTCAACGGAGCGAACTTCATGACCCTCGCCATGTATGCGGCTCTCGGCGGCATGTTCTTCCTCCTGGCCACCTACCTGCAGACGTCGCTCGGCTATTCCCCCGTCGAAAGTGGCCTGGCCCTCATGCCGGTCACCCTCCTCCTACTGGTGCTCTCGGCCAAGGCCGGCGTCCTCGCGTCGCACATCGGTCCCCGCCTTCCGATGACCCTCGGTCCTCTAGTCGTCGGTGCCGGCCTGGCGCTCATGGCTCGCATCCAACCCGGCTCCAGCTACACGGCAACAGTCCTGCCGGCGGCGGTCGTCTTCGGTCTCGGCTTGGCTCTCACCGTGGCGCCGCTGACGGCCACCGTGTTGGCCGCAGCGGACGAACGCCACGCCGGCGTGGCGTCGGGCGTCAACAACGCCGTGGCCAGAGTCGCCCAACTCCTGGCCGTGGCCGCCCTGCCGGTGCTCGCCGGCATCACCGGTGACGACTTCACCGATCCGGCGGCGTTCGCCTCGGGCTTCCGTACTGCCGCCTTTCTCACCGCCGCGCTGGCGGTCGTGGCGGCGGCCGTGTCGTGGGCGACCATCACCGACGACATCCTGGCCGAGAAGCTCGTCGAGCCGGACGCCGACGCTCTGGCGACCGATGATCACTACCACTGCGCCGCCGACGGGCCACCGCTCCGGGCGGTCGAGTCCCCGGCTAGCTGAAGTGAGACGGGATCATCTTGCAGTTTCTCCAGTTCACGCCCCGCCGCTGCGGTAAGGAGCGGTCTGCTCAGTGCGAACCGGTTGTTTCTTTGCTCATGTCTTCGTGTCGCTGTCGCAAGGGCCGAGCCTGCATTGGCTGCACCCACGCCGCACCGGGTGGGGCGGATGGCATGGGTTACGACTCGGGGCTGGGTCTCGGATCGGTACGTCGGTGAAGCGCGAGCACGGCCACGGACGCGGCGACTACGGCGACCACGTCGACCAGCCAGCGCAGGGCGGCGCTGCCCAGCAGAGCTGGATCGGCTGAGACGGCCGATATGGCGACCATGGTCAGCGCCGGCACGAGGGCCAACGCGATCATTACACCAGCGGTCAGCACGGACCGACGGGCAACGACAAGCAGCCCACCGGCAACGCCGGCAGCGACGCTGACGATCACCGACCCCACCGTCGTGGAGGTCCAGTAGGACACGAGCGCCGCACCTGAGTGGTAGGTCGCTGTTCCCTCCGGCAGCGAGGTCCCCGAGGCGGACAGAAGGCCGGCGCAGGCGGCCGCGCCGAGGAGCAGCGCTCCGTAACCGCGAGCGCTGTCGACCAGACCGTCTCGCCAGCTGCGACGTCGATGTACGAGCCCGAGGGCGATCCGTACGAGCGGCTCGAACCCAGGCGCGATCACCATGGCCCCGACCACGACGTGCAGCGCACCGGTGAGGATGCCGGCCGCGGCCACGACGCCGACCAGAGCCATCACGACGACCTTGAGCGAAGTCATCGTGCTCTCGCGCCCGAGCGTCAACTCGATCTCCTCCCACGTCGACGTGCTCGTGTCGCGGACGACGGCGTTCATCTGACCGGCACTGACGACGCTCGAAGGTGCGCTCGTGGTGACCGAGACGGAGGAATCCTGTCCGAGCCCGACATCGTCGACAAGGGCCATCACCTGTCCGATGTCTCGGTCCAGGACCTCGGCCTCGACCACGTCTCCCTCTGGCTGCACCGATACACCCCGATGCAGCCGTACGGACAGCGTGCCGTCCATATCCTGGAGACGGCGGCACAGCCCGGCGCTGCGTTCCGGCGGCAGGGAGATGCTTACTGTTCTGGGCACGGTTGTGTCGTTTCCCTGAACGCCTCACCGGCACACCGAGGACTCCTTAGCACCAGCTCGGCGGTTGTCGACATCAGCCGCCGGGGATGCTCAGCTCCATGCAAACCTCCGCGGCCGTGGCCCTGGGCGCTGCGCTGACTCTCACGCTTGTTCACCTGCACGCGGGCAAGCTCCGCTTCCTCGAGGGCATACCCCGTAGCCGCTGGCTGTCGCTGGCCGGCGGAGTGTCGGTCTCCTATGTCTTTGTGCATCTCCTGCCAGAGCTCCAGGAGGGCCAGGCCGCATTCGAGGAAAGGGGATGGTTGCCAATCCTGGAGCGTCATGTGTGGTTGCTGGCTCTCGCCGGGCTGGCCGTCTTCTACGGGTTGGAGCGACTCGCACTCTCATCGCGTCACCGCAAGCGCGAGGAATCCGGCGACGATTCCACCGGTTCCGCTGCGTTCTGGGTCAGCATCGGTTCCTTCGGCCTCTACAACGCGCTCATCGGCTACCTGCTGCTCCATCGCGAGGACGAAGGTCTATCGGCCTTGCTCACCTTCGCCTTCGCGATGGCGGTGCACTTTCTGGTCACGGACTACTCGCTGCGAGAGCACCACAAACACGCCTACGCCTCCGTGGGCCGTTGGTTGGTCTCCTTGGCGCTGATCGCTGGTTGGGCCGTCGGTCTGGTCGCGGAACTGTCTGCCGCTGCCATCGCCGTCCCTCTGGCCCTCCTCGGCGGAGGGGTGATCCTCAACGTCCTCAAGGAGGAGGTGCCCAGCGAGCGGCGAAGCCGGTTCGTTCCCTTTCTTGCTGGCGCCACCGCCTACGCCGCACTCCTTCTTGCTGTATAGATCTTCCGGTTCACCCCAATCGGCGTTGGGTGGGCCTCGGGCCAGACGACTCGGTTGCCGGTGGCGTTCGCGGGGTAGTGCGGATGTCGGCAAGGAGGCGGCCACGTGGGAACGGACAGCGACATTGCGGATTTGGCACAGCGGGGACTGGGCATTGAGGAGTTGCGTCCGGAGCAGCGTGAGGCCATAGACGCGGCAATGGCCGGACACGACGTCTTGGCCGTCATGCCCACCGGATACGGCAAATCGGCGATCTACCAACTCGTGGCTGCGTCCGTCGAGGGGCCGACGGTGGTGGTGTCGCCGCTCATCGCCCTGCAACACGACCAGGTCGCGAGCCTGGGCGAGGACTCGTTGGGCGATGCGGTGCCCGCCAACTCCTCGATGAAGGCGAAGGACCGACAGAGTGCCTTCGACGGCCTTCGTGACGGTGAGGTGGAGTTCCTCTTCCTTGCTCCCGAGCAACTCTCCCGAGCGGACACCATGCAGGCGCTCAAAGAGGCTCAGCCATCGGTGTTCGTGGTCGACGAGGCCCATTGCATCAGTTCGTGGGGCCACGACTTCCGACCCGACTACCTCCGTCTGGGCCAGGTCATCGACGACCTGCGCCACCCTGTCGTCATCGCCCTGACCGCCACCGCCGCGCCTCCGGTGCAGAGCGAGATTGCCGAGCGGTTGCACCTCCGGGACCACAAGGTCGTCGTCCGCGGCTTCGACCGGCCCAACATCCGTCTTGCCGTCGAACACCCCACCGACGCCCGGGAGAAGGACGGCATGGTCCTCGACCGAGCAACGGTTCTGTCGGCAGGACATCGTGCCGGAATCGTCTACGTCGCGACTCGCAAGCGAACTGAGGAGCTCGCCCACGCGCTCTGTGGCCGAGGGGTACGAGCCGCCGCTTACCACGCCGGGCTCCGAGGGTCACAGCGAGACGACGTCCACCGGGCGTTCATGGCCGGCGACGTCGATGTCGTGGTGGCAACGACCGCGTTCGGGATGGGCATCGACAAGCCCGACGTCCGCTTCGTGGTCCACGGTGACGTCCCAGAGTCGCTGGACTCCTACTACCAGGAGATCGGACGGGCCGGGCGCGATGGTGCCGAGGCAGAGGCGACGTTGTTCTATCGTGCCGCCGACCTCGGGCTGCGTCGCTTCCTCGGCGCCGGCGGTGGCCTGAAGTCCACCGACGTCGAGGAGGTGGCCGCGGCACTCGGAGAGGCTGGCGGCACAGCCGATGTAGCGGATCTCCATGAGGCGGTGGAGCTCAGCCGGCGAAAGGTGACCCTCGCCGTGACCAGGCTCGAAGACGACAACGCGGTCGCCGTCAACGGCGACGAGGTCAGGGCACGGGCCGACGACCCGGCCCGGGCGGCCCAGGCGATCGCTGGCCACGAGGAGCGGCGCAAGCAGGTGGAGGCCAGCCGGCTGGAAATGATGCGCGCCTATGCCGAGACCCAGACGTGCCGGCGCAGGTTCCTGCTCAGTTACTTCGGCGAGAAGTACGACCACGACTGTGGGTTCTGCGACACCTGTGCGTCAGGGGCTGCAGCTAAGCGGCCGGCTGAGGGGGAGGACGCCCGGTTTCCGCAGGGGTCGCGGGTCAACCACAACCAATGGGGTGACGGTCAGGTGGTCAGGGTGGAAGGCGACGTTGTCACCGTTCTCTTCGATGAGGTCGGCTACAAGACCCTCTCGGCCGAGCTGAGCACGGCCGGCCAACTGCTCCGCCTCATTGAGTGACCCAATGCAGCACGCTGCTCAAGTCGACTCGCCGCTTCTACTCCCAGTCGTGGCGCTGTCGAGGTGCTCGAGCAGTCGGCCGGCAGCCTCTTCCACGTCGTCGTGGTCGTTCTGGGACGCACGCTGCTTGGCGTGGATGAGGCCAGCCCTGACTTGTGGTGCGCGGGGTTAGTTCTCGCAGCTCGACGGAAAGAAGGTCAGTACAAGCAGACAGGGAGGCGAGGACCCATGGCAGGGATCGACATTTCCGACATTGATGAGCTGATCGCGTTGCGTGGCCGGGCGGTGGTGGACAGCAACGGCGACACGGCCGGCGCGATCGAACAGATCTGGGTCGACCAGGTCAATGGGCTACCCGAGTGGGCCACGGTGAAGATGGGGCGGATTCGCGGCCACCGCCGCCTCGTGTCCCTCCGTCCGGTCGAAATCAGGGACGACGACATCGTCGTGGCCTACACCAAGGAACAGATCGAGGAGGCGCCCGAGTTCGACCCCGAAACGGCGACCCCCGAAGACGAGCGCAAGCTGTACCGCCATTACGGCCGGCCGTTGACGACCCCCCGACCGGCCGAGGTACGCAATCCGTTTGCCCGCGTGCAGCCCGTGTGGGCGCCGACCCATTGGTCCGGTGCGGGCAGCGCGGCGGACTCGCCTGGATGACGGGCCCAACCCTCTTGGAGGATCAGCGATGCGAGTCGTCATCACCGGGGCCACCGGAAACGTCGGCACCAGCCTGATCGAGGTTCTCGGCGCGGAGCCCGAGGTCGAGACCATTGTCGGCCTGGCTCGCCGGACGCCTAGTTGGCAGCCCCCCAAGACCACCTGGGCGCAGGTCGACGTGGCCAAGGACGACCTCGAACCCCACTTCCGAGGTGCCGACGTCGTCGTGCACCTGGCGTGGATCTTCCAGCCAACCCATGACGACCTCGAGACGTGGCGCAACAATGTCCTCGGCAGCATCCGCGTCTTCGACGCCGTGGCCGACGCCGGCGTGCCGGCGCTCGTGTACGCGTCGTCGGTGGGCGCCTACTCGCCCGGACCTCAGGACGACCCCGTCGACGAGACGTGGCCTACCCACGCCCTTCCCCACGCCTCGTACGGGCGGGAGAAGTCCTACCTCGAGCGGACACTCGACACCTTCGCCCTCGAGCACCCGGAGATCCGCGTGGTCCGTCTCCGCGCCGGCTTCATCTTCAAGCGTGAAGCTTCGTCGGAACAACGCCGGCTCTTCGCCGGCCCTCTGCTGCCCAACCGACTGGTGCGTCCCCGTCTCCTGCCGGTGTTCCCCGACCTCCCGGGTCTGCGCTTCCAAGCACTGCACTCCCTCGACGCCGCCCACGCCTACCGTCTGGCCATCCTTCGGCCCGTCGACGGAGCGTTCAACATCGCGGCCGACCCGGTGCTCGACGCCCGCACCCTCGGCGAACTCCTCGGTGCCCGACCGGTCTGCCTGCCCCTCTGGCCCGTTCGCGCCGCTGTGGCCGCGGCCTGGCGCCTCCGTCTGATCCCCGCCAGCCCGATGCTGATCGACCTGGCGCTGAGCCTGCCGGTGATGGACACGACGAAAGCGCGGACAGAGCTCGGTTGGCGTCCGTCCTGCAGCTCGCTTACTGCTGTCAGCGAGGTGATCGAGGGAATCAGGGAAGAGGCGGGAATGGACACACCGCCGCTCGATCCACACGCCGGCGGAACCTTGCGCAAGGAAGAATTGGCCACCGGGGTAGGACAGCAGGCCACGCCAACCGAAGTCGAGCAGCGCGAGGTCTAGGCGCCTGACTCGGAGTTGATGGTGCGCTAGCTCATCTCGAGATTTTCGATCTCCTGTTGGATCTCATTGAACACGTCCACGTCGCTCACGTCCGCGCCTTCGATGCGGTCGCAAATCTGCTGGACGGAGTCCGCAGTCTGCAAGTCGGCGTCGCGCATGCTCCCCACCGTGTCGCGGCAGCGATCGAGGAGCTCCTGCTTGACGTCAGGGGCTTCGGGCGTCGGCAGCTCATCCAGAGCCTCCTCGGCTTCAGTGCGCAGATCGGCCAACGCCTCTTCGGCTTGGGCTCGCGCGTCTTCGCTCGCGTCTTCCACCACTGCGTCTGTATCGACATCTTCGCTACCACAGCCGGCGAGCACCAACGTGAACGCAGTTGCAACGGATGCTATTGCTCGTCTTGTTCCCATGTGGGCCCTATTCCCCAAGACCCTGCCCTTTAGGCATCGGTGCTGCTACGGGGTCCTCCAGGCACTGCTGCGCGCGACGAGCGAAGCCCTGGCGAAGTCGCTCCATGTCCGCGAGCACCCTTTCGACTTCCAGTACATCGAGGTCACCGAGGCTCTGTAGGCCTTCGTCGAGCAGGAGCAAGGCTTGCTGGGCGGAACGGATGGTCTCGACACATTCCGGCGGAAGTGTCGCCACGGTGGTGGTTGGCAGAGCTGCCTCCTCGACGTCGTTGCTCAACGCCTCGGGAACAGGCTGCTCGTCGGATCCTCCGTCGAGGGTCGTTCCGACGGGGATGCCGACGACCAACCCTGCCGCGAGAGCGAGCAATGCAACGAGCGAGGTGCGTGGAGAACTGGCCTCAGCGGTCCGAGGCGGACGAGCCGGAGTGCGTCGGCCGAGTGGGGGGAGATCGTCCTCGGCTGGCTCTGACATCGTCCTCCCTCCAACGGCTCGCAGCGGCTTCTCGGTGCATGCTTTCCGTCGGCCCCGGGGACATGCAGCATCGAACGTCGAGAAGGATAGGCCGATGACGATGATGCTTCCCCAGAGTGGCAGGCGCCGGCACCTTCTCGGCGCCGCATTGGTGGCATGGGCCCTCGTGTGGGTCATCGTCGGCATCGCCACCGGCCTGGAGATCGAGAAGCTGACCGAGGTGAGCGACAGTCTTGTGCAGTCCGGTGAGGCACTCGACACCGCAGGAGCTGCCCTCCAGGAGGTGGGCAGGTTGCCGCTGATCGGTGAAGCGTCGGAGCGCTTCGGCAACGATGTGCGGGCCACTGCCAAAGACGTCTACGTAGCCGGGCTGTCCAGCCGTGACACCGTGCAATCGGTCAGCGTGCTGCTCGGAGCGGCGCTCGTCCTGATCCCCACCGTGCCTGTTCTCGCGCTGTACGTTCCGTTGCGCATCTCACTGGCCCGACAGAGGCGAGCGGTGGGAAGAGCACTCGATCGTATCGACCAACACCCACGACTCGAGGAGTTCCTGGCCCATCGGGCTGTGCAGCATCTGCCGTACGACAGCTTGACGCAGGTCAGCGCCGATCCGTGGGCCGACCTCCAACGCGGTTCCTATCGTCATCTGGCCAACGCCGAGTTGACCAGGCTGGGCTTGACTAGCCGGCCCCGGAGGGCGGAGAGGAGGCAGTGAGCACCCACCGTTGCAGCACCAACCTGCCGTGGGTATAGCTCGGTGGTACGCGATCGCCCTGGTTCGGCTGCGGTGGGTGATCGTCGTTCTCTGGGTGGTCAGCGCCGTGGCCCTGGCCATGACGCTTCCAACCCTGGGGGAGACGGGGGGCAGCGGGCGGTTCAGCGGGCTCACCACTCCCGACAATCCCGCCATCCAGACCGAAATCCGATCATTCCAGGAATTCGGGTTCCCGGTGCTCACCCGAGTGGCGGTGGTACAGCGGGATCCTAGAGGGCTCTCGCTTGAGGAACGGTTCGAGATCCTGACCAACGCCCTGGACGTCAACCTTGATCCCCCGCCTCACTTGGAGCGCATCGAGTTCGCCCTGCCGGTCATCAACGACTACGGGCTGTTACCCACCGGCGAGGACGGCACCACCGCCATCACCTACCTCTATTTCCGGCCCACGGTGAACTTCCTGGCTCAGACCAACGTGGCCGAGGACTATGCCGAGTGGTACGCGGGTGGGCCAGACGATCACCTGGTCGGGGTGAGCGGGGTGGTGCCCGGCAGGATCGAACAACTGAGGCTCCTGCGTGGTCATTTGCACACCGTCGAGATCGCCACTGTCGCGCTCATCTTCCTCATCGTCGCTCTGAGCTTCCGGGCCGTCGGTGCTCCGCTGGTGACGATGGTGACGGTGGCACTTGCCCTCAACGCCGTGCTGCGAGTCGGTGGTTGGTTGAGCGCCAAGCTCGGTTTCGACCTGCCGAGCGAGATGCAGCCGGTCCTCGTGGCCCTCCTGCTCGGGGTGGTGACGGACTACTCGATCTTCTTCCTCTCCGGGATGAGGGAGCGCCTGGCTGCCGGAGACGACCGCCTGGACGCCGCCCGCCACAGCACGGCAGAGTTCGCCCCGATCGTGCTCGTCGCCGGCCTCACCGTGGCGGCCGGCAGCCTCGCTCTTGTCGTGGCGCGGATCGAAGCCTTCCGGGCGTTCGGCCCCGGAATGGCCCTCACCATCCTCATCAGTCTCCTCGTTGCCATCACCTTTGTGCCGGCGTGCCTTTCCATCGTCGGGTCAACCACCTTCTGGCCGCGACGCCCGACAGCCGCCGAGTCGCTGGTCGAACGTCCCGCCTTGCGGAGCCGGGTGGTCGAGGCCATCACCCGCAGGCGAGGAGCAACCACCGTCGTGGTGGCCGGGGTGGCGGTGCTGCTCCTCGCCGCTGCACCGGTCCGCCACCTCGACCTCGGCTTCTCCGTCATAGGGTCCCTGCCGGAAGAGTCCGATGCCAACAGGGCTGCCGACGCCGCCGCCCGGGGCTTCATGCCGGGCATCCTGTCACCGGCAATCCTCCTGGTCGAGGGCACTGACGTCACGGATCGGCGACCTGCGCTCGACCGGTTGCAGAGGCTGATCGAACAGCGAGCGGGCGTGGAAGCCGTCGTGGGGCCCGCCAACCAGCCAACATCGTTCAACTTGGGGGCGGTCCTGGCCAGATCGGGGAACGCCGCTCGCTACGTGGTCTTCCTCGGCGACAGCCCTCTCGGTTCGGCGGCCATCAACAGCCTCGACGCGATCCACGACGACTTGGATACGATGCTCGCCGAGGCCGGCATTCCCGATGCCGAAGCCAGCTTCGCCGGGGACACCGCCCTGGCCAGGGAGACGGTCACCCAGACCGAAGCCGACCTCGTTCGCATCATCCTCGTGGCCACAGCGCTGGGCTTCCTCCTGCTGGTCCTGTTTCTACGCGCCCTGGTGGCACCGCTGTACCTCATGATCGTCAACCTCCTGGCCGTGACCGCAACACTGGGGCTCACCACCTTCGTGTTCCAGACACTTGGTGGCCAGGGAGGACTCACGTTCTACGTCCCCTTCGCGGCCGCGGTGTTACTGGTTGCGCTCGGTGCCGACTACAGCATCTTCGGTGTCGGCTACATCTGGGCGGAGGCTCGCGATCGGCCCCTCGTGGATGCGATCAGGGTCGCTGTTCCTCGGTCAACGAGGGCGATCAACGTCGCAGGAATCACGCTGGCCCTCAGCTTCGCCGTTCTCGCCGTGGTACCGCTGAGCCCGTTCCGGGAGTTCGCCTTCGCCATGGCGCTGGGCATCCTCATCGACGTCTTCGTCGTCCGCTCCTTCATCGTGCCCAGCCTGGTCAGTCTCGTGGGGACGGCGAGCGGATGGCCTGGGCGGTCGCTGCGCGGGGGTCCCGGGAAGCTGGCTGCCGGAGGTCAGTGGACACCTCGACCGGCACTGCCCGCGGCTCCTGCCTCGGCGCAGGCCTCGACCATCGTGGCGGAAACGTCGCCTGCGCAGCACGGGGCCAGGGCCAGGGTGGAGAACGTCGCAGCGTCGGTCGTGGCCTTGCTCGTCCTCGGAAGGGCCCTTCGGAGGCGTCGCAGACCGCCCGAAGGAGACTGACGGCGCGGTACGTCCGGTGGTCGCGGTACGGTGGATCACCGTGCGAAACGTCCGCCGGCTGCTGATTGGGACGATTGGTTTGCTCCTGGCCGGGAACGTCCTCATCTTGGCCGCGTTCGTGATAAGCCGGCTGAGCGAGGACAACCCCCGATTCAGCATCGAGGGCATCGGAAATGTGAGAGCGGTCGACACCAAGTTGTGGCGGGGAGATGCTCCGAGCGTCGAGGGCTATCGAGAGCTGGCCGAGCGGGGGGTGTCCACCGTGGTCGATCTGCGAGCCGAACGTGACGTCGTTGTGCCCTCATCAGTGCTAGATGACCTCGGCATCGAGCGAATTCACATGCCGATCAGGGACGGCCAGACACCGCAGCCTGAAGAGGCGGCGCGTTTCGTCAAGGTGGTCCGACATGCTGAGGGTCGGGTGTTCGTGCACTGCGGCGCCGGGGTGGGGCGCACCGGCGTCATGGCGGCGACCTATCTGGTCGAGGAGGGCAAGGGGAGCTCATGGGACGCGCTGGGCCGGAATCTGGCGGTGGGCCCACCCTCATTCGAGCAGATCGTCTATGCCGCGTCGCTCGAGAACGACGGCGACGTTGAGCAGCCGCCGGCTTGGGTGAAGTCGGTCAGCCGGCTCTTCGACGGGCCCCGGCGAATGTGGTCGGTCATCCGCAGCTGACCTGTGCCCGTGCTCGCTCAGCGGCCGCTGGAGATCGCACGGAGCCGCGTCACCTTCAACTGAAGATGGTTGATGCGGGCGTCTTCCAGACAACCGTGCAGTTGACGTTCGTCGAACTCGTCGAGCGCCGGCGCCAACACCAGCCGGTACCGGCGATCCTTACTGGACAATCGCTCCAGTTCGGAGATGGGTTCCGCGTCGACCTCCAAGCGGCATGTGCTGACGAGCGCCTGGGTGAGCTCCGTCACCGTGGACGCCGGCTCGGCGTTCCGGGTGGCGGCGCTCACGATCACCTCGGTGGCGGTGCCCGGCACCCCCGGCTGATGCCTCGTCATGGTCTGTTCCCGTAAGAGGACAACACCGACCACGACGACGACGGCGGCCACCATCCCCCCGAGGCTTCGGCTCACGGGCGGCCGTTGGTGCCAAGCAGGAGCCGTAGCTCAGGGTCGTCATGAAATGGGGCCTCCTCGGCGAGCAGCTCAGTGTCGTCGGCCACCAGGCCCTCGGCAGGAAAGGCAATCGCCCCGAGCCGGGTGGCTAGGTCACCTTCCAGCCGTCGGCCGCCGGTACGGGAGGCGAACCGGTCGATGGCCCATGCGAGCCCCGAGACCAGGATCCCACCACCGACGAACATGGTGATGAAGACGTTGGTGCGACCGGAACGCGGGTCGAGCCAGGCGAAGTGATGGCGTCGAGGCGCGGCCTCCTGGATTCGGGCCAGCACCCCCGGGTCGGGCGCCGTGGCCTGCACCGTGGCAGTTTTGCCCACCTTGCGCAGGATCAGGGCGGTGGCCACGGGAATCTCCGTGGCGATGAGGAAGATGCCCATCATCAGCGCCCGGTTCCACTCCCATCGGTAGATGTAGACGAACACGTATGCGCCGGAGCCGAGGACGGCGGCGACGGCGATCAGCGAGGCGATCTTCCTCATCGCTGGTCGTCCACGATCTCGACGTCGCCCTCGCTGCCGTCGACGGCCACACGTGCTCCGGGCGGGAACTTGTCGATCGCACCGGGGAACCCGACGACGGTGGGGAGGTTCGCCTCGCGGGCGAGGATGGCGATGTGGGCGAGGACGCTGCCGGTCTCGGCGACCAGGCCGGCCAGCCGGGGCAGGATGGGGGCAATGGAGGGGTCCAGGTTGCGAACCACAAGGACGCTTCCGTCCTTCGCGTCGGCCACGTCGTGGACCACCACGCCGCGACCCACTCCACCGCCAGCGCCGGTCCCGGCCCCCTCGTCGCCGCTCACCATGGGAATGGGGCGACCAGCATCGCTGAGGCGGAACCGGGCGGGAAGCGGCTCGCTGGTGCCGGCCTCGGCCTGGCCAGGGAGAGCGGTCGGCTCGGTCCCGCCGAGCACGATGCCTTGCAGGTCGTCCCGTCTGAACCGGCGCACGAGCTCGGGGTCGTCGAGTACACCACGGTCGGCCAGGCGTTCGCCGAGCACCCACGCCACCCGGGCCGTCAGCTCTTGGAGCCACCTCGCCCGCAGGCGCAGCGCCTCGCGGAGCACAGCATCGTGGTCGCGCGCTCTCTCCGGCCGCCACGGCGGTGGTTCCACCGGTCGGGGCAGAGGGTTCCCGGCACTGATCCTCGGAGGGCTGAGGGCGAGGACCACGGGATGACGGGCGATGATCTCCTCGTCCGGTGTCCCACGCTGGCGAGCGTGGGCGAGCACCCGCAGCGCCACCGACGTGCCGGTCAGGCGAGGTGCGTCGGGCGCAACGAGCTGACCAATGAGCACCTCGTGGGCATGGGCGGCGACCAGTGCCGCCGAGCCACGGTCCAACACCGCCAGCAGCTGGCGATCACTCAGGCTGTCGAGGTCAGGAACGGCGGCGAGGGCGGTGTCGGTCTGCTGCACCACATCGTCCGCCAATCCGGGCAAGGCAGCACGAAGCCGCCCGACCCGCCATGCCGCCCGCAACCGCCGGAGCCGGGGCCGGGGGTCGAGGCGGGAGGGTGGTGAGCGGCGGGGGACCACTCCCGTGAGCTCGAGGTCGATGGCGACCCTTCCCCCGATGCAGACCACGACCGGCGAGGCGGCGAGCTCCGTCTCCGTGGCTGCACCGGCCAGGCGCAGTGCCTGGCAGAGGGCCTCCCGCAGAGGCGCTACCCACAGATCTTGCTCGAGGGCGGCAAGGGGCTCCGGGAAGGTCTCCGAGACCGGGCCGGGCCCCAGGATGGGACCGCAGGGAACGCCCGCCACCTCAGTGGTCACTGGCCGGCTCTGCAGGAGCGCCAGATTCCCTTGGCGGTCGAACGCCCACTCCACATCTTGATGGCCGCCGAAGATGTCTGCTGCGGTACCGGCCAGCTCGGCCAGTGCCGACAACTGACTCCCCTCCAGGCGTGCGCCACCGCCACCGTGGTCGGCTTGGACCTCGTCACCACTGCGGTCGATGACGTAGCGGCTGCCCTCCACCTTCCCGCTCACCACCGCATCGGGGCCCTCCGTGGACGCGGCGACGACGAGCTGGTCGGTCCGGCCGCTGACGGGATCGACGCCGAAGAGGACCCCGCCGGCGGTGGAGTCGACGAGGGGCTGGACGAGCACGGCCAGTGGCTCGTCCCCGGTGAGGTCGGCCACGCCCTCGGCCGCATGCCGGCGTGAATCGAGCACGGTGCGGACGGCGGCTTGGAACGCATCCCAGCCGTTGACCCCAACCACGGACTCGAAGCGCCCGGCCATCGAGCTTCCCGCCAGGTCCTCGACGGTGGACGACGAGCGGACGACGAGCGATCGCCTGCCGCCGTCCGAGAGCTTTTCCCAGGCCGCCCGGACCTCGGGGCCGACGGCGCCGGCGACTTCGCCCGGCGCCGTTGCCGCGGTGGTGAGCACGAAGCCAGGCAGTACCGGGAGCCCGTGCGCAGCGGCCGTGGCCAGCGCTGCCGCCTTGGCCCCGGTGAGGCGCTGGTCGGTCGCTCGTTGATCGTCCAGCGAAACCACCTTGGGGCTGGACTCACCAGCCAAGCCAACGTCCTCCGGCGGCGACGACACCGTATCCGCGCCTGCGACAAGGGCTGATGCCGGCCCTCTCCTCATCCCCGGATCTCGGCGCCAGCAAGGTGGGCAAGGTACAGCATCGACCCGCCGGCGCGACGACGGGGTGGTTACTCACGGCCGGACCGACGACGTCAGCCCCGTAGATTTTCCTGAGCTGCTCGCTTGATCGCCTAGTCGCTCAGCGTTACCGAGATGTCGGCCAAGGATCATGTATCGGCAGATCGACGGACAAGCACCGCCACTGCGCTTTCTCGGCGACGTGGGGCAGCTTCGTTCCGCTGTCCAGACCACAGCTTCCCATGGGCGGATCCGCCGCCTTTGCGTGGCCACGCTGGCCGGAGTGGTTGCGCTGGCAGTCCTGGCCTTGTCTCCGGTGTCCGCCCAGACTGGCGATCCGCCACCGGCAACGGTGATCGGCTCCTTCTGCGCCGACGTCCCTCAGGACTATGACCGTTCGCTGACGTGGACGAACCCCAACCTTCGCACCGGCGATCCGGTGCCAGGCCTACGCCGGCATCACCTTCGGTCTCCGGCCTGGTGTTTATGGGCCGGCGGCTACGTTCACCCGAGCCCAGATGGCATCGTTTCTCACGCGGATGAGCAACATGGCCAACGAGCTGCAAGTCGGTCGGGAGATCCCGGCAGCGCCCTGAAGGAGCTCCCCGCCTACGACGGTGTCAATGCCTTCGACGATGTGGCCGACGACGACGCCCATGTGGAGAGCATCAACCAACTGGCCGACGCCGGCATCGTGCGTGGCGGCCCGGACCACCTTCCTCCCACCTCCTACGGCCCGTCGGTTCCCCTCAGCCGGGGGCAGATGGCGAGCCTGATCGCCCAGGCACTCGAGTTCCTCACAGGCACAGAAGGGGCCAACGACAACAACTACTTCACCGACGACGACAACAGCATCCACGAGCCCAACATCAACGCACTGGCCGAGGTGGGCATTGCCGTCGGCGACGGGATGAACCTGTTCGACCCGGGGCAGTCCCTGACCCGCGGACAGATGTCGGCCTTCATCATGCGCAGCCTCGCCAACCTCGAGGTCGCCCAGCGCATCACCCCCCTCCCCGCGGGCCTTGCCCGGTCCTTCGCGTTTCAGCGGGGTGCAGGACTGAGAAGCGACCAATTGCAGCCCCCGACAGCCAGCAGGATCCGCAGCCGGTAGTTGGTGAATGACCTGAAGCCGGCCCCAACCCGCTTGACCTTCTTGATGATCGAGTTGAGCCCCTCGGTGGGGCCGTTCGAGGCGCCGGTGGTGTGCCAGGCCAGGATCTGATTCCGCCATCGCTTCAGCGTGCGAGCGACGCTCCGCACCTCTGGGGCCCGGGCTTCCCGGCAGTCCTCGATGAGCCCGTCGATCCAGCGTCCGGCGAGCTCGGGCTCGCCATAGAGGGTGTAGAGGTCACGAAGGCATTCCTTTGCTGTCCACGCCTCGCGCACATGGCCGAAGGGATCCCCGGCGGCGAGCAGACCGCGCAACTTGCTGGTGCCGTTGTCCTCCAGGCGCTCTTCAGCCATGGCCAAGAGCTTGCGGCACCGATAGAGCGGGTCACCCTTGTGGCCACGATGTCCGAGGGTGTCGTTCTGCACGCGTCGGCGGGTGGCATCGACACAGCGAGTGCCCACGGCCACGACGTGGAAGGGATCGGCCACCGCAGTCGCATCAGGAAGGTGGCGGGCCAGCGCTGCTCGGAATGGCTCGTGCAGATCGCACACCGTGATGGCCACCGCTGCCTTCCACTCCTCCGCTTGATCGACGAGCCATCGGTCCAGGTCAGGGGCCTGGCGGCCCTCGATCACGTCGATGACACTTCTCCCCTCGACATCGCAGATGCTCGAGACCCACCGCGTCCCTTCCGTGGCGGTGGCGGCCAGGAAGGACGTCTCGTCGACCCCGATGGCCGTAGTGGTGCCGACCCGGTCGGGGTGCTCGACAAGCACCTCTCCCCAGAGGGTGACGGCGTCCATGACCGTGTGCCAGGTGACGCCCAGCTCCTTGGCCGCCCACGACACCGAGTGCACGTGGCGACCGACCTGGGTGGTGGCCCACACCCCGGCACGGCCGGTCATCGTCGAGCGGGCCGGGGCGATGTCGGGGCGGTCCTCGGTCCAGGTTCCCTCGCCGCAGTCCGCTTCGCCGCAGCGCCACCGGCGCTTCAGCCACACCAGGGTGACCGGGCATCCGAAGGCTGGGAGATCGGCCAGTTCGACTCGGTCCCGGTCCTTGACCGTCGCTCGGGTTCCACATGCGCCACAGCCCATCAGCCGGTCGGTGGACTCGACGGTGACGACCAGGCGCTCGAGGAGCCGGACGACGTCAAGCACTTCCACTCGCTCCAGGCCAACAAGCAGCTCGCACCAGCGCGTACGGTCAAGGGTCATCGGGGGTCTCCTCGCAGGATCTGAAGCTCGACACTCCAGACACTGGTCGAGACCCCCGACCTACGCGTGGACCCTCAGACGGTCAGACCCCGCTCAAACGCGAAGGTCCCCTTGCCCCCGAGATCCTGGAGCCGGGCGACGAAGGACCGGCAGTAGAGGAACTACAGAAGCGGCTGGAGGAGCTGCGCTTTTGGGTCGGCCCCGTCGACGGCGTGTTCGGTTGGTTGACCGAGCAGGCGGTCTACGCCTTCCGACGCGGTGGGCATCCAACGTGACGCTCATCGGGAAGCGCTGGGTGACTCACTTCCCTCCCGCGGCGCCAAAGGGGCAGCAGCCCCGTTCGGAACGGTCATGGACCAGCCGGGTCCGTACCCCTGCTCGTGAAGTATCAGTACCTGCATGGCATCGGCCGTGGTCATGAAGATAGGCACGATGTCGGCGGCTCCTACGAGGCGTAACAGCCTGCGGGCGCTGAGGCGTCCGCACACCAAGCAGACGCTGGAGCGGGGAAGTGAACCTAGGAAGGACACCAATTGCTCCAACACGTTCGCGTTGCCGAGCGTCAGTGCGTTCAGGTTGATGATGACGGGCATGCTCACCGGGACGAGGCGGAAGTCAGTGTCAAGCTCGGCGAACAGTTCGGCGGTGATTGGGCCAGCAACCGAGATCACCACGGTGCCGTGTTCGTCCTTCCTTGACAGCGGCACGCCGAGTACACGTACCGAAGGGACCCGTCCGCTCGACATGTTGCCTCCGCCGTTCCAGAAATCTGTGGGTGAATCGTTCAGCCGGCCAACTGCTGGAACGCCAGGGACCATTCGGGAGCCGTCACCTCCGCCTCGGTCGTCTCCGCATCGATCCTCATGTGGGCCAGTCTTTCCCTTCTGTGAAGGACGATGTAGGCCCGCCGAGGTCTGGGGCGGTACGGAGTACGGGGGGGAAAGGGTTCTACGCTCCTGAGTATTCTACCGCGCCGCCGGAACTGTTTCAGCAGAACTCGAGCAATGCCCGTCTTGAAGTGGCACGTACCATATAGGTGGTGGTATTCGTGGCCTGGAGCTGTGTTGTTTGACGCGACACCGGCCTGGGTAGGCCCGGAAGAGCGAAGCCCTACGACAAGGAGAAAGACATGGCGGTGCAGGAAACCTGTCCGAACTGTGACATGGAGAAGGGCGTCTGGAAGGGCAACGGTGGGCAAGGCGTCGTGAGGGACGGCACTGCCTACTGCTGCCAGGAGTGCCTGGAGGGAACTGGGTGCATTTGCGGATAGCTGATTCGCCCCGACGGCCGATGAGTGGAGGTAGTTGATGTCAACCGCGGACGCCTTGCTCGGCGACCGGGCCGACACCCCGGCAACGACATACCGGATACTCCCCTCGCGTTCGACCGTGGTGATCACTTCGGCCGTCGTTGTCGTCGCCGCGGTCGCGTGGGTCTTGACCGTGCAAATGGCCGACTCGATGTCCAAGATGGTCAACGGCCTCGGTCAGGTCGGCAGGCGGATGCCCAACGAGATGGGGATCGGGCGGTTTCTCTGGATGTGGACGATCATGATGATCGCCATGATGGCCCCTGCGGTCATCCCCGCCGCCCTGGGTCACCGACTGGTTCTCAAGCACCGTGGGGAGAGGGCCGTCTCGAGTGCAGCCTTCGTCGCCGGCTTCCTCGCGGTGTGGTCGGCCATCGGTGTGGCCTATCTCCTGCCCTTCTTGTGGTTCCGGAGCCTCGCTGCGGAGGCTTCCGAGTCGTGGTGGCTCCCGGTGGTCGCCGGCGGGATCCTCGTCTTCGCCGGGGGTTACCAGTTCAGCCGCCGCAAGGCACACTGCCAAGGGGCCTGCTGTACCCCGGTGACGCTCGCCCTCGACCACGATGCCGGCACGGGGTTGACCAGTGCGTTTCGCACAGGGGTCGACCACGGCATCCACTGCCTCGGTTGCTGCTGGGCCCTGATGGCGGTTCTCTTGGCCGTCGGCCTCATGAACGTGTTTTGGATGATCGGGCTGTCAGTCCTCTTCCTGGTCGAGAAGCACGCACGCCGGGCGCTGACGGTGGGCCGCGTGGCCGGCGCCGCCTTGGTCATCCTCGGCCTGGCGGTAATGGCGTCGCCCGATCTCTTGCACACCGTCTCGGGGGCCGGCACCAAGGCGCCTCCGGCCATGGAGATGCCGTAATTCCGGAGTGGCGAGCCATGGGGGACGTCCCCGCGCAAGGTGCACCACCCCACGCCGTCGAAGCGCGATTGCGATAACGATCAACCGGTTAAACCAGAAAATCCGTCCATCGAAGGAGACCAGTCAATGACGACCCAAGTCGACGACCTCATCAGAACCCATCCTCGCCCATCGCCCATCGACGAGAACACGCTGATCGGCATCATCGATCGCATCTACCAGTGCGCCAACACCTGCGCCGCCTGCGCAGATGCCTGCCTCGGTGAAGAAGACCCCAAGGCACAGGTCAGGTGTATCACCAGCTGCCAAAACTGTAGTGAGGTCTGCCTCACCACGGCGAGGGCCCTCTCGAGGATCACCGGCTTCAACGGTGACACCATCCGACTCCTCGTCGAGGCCTGCGAGCAGATCTGCCGGATTTGCGGGGATGAGTGCGAAGGCCACGCTGCCCACATGGAGCACTGCCGGGTGTGTGCGGAAGCTTGTCGCACGTGTGCGGACGCCTGCCGGACGTTTCTGCAGGATCTGGCGGCGGCGTAGCCGCCGAGCCAGTCTTCCCGGAAACCGATCGACGCGTCGTCAAGCACCGGCCACGCTGAGCGACCGATGGTGCCGACGCAACTGAGTGTAGACGCGCATAGATGCTCCACGTTTTTGTCGGGAGGCCGCCGGGTGATTGACCGGCGACCCCGACGAAAGGAGCAACCAAGATGAAGCGGACGATGAAGATCTTTGCCTTCGCCCTGATGGCTCTGTCGCTGCTGGCTGCGCCTGCCTACGCATGTCTGGCCACGCCAGCACCCGAACACGCTTGGGACCGAGGGAACGTCGAGAACATGCCGTACCCGAAGGGAGAAGAAGGCCCGATGGCCCCGATCATGGGTGGTAAGGGAGAAGGTGGCATTCCGACCGCCAACGAGAGGGTGGGCGAGAAGTTTCCCCATGACAGCTGCGCGAATACCGACATGCACTGGTGCTCGGAAGGTGTCGATCCCGGAGGCGTCTCCCGCGAGTAGGACAGGTGGCATCGCCACCTTTGCTTGTCGATAGCTGTTTTCCAAAGCGTGGCTCGAGAAGGGCCGCCCTGACGAGCGACTCCTTCCGCCTCTCGGCCGTCGGACCTTGCCGTTCACCGGCGGGGAACCGGCGGCTGAGGGGAGGGGCAGGCCTACGGGCACCGCTCGTTTGCCATGCGCAGAGGCGGGGTAGCGGCGCGAGCGTGCGACCGGAGGCGGATAGCGGGGTTGCGGCGTACCACGACGGCCTTGTTCGTCGGCTGCCATGAGCACATCGCAGCGCCGAGGTGTCGCTGTCGTCACCGGCGGGTCGGCGGGCGTCGGTCGCGCCATCGTCCAGCAGCTGGCGGCGAAGGGATTCGACGTGGGCATCATCGCCCGCGGGCAAGCCGGGCTCGACGCCGCCGCCGACGATGTCCGCAAGCACGGAAGAACCGCGGTGGCCGTCGCCGCCGACGTCGCCGACTGGACGGGAGTCGACGGGGCCGCCACGCGGATCGAAGACGAGCTCGGGCCCATGGACGTGTGGGTGAACAACGCCATGGCCACCGTCTTCTCATGGAGTTGGGATGTTGAGCCGAACGAGTACCGACGAGCCACCGAGGTGACGTACCTCGGCCAGGTGCACGGGACGCTCGCTGCCCTCCACCGCATGCGTCGTCGCGATCGGGGTCGGATCGTCAACGTCGGCTCGGCGTTGGCCTATGTCGGGATCCCGCTCCAGTCGGCGTACTGCGCGGCCAAGTTCGCCTGCCGTGGCTTCAGCGAGTCGGTGCGGGCCGAGCTCCTTCACGAGGGCAGCGGCGTGACACTGTCGATGGTGCACCTCCCAGCGATCAACACGCCGCAGTTCGACTGGTCCGAAACCCACCTCCCGAAGCATCCACAACCGGTGCCACCCATCTACGGCCCCGAAATCGCCGCCCGCCATGTCGTGGCCGCAGCCTTGGACGGTCGACGCTCCAAGGTGCTCGGCGCCTGGAACAAGGTCATCGTCGTCGGCGGGAAGGTGGCGCCATCGGTGATCTCTCATTACGCAGCGCTCTCAGCGGTGGCGGGTCAGCAGACCGACGAAGCCGTTGCGCCTGACCGGCCCAGCAACCTGTGGAAACCAGCCGACGACAGTCGGGACCACGGATCGCATGGCGCGTTCAGTGACCGCCAGGGTGGCTTTCTGGATTCCAGCTTCCTGGTGAGCCTTCCGAAGACGGCAACCGATGCCGCGACCGCGGTTGCCCATGCCGTCCGCTTCAGGATCGACCGAGCGCGCCGCCACCGCGTCCTCCGCCAATAGGTACAGAACGGGAAAGCCGTTCGAGCTGGTCGTCCACACGCCGCCGCCCGCTGGCCCGGGGCCCATGGTGTGATTGAGGGGTGGCCGGCCGACGCACGAACCTCGCCCTGCTTCTGCTGATCGTGACCGCGTTCGCCAGTGGAGTGCTGATGTGGGCCGTCGGGTCGGGTTGGGGCCGATGGCCGACGATCGTGCACGGCACCGCCGGAGTCGCCATCGTGGTGATGGCCCCGTGGAAGTCCGCCGTCAGCCGCCGGGGAATCAGGCGACGGGGCGCGGTGGCGGCGCTTCCCGCCCTAGGGCTGGCATCGATGGTCGTGGTGGCCCTCGCCAGCGGCTTCGTCCACCGCGCCGGGGGCCGAGGCGCCGGACCGGTGCTGGTCATGCAGGTACACGTCGGTGCCGCCCTCGTCACCCTCCCCCTGGCGCTGTGGCACGTCGTCTCCCGTCCCGTTCGGCCGCGGGCGGAAGACCTGGGCCGGCGGACCCTGCTGCGGGGCGCCCTCGTCGCAGCTGGGTCCGCGGCCGTCACCGTCGCCCTTCCCCAGGCCGGCCGAGCCGTGACGGGCTCACTCGAGCGGGGTTCGTTGCGGCCTTCGGCCATGCCCGTCACCCAGTGGCTCACCGACGGGGTGCCGACCATCAACGGCGACACTTGGCGAGTGCGGGTGGGGGACCGGCTGTGGTCACGGGAGGAGCTCGAGCGGCTCGGTCACGACCAGGTGGTCGCCACGCTCGATTGCACCGGTGGCTGGTACGCCCATCAGCGGTGGGGCGGCGTGGGACTGGATCGGCTGCTGGCCGCCTCCGGCGCTCCTGTCGGCGCCAGCGTCGTGGTGCGCTCGGTGACGGGCTACAGCCGCCGGTTCCCGTGGCGTGATACCGGCGTGTTGCTCCTCGCCACGACCGTCGAGGGCAAGCCGCTGTCCGCCGGGCACGGCTTTCCGGCCCGCCTCGTCGCCCCTAACCGGCGGGGGTTCTGGTGGGTCAAGTGGGTGAGGGAGATCCAGGTCGACGACCGGCCGTGGTGGTGGCAGCCGCCGTTCCCACTCACCTGAACGCGGCCACCGGTGGCCCGGCCAGTAGCGAGCGGCGGGTGAGTCCGAATGACGTCGGCTCGAACCTCGAGCTGCTTAGGTCGCTGTCACTCCCCGAGCCGAAGCTCGTCTGCTCAAACCCCCGGATACGATGAACGTCGGAACTCCGGAGGGCACCGTGATCGAACTTCTCGAACGCCGACGCTCATTCCCACGAAGTGCTGCTTGACTCTTTCTGGCCACATGCAGGAGGTCCCTCATGCCCGCGATCACCGTCGAGGATGCCGCCACCCTCAACCGCCTGCCGAAGCTGACCGAACAGGTGCGTCAGCGCCCGGTCCTGCAGGTCACCGACGCCCCGAAAGGGTTCGAGGGCGAGGGCTTCCCGGTGCGCCGAGCGTTCGCCGGCGTCACCCTCGCTGATCTCGATCCGTTCATTCACCTCGACCAGATCGGCGAGGTGAACTACGCACCGGGCGATCCCAAAGGTACGCCGTGGCATCCCCACCGCGGTTTCGAGACGGTCACGTACATGATGGACGGCGTCATCCAACACGCCGACTCCGTCGGCGGCGGCGGTGTCATCCGTGACGGCGGGACGCAGTGGATGACCGCCGGCAAGGGAATCCTCCACATCGAGACGCCGCCGTCCGACGTCGTCGCCACCGGCGGCTGGTTTCACGGCCTTCAACTTTGGGTGAACCTCCCGAGCTCCAAGAAGTGGATCGCTCCCCGCTACCAGGACGTCGAAGCCGACCTGGTCCAGGTCGTCACAACCGCCGACGCTGACGCTGTGCTGCGCATCATCGCCGGCCGGCTGGGCGACTTCACCGGCCCCGGTTCGACCCACAGCCCGATCACGATGGTGCACGCCACCTTCGCCCCCGGCTCCCGCGCCGTCCTGCCCTGGCCGACGGACTTCAACGCCCTCGTCTACATCCTCGGGGGTCGGGGCTACGTCGGCTTGGAGCGGCGACCCGTGCGGACCGGCAACCTCACCGTCCTGGGTTCGGGTGACGCGTTCACCGTAGAAGCCGACGACGACCAGGACACCCGCACCGGCGGGATGGAGGTGCTGTTCCTCGGCGGCCGACCGCTGCGTGAGCCGGTTGCGTTGGCCGGGCCGTTCGTGATGAACACCGAGGCAGAGGTCCGTGAGGCGTTCGACGACTTCGAGCGCGGCCTCCTCGGTGAAATCCCCCGCAACCACCCGCTCGCTCCGACCAACGAGGTCGTCGCGGAGACCGACTCGAGCCTGGACTGAGCGGCATGGCCACGCAGGACAAGCCTTCGGGTCAGAGAACCGACGGATCATGACCTGGCAACTCACCCCGGTCGATGGAGCGACGCGTGTCGACTTCATCGCTGACAACGTTCCCGAGGGGATCTCCGGGGAAGACCACGCCGTTGGGCTCTCCACGTCCCTCGCCAATCTCGCCGACTACCTCGAGAGGTAGCCCGGCCACCCAAATGAAACCTACCGAGGACGGTAACGGAGGTGTACGACTCCGTTGGTGAATCGGCGTTCGTCGAGGAGCATGAACTCGGCGCGTGTGTCGGTCGGCAGCGCCGGCTTATTCCCACCGAGGACGACGGGCCAGATGTACAGGTGACACTCGTCAACCAGCCCGGCCTTGAAAGCCTGTGCCGCGAGGTTCGGACCTCCCACGAGGAGATCCCTTCTCGCCGCGGCCTTCAGGTCTTGTACCGCGCCGAGGTCGAAGCGGCGTTGGAGCCGGGTGTTGGCGGTTGACGTCGCGTCCAGGGTCGTGGAGTAGACGACTTTGTCCGCCGCCTGCCAAGCGCTCGCGAAGTCGCTCGTGAGGTCCGACGGCGCGGCCAGGGTGGCGTCGGTTTCCCAGACGGCCATCGTGTCGTACATGCGCCGCCCGTAGAGGTACGTGCCCGCGGATCGCATGAGGTCGGTGATGGACGCGAACACGTCGTCGTCCGGTGGGGCCCAGTTGAAGCCGCCGCGTTCGTCCTCGGTACAGCCGTCGAGGGACATGTTCGACGCGTAGATCAGTTTGGCCATTGCCGCTCCTACATTGCCGCCGACGCATCACGTCGATCTTGCTGTCCGACCGTAGTGGGCGGGGCTGCGCGAGGTTGACGGTGAAGTGGAGCGCGACGTCGAGGTCCTGGCCGTCGAGCGAAGTGGCGCCGGGACCGAAACGATCATTCGGCAAACTGCTCGGGCCGGTGCCGATCTCCTTGCCTTGGTGGCGCTGACTGCACTTCTCCACCAGTAGCTGCCTGCAACGCTAGTTCCACGTCCTCTTGGACGAGGTCGGCGTTGAGGGCGATCGCTGCCGCCGAGCCGGCGCCGGCCGCCGTGATGACCTGGGCCCGGGGATCGACGACGTTGCCGGCAGCCCATCCGCCGGAAACGCTGGTTCGGCCGCTGGCCTCGACGGAGGCGAAGCCGGATTCGTTGAGCGTGCAGCCCAGAGCGGCGAGCAGCCCGTCGCTGTGGGAGACGTTGTCGGGCCGGACGAACACAGCAGACCGTGCCACCTCCCGGCCGTCGGCCAGCTCGACGCCGCACAGCTCGTCGTGTTCGATGATCAGCCGTGTGACGGTGCCGCGCTCGATACGGATGCCGCGTGCATCGAGCTGGGCTTGCTCATCGTCGGTGAGCTCGTAGGTGTGCGCGAAGAACACCATATCCTTGGACCACTGGCGCACGAGCAGCGCATGTTGGACGGAGCCGGCGATGGTCCCGAGCACGCCGAGGGGCTGGTCGCGGACCTCCCAGCCGTGGCAGTAGGGGCAGTGGAGGAGATCGCGCCCCCACCGTTGGCGAACGCCGGCGATGTCTGGCAACTCATCACCGACCCCTGTGGCGACGAGGACGCGTCGGGCCCGCAGCAGTCGGCCGCTCGCCAGGCGAATCGAGAAGCCGGCGTCGATCCCAACCACCTGATCGCTGACCAACTCGACGTCGTAGGCCGCCACCTCGGCCCGTCCTGCGGCGAGCAGCGCTGTAGGTGCCATGCCGTCGCGAGAGAGGAAGCCGTGCATGTGCGCGGCGGGGGCGTTGCGTGGAGACCCGGCGTCGATCACCGCCACTCGCCGTCGGGCTCGGCCGAGAACCAGCGCAGCACTCAGGCCGGCTGCTCCTCCTCCGATCACCACCACGTCGTAGGTCTGCTCTTCCATCGGGACCACCTCCGACGCCCAGCATCCGCCCGCGCCACTGGCTTGGCAACCTTTGTTGCTGTTTCCGGGAAGCCATGGTTGAGTGCCCTCATGGCGACCTCGCCGGAGATCGACCTGGTGCTCGCTGAGGTCGGGCCGCGGCTCAAGCGGGTGCGAACCCAACGAAAAGTGACCTTGACGGAGCTGGCTGCAGTCACAGGGATCTCGAAAAGCACGCTTTCCCGGCTGGAGTCAGGGCAGCGCAAGCCGAGCCTCGAGTTGCTCCTACCGATCGCCCAAGCCCATCGCATCCCGCTGGACGAGCTCGTCGGGGCCCCGGAGGTCGGAGATCCCCGGATCCGCCTTTCACCGCAGAAGCGTGGCAGTCGGATCGTCGTTCCACTGACACAGCGACCTAGCGGCGTGCATGCTTGGAAGGTGGTGATTCCGCCCGAGCGCGGCGAACCCAAGCTTCGTACTCACGAGGGTTACGAGTGGCTGTATGTCCTCAGCGGCCAGCTGCGGCTGATTCTCGCCGACCACGACATCACCATGAGCCCGGGCGAAGTGGCGGAGTTCGACACTCAGGTCCCACACTGGTTCGGCGCGGCTGGTGATCGGCCGGTGGAGATCCTGAGCCTGCTCGGCAAACACGGTGAACGCGCGCACGTCCGGGCCGCGCCGCGCCGGAAGGGCGACAACCGATGAGTTCGGCCGAGCAGCTTGCGGCCGCGACCCCGCTGCTCGAGACGGATGCCCCGCCTGATCCGCTGCAGTGGAGTAGCAAACGGAGTAGAAGGACGGCGATCAGCGGAGCCCGAGCATGGTCGACAGGGCGTCGTCGACGCGTATGGCGATTGCGGTACGGCCCCTGCTGACTTCTTCCGTGTGGCCAAGGGAGATTGTCGCAGCTTCGCCAACCCCATCGTCGAGTATGCATGGCTCCTAGGTGCCACCTTGGGCGCCGTGGCGGCCGTTCCGGTATCAGCGCGGGGCGCCGCGCGATGGGGCTCTGCGGCATCCTTCGTAGGTGAGACGCACGGCGCCCGAGACCATCATCTTCCGAACCGAAACTCCGGCCGAGGTGCTCGCCGCCATGGCGGAGCTGGCGCCGGGCACCGGGTGGATCATCCTACAGCCGGGCTTCGACCCCGAGGATGCCACGGCGGTCGGAGCGGCTCTGGGAGCCTCGATCCGGGGAGCCACCGCGGTCAAGTGCAGCTGGGTCCCGGCCGAGCGGTCCCGCAGGAGACCGGATTACGTTGCCCTCGGTCTCGAGCACGGCGCCGGCCCGAAGGTCGCCCGGCGGCTGTCTGAACTGGGCGTCGCCATCCCCGAACCGTGGGCGGTGATCCAGGACCATCCCCGCCGGGGGCTCGTGGTGGCCGTACCTCTCGCCGAACGTCACCGCGACGTGCTGGACTGGCTGCTGCGAGCCGGCGACGTGCTGACCTCGCTGCCCCTGACTGGTGAGTGGCGAGCACTGGTGTTCCGGCGTTGATTCGGACGGCGCCCGTTCTGGCAACAGGGTCCGGCCGATTTCTACAAGGTTTTGTTGCGAGCACGCCTCAGGGGTGGTCAGGCACCGGGCCGAAAGAGGGGTCGGCCGTACCGATCTTGCGCACCATTGACAGATGGCCGCCGGCGTAGCCGCCCACCCATGCGGCCCCTCCACCGGCCAGGGCCAGGACCACGCCGTGACGGTGGTTGCCGCGCAGGCGGGCGAGGAGTGACGCCGTGTACAACGTCAGCGCGGTGGTGTTGACGGCGGCGTGCACGACGCCCACCCGTCTCGAGACATGCCCGGCTGACCGCCATTCGGCCAGACCGGCGGCGGCGGTGGGCAGTGCCATGGCGATGCCGAAGCCCACGAGCCCCGTTGCCGCCGGCCGGGCCCGCCGACCGGCGAACAGGTCGAGCAGGTTCGCGCTCATCCACGATCCCAGCGGGAAGTCGGTGAGAAGGGGGTGCAGGGCATGGCCAAGCTGCTCCCCCCGGAGCGTGGCCTGGACGTGCGGGGACCGCAAGACCCGATCGGAGATCCGGGCCATCACGGCCACCGGTGGGTCGAGCGACTGTGACCTCTCGATGCTCTGTACGGCCCGGGTCAGCCACGCGGGCGAGCGCTCCTGAGGAGGTGCCTGCCAGTCGGCGGTCGTGGGCGGTGCGGCACCCGTCCCCATCCGTGTCGGCTCCCGCGTTCCCTGCGAGTCAGCGGCGGACGGCCCTCACCACGGCCGTCAACAGGCGCTTCATGCCCATGTAGCCGACGCCGCCGGCCACGACCCAAGGAGCGGCGACGATGATCAAGTCGAGCGGCTGGTGCGCCAGGTCGGCCCGCTTCTTGCCTACACGGGATGTGAC
>DASZDM010000232.1:0-3434 GCA_035942015.1 Acidimicrobiales bacterium | reverse complement strand
GGGCTGACCAGGACGATGCGCGAGTGATTCGGCGCGAATCACCGCCGCTGGGAGCGAGCCTTCTTCGACGCTTCGCAGGCGATGCAGGGCTGGTTGGGATTCTCCCGGGCGTGGATCTCGCAGCAGGGATGCGCCGGGGGGATGGGGTCGTTGGTGGAGCCGGGCTTGGCCCACACCGGGTCTCCGCAGAACCGGCATGGGCCGAGCGACCGGGCCTCCCGGGCGGGGGATGCGGGCATTTCAGACCCGCACCCCGGGGAGCTGGCGCTGGCGCCGGCAGGTCTTCGGGGGCGTGCGCTCCTCGGCCCGGAGGAAGGGTGATCCGAGCCACTCGCCGCACGTGTCGCAGTGGCTGATGACCTTGCCGCCCGGGGTGGTCCAGGCGCCGGCGATCAGCTGGACGGTGCCGCCGCAGGGATGGGTGAGGGTCAGTTCGATGAGCATGAGGTTGTCCTCTCGTCGTTGGCAAGCGGGGATTTCGAGGAGGCGGGTCGGTGCGCCCGCCCCCTGGTCGGGCTAGAAGGGCTCCTCGTCGTCGCCGTAGGTGGACTCGCCGTTGGTGGGCGGCGCGTCGAGGAAGCCGACCTGGCTGGCGATGACCTCGTAGATCGAGTGGGGCACGTTGTCGTGACCCCTCCACTCCCGGTACTCGAGCCGCCCCGTTACCGCCACCGGCCGACCCTTGACCATGAACTTGGCCACCGCCTCGGCCTGGGCGCCGTAGGTCACGACGTTGATGAAGAGCGGGCGGGGATCGGCGTCGGGCGTGCGCCTGCGGCCATGGACGGCGATGCGGATGGTGCAGGCCGGGGTGCCACCGCCGGTGAAGCGGAGTTCCGGGTCGGCGGTGAGTCGGCCGATGAGGTTGATGCTGTTCATGTCGTGCTCCTCCTTGTGGGGTTGTGCTTCCTGGCGGGAGCACGCCTCGGCGGTCAAGGCGGGGTGACAAGGGGTCGCCCGCAGGTTGCCGAAGGCCGGGCGAGTACCAGGACCGAGCGCAGCGAGGGAGGACACGGAGCCCGCCTGCGGGTCGGGGGGCGCCTGGCGCCGAGCGCAGCGAGGCAGAAAAGAGCCAGGCCCCCCGCCCCTTGCGCCCGGCCGACGCCGAGGCAGCCTTCTGCCGGGGAAGTGCAACGACCCCACCAGGGGGGGAGCACCAGCGGGAACGGGCAGCGTCACCGGCCGGCCAGTCACCGCCACCGGGCTGAGAGCTTGAGCGGGGCCGTTAGCCCCGGGTCGATCATCTGCCTGGAGTCGCCGGGAACTGCGTGGAGCCGAGCTCGACGGCTCGCCCTCGCCTGTCAACGTCGTGGCCTGCGGATGGTGGCCACGAAGAGCGGGGGCCATGCGCTGCGGCCAAGGGTCGGCCCGGTCGTGACGGCTGGGGGAGCGATCCGGGAGTGGAGGTGCTGGTTACGTGCCGTGCGCCGTCGGCGTGGTGGTCGGCGCCGGCCTGGTCGTCAGGCTCGGCCTGTGGTGCTCAGTTGGCGGGATCAGCGCTCGTCGGCGCCCGGCGTGGAGCTGGGCACCAGGTGGCGGTAGATCGAGGCCCGGCTGACACGCAGCGTCTTGGCGATCTCGGCGACGGTGAGGTCACCCTGGCCGTACAGCTCACGCGCCCGGGCGATCTTTCGTGGCGTCATGACGGTGGGCCGCCCGCCGGTGCGGCCCCGGGCCCGGGCGGCAACAAGGCCTGCGTGGGTGCGCTCGCGGATGAGGTCACGCTCAAACTGGGCGAGCGCGCCGAAGAGGTGGAAGACGAGCCTTCCGCCGGGGCTGGTGGTGTCGAGCTGCTCGTGGAGGCTGCGGAGGCCGACGCCGTGCTCATCGAGAGTGGTGACGATTTCGATGAGGTCCCGCAGGGATCGAGCCAGGCGGTCGAGTCTCCACACGACCAGGGTGTCCCCCGGCCGAAGGCGGTCGAGGGCCTCGGCCAGTTGCGGACGATCGGTCTCAGCGCCGCCGGCGCGCTCGACGAAGATCCGGTGACAGCCGGCGGCGGTGAGCTCGTCGACCTGGAGGTCAGGGTTCTGGTCGACGGTCGAGGTGCGCGCGTAGCCGAGCGACTGGTTCATGGGCCAGAGGCGTATCAGAACCCAAGTGCGCCGTGGTGGATGAGACGTTGATTGTGAGACGGTTTGAGGACGCCTGTGTGCGGCTCTCGGCGCCGGCGGCGCCGGCGTTGCAGAAACGCTCGTTTCTGGTGCACACAAGGGACGCCCACTCACGGTGATGGGTTTGTCGTGTCCCGCCCTCTACCGGGGCCGGAAACTCGGTAGGGGGCGCACAAGGCCCCGCCAATCCGAAGATCAGCGGGGCCTAGCGTCCGCTACGTCGCCATGTCAGGTTCGATAGACGATAATCGTCCCCGGCGCCGAACTACCGCGGTCCCTCCCGCGGCGGCCGGCAGGAGAACTGAGCCTCGTCAATATCACCGTTGAGGTCGTTGTCGACGCCGTCACTGCAGGTCGGGTCGCCGAAAGGACCCTCGACGGAACCGAGTCCCCCTGTAACGCACAGCCGGTTGGCGGTCCCGAAGACGTTGTCCTGCCAGACATTGCTATCGCAGGGGGGGTCGAAGTTGCCGTCGAAGAGGTCATGCTTTCCGTCGGACCCGCCGTTTCCAAGCGCGGTGTTCCCCACGATCCGGTTCTGTTCTGTATTCACCTCGATCCCGTTCCCTGTGTTGCCGGAGACGGTATTCCCTTGGATGAGTGCCTCGGTGGCGCGCGGAGCAAGCGGCCCGGCTTGGAACCCGATGCCGTTGCTGGGGATGCCAACTGGCCTACATCTCGCGAGTCTCCCAGAGTCGCCGCACACCTCGCCCCGCTGGCCATTGTCTTGAACCGTGTTTCCGACAACCCGGGCACCGACATTGCCGATATTCGAGATTCCCGAGTTGTCGCTGCGCCTCACGACGTTGTCGATCAGGTGATTGTTCCTGATCGGCTCCCCTCGTCGGGGGGTGCCTTCCTCGTCGAGGAAGTTGTTGATGATGATGCCGACGCCATCAATCACGAAGAACCCGGCGCTGCCCACCGTGTCCTCCACCGTGTTCCCCTCGATGAGGTTGTCGTTGGAGTCGACGCCCAACACGCCGATCCCGTCGTAGGGACCGTTGTGCCGCACGACGTTCTTGAGGAGCCGGTTGTTGCCGGAGTGGAACAACACGATCCCATCGCCCAGCAGGGGCTCCTCAGACCCGTCAGGGCCAATGTTGTCCTTCACGACGAGGTTCTCGATGGTGTTTCCGGAACCCTCGTTGATGAAGACGCCGGCGTCGAAGCCGGTGACGGTCCCGGTCCTCCCGCTGTTACCTGGCTGGCCGGTGATCCTCACGCCGGTCCTGAACGGAAGGCGGATACCGGCGGCGTTGCCGTCTCCCGGGCCCGGGGTGCCAGAGATCGTGTGACCGTTGAGGTTGAGCATGATGT
>DASZDM010000231.1:0-5260 GCA_035942015.1 Acidimicrobiales bacterium | reverse complement strand
GGGCGGGATCCGCTTGCTCTTTTGCTCGGCATGATGCTCGATCAGCAGGTGCCCATGGAATGGGCCTTTGCGTCACCGGCCAAGTTGTCGGCCCGGCTCGGGGGGCTGGACGCGGCTGCCATCGCCGCCATGGACCCCGATACGCTGGAGGCCGCCTTCAAGGAGAAGCCTGCCCTGCACCGCTACCCGGGATCGATGGCCCGCCGGGCCCACGAGCTGTGCCGCCACCTGGTCGAGTCGTACGACGGCCGGGCCGAGCGGGTGTGGACCGACGTTGCCACGGGCGACGAGTTGCTCGAGCGCTTGTCGGCCCTTCCGGGCTTCGGCCAGGAGAAAGCCCGCATCTTCCTGGCGGTGTTGGCCAAGCGGCGGGGCGTACGTCCTCCGGGCTGGGAAGAGGCGGCGGCACCATTCTCCGACCACCAACGCCGGTCCGTGGCCGACGTCACCTCGGCCGAGACGCTACAAGAGGTCCGGGCCTTCAAACAGGCCAAGAAGGCCGCCGGCAAGGGCAAGGCCGACTGACCCGCGGGGCCAGCTGGGTAGGAGTTCGTCTCGATCGCCATCAAAGGAGGACTCCCCCATGGGTGACACAGGACCTGAGAGCGGCGCCAAGGGCGCAGCTGAGGGTATCAAGGGCAAGGCCAAGGAAGCTGCCGGGGTCGTCAGCGGCAACGAGGACCTGGAGCGGGAGGGCGAAGCCCAGCAGGACAAGGCCGAAGCCCAGCGCGACGTGGCGGGCAAGGAAGCCGAGGCCGAGAAGGCCAGGGCCGAGGCCGCCGCCCGCGAATCCGAGCAGCGGGCCAACCAGTAACACCTCTCGGTGCCGAGGCCCACCGCCGCCGAGCCGCCAGCCCGCCGGTGTCTGGTACCCCCGTCAGACCGGGGAGGATCCGGCACTGCCAACGGCCACCGGTGGCCCCGATTGGCGCTCCAACCAGCCCAGCAGCACGGCAATGGCACGGGGGTCGTGGCGCAGCCCGTGGCCGGCCCCATTGATGATGCGCAACTCGGCGCTGCCGTGGCAGTCGGCCAGGGCCCGGGCGTCGAGCCCCGGGACCAGGTCGTCGTCGGAGCCCTGCATGACAAGGAGCGGGCGGGGTGCCAGCTTGGCCGCCTGGGCCAGGGGCCGGAGCTCCTTGAGCTCGCGGGTCCACTCGTCCATGCGGCGGGGAAAGTCACGGTGACGCACCAACCCGATGGCCCGGACGTGCTCCAGGAATCGCCGGGGATGAGCGGCCCAGTCGTCGAAATCGGCCCGGGCTGACAACGCCGCCACACCGAGGACCCGTTCGTCCTCGCTGGCCTCGCAGATGGCGAGGGACCCGCCGGTACTCGCCCCGGCCAGCCAGACGCCGCCGACCGTTCCGGTGGCCAACAGGTGATCGACGGCCGATCGCACGTCGGTGAGCCAGCCACCGAGGGAGAAGTCACCGTCGGATGCACCGGTGCCCCGGAAGTTGAAGCTCAATACCGTCCAGCCCGCCTCGGCGGCCAGTCGGTCGGCCAACTCGGGGTAGGTCTGGCCGGACGCGGCGGCCCCCAACGCACCGGTGGGAAACCCGTGGCAGAGGACGAGGCCCGGTCGACCGGGAGCCACCGCCGAGGGCGAGGCGCGAGCCAGGTGGGCATCGAGCTCCAGGCCCTCGGAGCGAACGATGTCCTTCACCGGGCCCAACGCTACCGCTTCGAGGCCAGTGGAAACGCCGACGAGGGGAGCGCCGAAGCGCTCCCCTCGTCAATTGCATGCCGATATAAGCCCGATCAGGCGTTTGAGTACCAGGTGGACCACATCCTGGCCGCACTGTCCGGGGGTGGTTGGCGAGGACTCGCCAGGTGGTCCGGCTGCCGCAACTAGCGGCCAACCACCTCCAGGGTCCTACAGGGTTTGCTCAGCTGGACCACCTCCTTTCTCTGGTACCGCCATCGTATCCCCCGGCGGCGGTCCGATTCCACCACCTTCCGGGAAATTCGCGAGCTCGGCCGGCCCCATGGCGCCGATGAGCTCGAGGTAGCTCAGCTCCGCTGCGAGTACCGCCCGCACCTGGTCAGACGTGTAGTCCAATTCCTCGGCCGAGGCGCGGACCAGCAGTCCGTCGACCGCCTCCTCTTCGCCCACCACCGAGAACGGCGACGGAGGCAGCCGAGGATCGTCGCGGCCAGGCTCTTCGGCATGGACTCGCTGGAGGTGTTCCAGGTGCCACCGCATGATGCGGTCGACGTCGTCGTGGCTGAGCACGGCCGACACTTCGAACGGGAGCTGCTCGGCTACCCAGGCCACCGCCTCGTCCAGGTCGAAGACCGGGCGAGGCGCCTGACCCGACAGCCGGTGGGACTCCCGGCCGATGGCCACGGCGGCGATCAAGAAGACCACGAGGAGGCCCACCACGGCGAAGATCACCAGCATTGCGAGCACCACATTACCCAGCGGTACCCTCGTGCCAATGGAGGGGCCCGCCTACCAGGACGGCCGCGTGGTCGTACACCGGATCGTCGTCGGGCGCCTCGACACCAACGTGTACGTCCTCCGCTGTCGCCAGACGGGTGCCGGCGTGTTGATCGACGCCGCCGACGACGCTGCGCTGCTGTTCGCCACGTGCCAGACGTCGGGGGTGACCAAGGTGCTGGAGACCCATGGACACTGGGACCACGTGCAGGCCGTCCCTGCCCTGCGAGCAGCCGGCTATCCCGTGTTCATCTCCCCCGACGACGCCTCCATGATCTCCGGCCACGACGGGCTGCTGGAGGACGGGGCGGTCGTCGAGGTCGGGGCCCTGGCCCTGCACGTGCTGGCCACGCCCGGACATACCCCGGGCTCGGTGTGCTTCCGCCTCGCTGGCTCTCCCCTACTGTTCGCCGGCGACACCCTCTTCCCCGGCGGACCGGGCGCCACGGGTGGTGACCCCCGCCGCTTCGCCACCATCATGGACAGCCTGGAGCACCGGCTCTTCCCCCTCGATCCCGAGACCGTCGTCCTCCCGGGACACGGCGCCGCCACCACCATCGGAGCCGAACAGCCGCACCTCTCGGAATGGCGGGCACGAGGTTGGTGAGCACGACGGCGACGTTCAGCCGGTGCGCCGGATGCTGAGGGCCTCGAGGAACTCGGCCTGACGAGGCTCCAGCCAACGCACTGCGTGGGCCAGCCCGCTCCGCCAACAGCAGTAGCCCCAGGCCAGGGCCAACGGGACCACCATCGCCATGGCTGGTGGCCACCACGCCAGGGCCGCCGTCACTCCCCCCATCACCGGGAGAAGGAGCACCCCCTGGGACGTCATGGCCAGCAGCTGGAGCAATCCGCTGATGCACCCTTGGCCGGTGTTGGCGGCGAAGAGGTTCGACGTGGAGGTGGGCAGAGGCTGCGGTGCCCGGATCGAGATCACGTTTCCCACGCCCACCGCCACCCCGAGCACGCCGGCCGAGAGCAGCACGGCCGCCGGAACCCATACCCACCCGCCACTCACGACGGCCAGAGCCACGGCGACCGCTGCCACCACCGCCAGCACCCAGGCCACCAGGGCGACGTTCTTGCCGGTCAGATCGGCGCGCACGTCAGTGCCGGCCACCACGTTCATCCAATGGGCACCGCCCTCGATCCCGTACTGATTGATGCTGGCCAGCCCACCGAGGGCGGCGAAGGAGCAGGCGGCCAGCACGATCTCCGGTCGCTCGCTCATCTCCGGGGAGAAGGCGACACCCACCGGCAGGGCGACGGCGAAGAGCAGCCACACCAGTGTGCCGGCCCGCTGGCGAGGGTCTCGCCCGTAATACCGCAGCTCCTTGGCTGCCACCGCTCCCCGCCGATCTCGTGGCAACCAGGCCCACGCCGGCGGGAAGAGGCCGGGCGGGCGACGGCCCCTCCTCGCTCTCCCCGTCGACGACGCGGTGGTGAGGGAGCGATCGAGGGCGGCCATCCACCACCAGGCGAGGAGACCCACCACTGCGACTGCGCCACCCAGCAAGGCCACGGCCGCCGGCACATCGCCAGAGCCAGCTTCGGAGGCGGCCCGAGCGACGAGGCCGGGCGGTGACCACGCCATGATCCCGGCGGCCGACTCCAGGCCGTCACGCCCCATCTCGGCCAGAAGCCTGAACGACTGAGGCACGACGAGGGCGGCCACCAGTGCGAGCAGGACGGTGAGGTCCCGGCCCCGTCGGGAGCGCAGCGCTCCCGAGAGGGCGGTGGTGAGTGCCCGCGCTCCCACGATGCACAGGGCGAACTGCACGCCCACCGCAGCCACGACGACCACCGCGCCTGTGCCCGGCGGAGCCAGTCCGACGATGGCCCCGGCCAGGATCACGGCAGTGGTCGCAGCCCCGACCCCCACGGAAGAGGCGGCGAAGAGCCCGGTGGCCAACTGGCGGCGGGACAGAGGCAGTACTGCGAGGCGGGCCGGATCCAGCGTCTCGTCCGAGCCGAAACCGAGGAGCGGCCCCACGAGCCAGATCATGAACACCAGCGTGAAGATCACGATGGCCACCGGTCGGGCGAGGTCGGGCTCGCCCCGTAGCGAGGCGAGGACAGCGAAGCCTCCCAGCCCCAGAGGAACGGCGGTGACGAGGCCGAGCACCAACCCGATCTTCTGCTGCCAGCCGAGGTGGAAGCCGTTCGCCACCATCCTCAGCTTCAGCCTGACGAAGGTCCGAACCATCCCAGTGCTCCGTGGTCCAGGTCACGGGCGCCGACCAGTTCGACGAAGGCGTCCTCCAGGCTCCGGCCCCGGCGGACGCCGTCAATCGGTCCACTCGCCACCACCCGGCCGGCATGCATGACGGCAACGTGGCTGCACATCCGCTCCACCAACTCCATGACGTGGCTCGACAGCACCACTGTGGCTCCCCGCTCGATCGCTCGCTCGAGGACCGAGCGGATGACTCGGGACGACACCGGGTCGATGGCCTCGAAGGGTTCATCGAGGAAGAGCACGCGTGGACCGTGCAGCAGGGCCGCGGCCAGGGCAATCTTCTTTCGCATCCCGTGGCTGTAGTCCACCACGAGAGTGCCGGCGTCTTCGGTCAGGCCCAGCAGGCTGAGCAACTCGACACTGCGGTGGGCAACCAGTTCGCGAGCCAAACCTCGGAGCAAACCGGCGTAGGTGAGCAGCTCCGCCCCGGTCAGCCGCTCGAAGAGCAACAGGTCCTCGGGCAGCACGCCGATCCGGGCCTTGACCGCGGTCGCCTCGTAGCGCACGTCGAGCCCGTCGACCAGGATGTCGCCGGCATCGGGACGCAGCAGCCCCGTGACCATCCGAAGCGTCGT
>DASZDM010000230.1:0-6328 GCA_035942015.1 Acidimicrobiales bacterium | reverse complement strand
AGAAGCGTTCGGTGCTCCTCGTCCTCAATGCCGAGCCGTCGGCGGCCGCCCGTCCAGCTCCGCGCGAGCGACACGTCGGAGCGGGTCAGGGGGCGGCCGTTCGGTGAGGCCGCCAGCACGCTCGGTGGCCTTTAGCCGGGGGAACCTACTTCGCCCGCACTTCGCGTCCCTACCGGGCCCGACGCCACGCGAAAACTACAAGCCCCACCAGCGCGGGGCCGAGGAGGAGCGAGTGGACCAAGAGCCATAGGATGAGCGTCTCCGGGCTCACCTCCACGCCGCCCACAATGGCGAAGCGCACCGTGGGGCCGAAGAGGATGCTGTAGCCACGGATGTTCGAACCGACCGTGACGGACCAGAGGGCCAGCTGGTCCCACGGTAGAAGAAAGCCGGTAAAGGAAGCGGCAAGGGTAGTGACGGCGATTCCGGCCCCGAGGGCAGTGGCACCCCAGCGGCGGGCCTGCTCCCGGCGACGCAACGCCAGGACGATGCCTACTGCCAGTGCGGTGAACACGGCGAACCCCGAGGCGAGCCGGTGGACGAGTCGGAGTCCGAGGCCAATCCCGACGTCCCAGTCGTAACTCTCCGTGAGAACGTCGGTCCAGGCCTGGTGGGCTGTTGGGCGGTACAGGAACCACAGGGCGATGCCGGTGACGACGAGCACTGCGATCTCGACACTGAGGACCCCCAGAAGGATCGAGGAAGCGCGGGAAACACGGTCTCGTCCAGGACCCGAGTCTGCTCTGTGGACTTCAGGAATCTGCGACATAGATTCTCAGGAAGGGTAGGTCTCCTGGCTCGAAGGGATCGGTCGATGGCCGGGACGTAAGAGGCCACAGTCTTCGGGCTGTCGCAATGGGCGGCGGAGATTGCCGGCTCGACGGCGGGCGAGGCCAGCGCAAAGGGTGATCGGCGCGCTGGTCCGCCCCTCGGCAGGGACACAGCACCGACCGGCCTGGCCCGCGCGACCGGCACGTCGGTACGCCGGGGCGCCGGGGCGCAGTGGACGAAATGGTGTCAGGCCATGGGGTCGTCCAAGCCCGTGACCAGAAAGTACGGGCCGCCACATCCGTCCGGCGGCGCGGCAGCCCATTCGGTGGGACGGTCGAGGGGGTAACCAACCGGCGTGGCAGCCTCCCCTATAGGAACACTGGCGACGGAGGCAGTGCCGTCCTCAGCCATCGATCGGACCTCCAACCGTAGGTCGGACCCGACTTCGGTGACCTCCGCCTGGCCCTCGACGAACACGAGCGTAACGTCCCCGGCCCGGACGCAGTTGTCGCCGGCGAGCGTGATCGTGTCCTCTTGGCTGACAGTCGGAGCTGCAGCCGGGACCGCACTCGGAGGAACGGAAGGCAGGGCTCGCCCGGAGTCACCTCCACAGGCTGCGACCAGGAACGCAACGGCGGGTAGGCAAGACCCGCACCCGCGCACCCTCCCCATCAGTCCATAGTGCCACCTGGCCGGCTCGCGCCGCCTACTGGCCGCTGCATCCACGACTGCGACCGTCGTCTCAGCGCTCCTATGGCACGGGCGACGGGACCTTTGCGACCACGCCACGGCGGCGCAGCCCCAGCGCACCTACTGCGGCTCGCCCCGTACTTGCGCTTGATCTTGGAGGAGGGACGTCATGCCACTCCCGGCGATGTGCGTTTGTGTATTAGCTCTTCCGCGCCGAGGGTCACGCCGATAGCTCTTCCCGGGCCCTTGTTCTGACCGTGTCAGCGGTTGCCAGATCGACTGTGGGCCTGCGTCACCGGCCGGTGGCTCACCGCTGAGGGGACCCTGTCAGCGGCGCTGCGACAACCCGCGTCAGCCGCTGCGCCGGCGCGGCAGCTTCAGGTAGAGGAGGCACGCGAGGATCACCACCGGCGGGCCCACGACCACGATGGCAGCGCCAACCCAGGTGTTGCGGGAGAGGTCGACGGCGTACGCGGAGGCGCCTGCCCAGATCCCCGCCGCCACCAGCACGGCCACGACCGCACGTGCGATCTTGCGAGGCATCTGCTCGGGGTCCCGCCCTTCGTGCGCGTGACGGCGCCAGCGCCAGCGCCCTGACACCTCGTAGAGAAGAAAGCCGAGGACCACGACCGGTGCCGCCACCAGGTACAGGAGGGTCGCAGTCAGCGTCGTTGTGTTGTCCGCGATCGCGTAGAGGATCACCCAGATCCCCACCGCCAGGACCACGGCCACCAGGGCTCGTGCGACCGCCCTCACTACGGTCGACAGGGCGGCACCGTCACTCGTCCAGCCCCAGGTGTTCCCGCACCGCGTCCACGATGACCCGGCTCTTCGATCGGCCCGACCGCGCCACCTCCTCCTCGATGGCGCGGCGCAGCGCCACTGGGCAGTGGAAGGTGAGGCGCTGGTGCGTCTCCTCCCATGTGGCCGCCGCCGGCGTTGACTCGCCTTTGCCCTTGCTCGTCGCCATCCAGGAGCCTCCCGTTCTCACACCATCCACCGGAAACGGTAAACCTCCCTACGGGTCGACCCGCGTCAGCTAACGGCCTGGACCACCTCGCGCAGCGTGCCGGCGATGTGTGGTGGGCTCCAACCGTGCCGCTCAAGGACGGCCCAACCTGGGCGATGTGGAGCACATCTCCGTGGTCGACAGCACACCCGAGATGAGCCCATCCCAGTCGACCCAGGCGCCGTGCTCCGTCGGGCTGTAACTGAGGCTGGTCCGGTCTCTCCGGCTCTCCAGCAGCTCCGCCAGGAGCCGGAGCGTGTTACGGGTACTCGTCCACGTGCAGATGCTGGCCGCTCATTCATGGTCGCCTCCTCTTGTCGCGTCCGCGTCAAAGGTGCCCCCACAACCTCCACAGAGGATGGCGGCCTGAGCCAGCACCGTCCGCGACGCCCGCAGGCGCCGCCCGCACGGGCACCGGCAGGCGACGAGGGCCGATCCTCCCGAGCGGCCCCCGCCGCTTGCCTCCGCTCGCCGCCACAGGTGCAGTGCCGCCTCGATGGCGGCCAGCTCGCCGGCGAAGCGCTCCGGTGTCCCGGGCGCCAGTGTGGTCTGGGCCCAGCCCAGCCGCGCGTGCTGGACAGCCACCAGGCCGAGCTCACCGGCGATGGCGGCGTAGCGGCGGTTGTGGTAGCGACCGCCCCGGCTGGTGTCGGTCACGCCGCGCACGTGGGCCACGCCGTGTGCAGCCTCGTGGAGCAGGGTTCCCAAGGCCTCCACGGCGCCGAGGCGTAGGCCCTCGCCGGCGACCAGGACCTCGGCCGTCTTGCTGCCGGCCACCTCCCATCGGCTGGCGGCGTAGTGCCCCAGCTTGGCGGCCCGCCCGGTCGTACCCGACGCCAGCACGATCACCGCCGGCGGCACGTCGGAATGCACCCGGGCGATGCCAGCCCACGCTTGCTCCAAGGCCACCACGAGCGACGACGAGCCCACCGGTCCCGATGGGACAGTGGGCCGCCCCGTCGTCTCTGTGTGCCGCATGGAGCCCCTCCGGGCCCTACTGCGCGGTCAGGCGGTTGTGCATGGCCTGGGGGGTGAAGCTCAGGCGGGCCAACTGGCGAGCGGGCACGGGCGCGAGGGCCCGGCGGACCGCCAAGCCATCCTCGCCCATCCAGCGGGCCACCCCGAAGTGCACCAGGCGGTTGAGGGTGCGGGCCATGATTGAGTTCCGCCCGGTCCCCGCTCCCAACCCGAGGCTCCGGGACAGGTCGACGACGTTGACGGGTACGGCGTCCTCGGCGGTCCGGCCGACCACCATCGCGTTGAGCCGGCGGTAGGTCCATGTTCCCGAAGGGCCAAGGACTGCGAGCCACACGTACTCGATGTAGGCGGAGTTGGGACCAAATCCGTGGGCCTCGACCACCGGGTCGATGATCGGCGTAACCCGCAGCACGGCGGGGAGTTCGTGGGGGGACTGGGCGGACTGCTGCATGGACACTCCTCACGTCGAGAGCCAGAGGTGTACGGTACACCGTACACCGTCCCTGTTCAACCCCCTGGCACCTGAGGCAAGATCTCTTCGTGGACGACGACGACCTGGCCTCGGTGGTGCCTCTCCGCTCCCATGAGGAGGAACTCGTCGTGTTGGAGACGGCTGTCCTCGACCGTCTCGACGAGGAGGACGACACGCAACCCGCCGACCAGCCCCTCGACGACAACGTGGTGTGGCTCGCGCGCTATCCGGCGCCTCCGACACGCCGCCGCCCTTCCCGCGCCTGACACCCCCATGGGGGCGCCCCTAGAGACGCACCAAACAGTACGAGCGGCCCTTACGGGACATAGCCGCACCGCACAGGATCGCCTTAGAGGCCCTCGGGATGGGCGCCTGGGGGGGTGGGTGCAGGCCGCTCCAGGTTAGAGACCACAACGGCGTCCCCTCACCTAGCTCGAAGCGCTTGACGCCCGCGGCCTGTGAATCCCGAACATCGTTCCGACGCACGCCAGGACATCTCGTCGAGCGGTGAGGTCTCAGGCGTCGGCAGACTGTAGGCGTGGAGCGTCTTGAGCGGCTCGTCGTGCACGTCGAGGAAGCGAATGCGTTGTCCGAGCGTCAGGACGTCGCGTCGCAGCGACTTGCCTTGCTCTTGTTCGACAGCGCCGCGGAGCTCCTGCTCCACCGAGAAGTCGAGCACCGCCTCGAGATGAACGAGTGGTTGCGCGGAATCGTTCGTGCATACGAGCAGCACGAGGAGCATGGGGTTCCGTTGGATGAGGACGCAGCCGCGCGCAAGGCCGAGTTGGGTGCTCAGGTTCTGTCGCGAACCAGGACCCGCCGAATCAGGAAGACGTTCGACGCAAAGCTCGACTTCCTGGTGGCGGTCGACGCCCTGACACAGCCGCTGTCGCGAGTACTGGTGAAGCTTCACCGATACCGGAACGAGGCATATCACCGGGATACCGTTCGCAGCGAGACCATTCACACTGCCGTCGCCGTCTATCGATATGCGACTCTTGTGCTCATGGCCGAGTTGGCGCCTCGGATGTTTTGGTCAGACAAGCCGCCGCCAGTGATCGCCAAATACTTCCAAGGAGAAACCCACCTCGGGCTCGAAGCTCAGCGGCAGATTGCGGAAGCGCTACTCGTTCGCCTCGAAGCCAGCAGGGAAGCAGGTATCGCGCAGGACCTTCATGATCACGTCCACGCCCGCCTCGACGAGTTAGAGGACGCCCTGGACTTCATCGTCGACTTCTTCGACGACATGATCGGGGGCGAGAACTGGGATCGCGAAGCAGCCTTGCGGTCCGCTCAGCTTCCGCAGCAGACAGACGTACGGATGATGACCACCGACGACCTCCGATCCTTGGACGTGCCCGTGCGGGGCGAGGACCTCGTGCGCTGGCGAGCAGCTACTGCGCGTGTCGTCGAGGCACCCGACTGGATCGCGGCGTTCTCCGCATTCGCCGATCTCGAAGATGAATTCGAGCCGACCGAGGACGTCGTTCTTCAGTTGGCTCGTGAGCTCGATCGCCACATCCAACTTCAGGTCGACATTGCCCGAGGCAAGTAGCGCGGCGTGTACACCCGGAAGTCGCTGTCGGATCGGGTGGGTGGCTCCAGAGCGATTTGTCCGAGATCGGGGACAGCGGCCCCTGACCGCGGTGACCATGCCAACCCGCACGCCCGGGGACTCGGTGTGCCGACATCCACGACGTTGAGCTAACCACGGGGACGCGTGGACCCGCCCGCTCTCAGTGCTGGTTGCGTCGAGCGGCGGCGGCCCCTTTGATCAGCGCATCGAAGGCGGCGGCTGCGCGCTCAGCGGACCCGCCGAGGAGCCCGCCAATGAGTGCACGGAGCTGGACCAGCTGCTCTCGCTGCTCCGCCTGGCGGACTCCGCAGCGTCGCCCTGGCGATCATCCGCCGGCACCCCGCCCGGCCGCCGGCGAAACCGGCTCCGCCGAGATGGTACTTGACACAAAGGACTTTGCAGCACAAAGTAACTACCACGGCGTGGGTAAGACGAAGGGGGACTCGATGGCCAGCAACAGCGAAATCGAATCGGAAGCGGGTGAGGTCCTCGCCAGCGTGGAGCGACTTCGGCACGAAACGCGAGCCCGCGCCAGCGGTGCATGGTTCCCGCTGCTCGTGTTCGGCTTGATAACTCTCGCCAGCATTCCTCTGTACCGCCGCCCGTTCGACTACCCGCGAGGGGGGGCGTTCACCTCGGGCCCCTTCGTGACGCCGTACTACGCCGGCCTTCCCGGTGCCCGGTCGCAAGCCCTGGCGTACGTGTATTGGCTGCTCATCGCCCCAGGCGGGTACCTGTTGTGCGCGGAGTGGTACCACCGGCGTGCCCGGCGGCTGGGCGTCTCGTTCCATTGGCAGGAGTGGGTGGCCGCCGGGACCGCGCTGTTCGCCAT
>DASZDM010000229.1:0-11328 GCA_035942015.1 Acidimicrobiales bacterium | reverse complement strand
CCTGGCGACTCCGGCGATGGAAGCGGGCACGGCTCGACGACCCGCCCGCTCCCTCACGCCGTAGGGTGCAGGGGATGAGCGACCAGTTGGCGGCGGTCGAGGCCATGGGAATCGCCGTGGGCGCCGGCGTGCCCGTCCTGTTGTGGGGAGCGCCCGGCACGGGGAAGACGTCGGCCATCGGCGCCATGGCCGACGCCGCCGGCTGGCCCTGTGAAACGGTGATCGCCGCCATCCGGGAACCGTCGGACTTCTCGGGCCTGCCCGTGGTCGTCGACGGTGTGGTGCACTTCGCCCCTCCCCGCTGGGCCGAGCGCCTGGCCGCCAGCGGTCGGGGACTGCTGTTCCTCGACGAGATCTCCACCGCGCCACCGGCCGTGCAAGCTGCGCTGCTGCGCGTGGTCCTGGAACGGGTGGTGGGTGACCTCACCCTGCCCGAAGAGGTAGTGGTGGTGGCTGCCGCCAACCCACCGGAGCAGGCCGCCGACGGGTGGGACCTGTCCGCGCCGCTGGCCAACCGCTTCTGCCACCTCGACTGGCGGGTCGAGGCGGCAGCCTTCGCCCAGGGGCTGGTGGGTGGGTGGCCGTTGGCCATCATCCCCGATCTGCCCGAAGGGTGGGACCGCGGTGACGTGTACGCCCAGGCCCAGGCCCAGGTGGCCGCCTTCGTCACCGTTCGTCCGGCACTGGTGTGTGCAGTGCCCACCGATGCCGCCGGCGCCGGACGGGGCTGGCCCAGTCCCCGAACCTGGGACATGGCCGCCCGCCTGCTCACCGCGGCCGAAGTGGCGGGCGCCTCGGCCCAGGCCGTCACCGTGCTGGTCAACGGCGCCTTGGGGCCGGGTCCGGGCACCGAGTTCCTCCTGTGGCGGTCCGAGATGGACCTCCCCGACCCCGAAGAGGTGTTGGCCGACCCCGGTCGCTTCGTGGTGCCCGAACGGGCCGACCGGGCCTACGCCGCGCTGTCTGCCGTTGCCGCGGCCGTGGCCGCCCAGCCGACGGTCGAACGGTGGCTCGCCGGCTGGCAGGTGGTGGTGCGGGTGGGCAGGGCCACACCCGATGTGGCTGCCGTGGCCGCCCGTACGCTGGCCCAATGCCGTCCTCCCGGAGCGGTCGCTCCTCCTGAGGTGAAGCTCTTCGCCCCCATGCTCGCCGAGGCCGGCCTTTTGTGAGCGAGCTGGACATGGGAAAGGTGGCGTCGGCCCGGCTGTGGGCCGTGGCCCGTCATCCCTACCTGGCCTCGGCGCTCTTCGCCTCCACCGTGGTGCCCACGCCGGGGCTGGGAGGAGCCAGCGTCGACCAGGCCTGGCGGCTCTACGTCGATCCCGAGGTGGTCGACCGCTGGAGCGTGGCCGAGCTGGGCAGCCTCATGGTGCACCACACCGGCCATCTGGTGCGCGACCACGCCGGCCGGGCCGCCAGCCTCCGATTGAGCTCCGCCCAGGCCGACGACTGGGCGCTGGCCGCCGACGCCGAGATCAACGACGACCTGGCCCATCCCGACCTCCGCCTGCCCGGCGACGTGGTCCTGCCACGCACCCTCGGGTGCGAGCCCGGCCGGCTGGCCGAGGAGTACCTGCACCGGGGCGACTTCGAGGCGCCCGAACATCCCGACTGCGGCAGCGGTGCCGACGCCCAACCCCGCCCCTGGGAGCTGGTCGGCGATGTCGGGGGCGGGGTCCCGGCGGGCGAGCGGGAGTTGCTCCAGGCCCACACGGCGAGCCGGGTGGTCGACTACGCCCGGGCCGGGCGGGGCCGGGCAGCGTCGGGCTGGCAGCGCTGGGCCAAGGAGCTGCTCGAGCCGCGGATCGACTGGCGCCGGGTCCTGGCCGCTGAAGTTCGCAAGGGGATCACCACGGTGGCGGGCAGGAGTGACTACAGCTATCGACGACCCTCGCGCCGGGCCGGCGTCAGCCCCGACGTGGTGCTGCCCGCGCTGGAGCGGCCCGTTCCCGAGATCGCCGTGCTCTGCGATACCTCGGGAAGCATGGGTGCCGGGGAGCTGGCCGCCGCCCTGGCCGAGGTCGAGGGACTGCTCCGGGGCGTCGGGGTGGGCCGCTCCCGCCTGCGGGTGGTCGCCGTGGATGCTGCGGTCCACACGAGCCGAGCCGTCACCAACGTCCACCAGGTCGAGCTGGTGGGTGGGGGCGGGACCGACATGGGCGCCGGCATCGAGGCCGTGAGCCGGCTCCGCCCCCGCCCGTCGGTCCTGGTGGTCCTCACCGACGGGATGACGCCGTGGCCGGCGGAGGCGCCCAAGGCGATGGTGGTGGTCGTGGGCCTGATCGGCGCCGAGGACGACTCCCGGGGGGGTCAGGTCTGGGCCACTCCTGCGTGGGCCCGGGTCGTCCACGTGGACACGGCCGCCTGAGCAGCAGGCGTCAAGGGCATTGGGCCGCCGCTGGTGTGACCGCCTGGAGGCGGTGAGCGAGCTCGTCGAGTGCAGCGGGGAGCGCCACCGGATCAGCTGGCGGGGTGGGAGCCTGGTGCTGGAGGACCACGACCTCACCGCCGAGCGGACGATGCGGGCCCTCGGCGCCGAGACGCCCGATTGCCTGCGCCTCCTCAAGCAGTGGCGTGATGTGAACTCATGGGCGACGTCCACCGAGCTCTACGTCCAGATGCGGGCTCGCCTCGGGCCGGAGCGGATCCTCGCCCCCGGCGCCCTCGGTGAACGCCACGAGCTCGCCCTCCTGTTGACCTGGGAGCGGGCGTGGCGGGCGTTGTCGTTCCACGCCCCCGGCCACGAGCGCCTCTTGGCCGACCAACTCCAGGCCCGAGCCGCAGAACCCCTTACCCAGCACCTGTCCCTGTGGTCGCAACGCCTGGGGTGCCGTCAGCTGCCGTCGATCGAGGTGAAGCTCCAGCGTCCAGGGCAGACGCCGCGGATGGTGGGGGCCATCAACCGCCTCACGGCCCGGCTGACGGTCGGGCTCGGTGTGCGGTGGGTCCTGGAGGTGTGGGCTCGTGACCTGGCCGTGGTCGACGACGGGTTCGTGCTCGAGGTGACTCCAGGGGCCGGCCCGGTCGCTCGGGCCATCCGCTGGGAGCCGCAGTCCGACGGCGGGGCCCGCCCCGTGGTCGGGACGGCCCGTCTGGGCCGCTCGGCCGGCGGCGAGTGGCGGCTGGCATGGGATCCGACGTAAGCCGCGGATTCGGTTCGTCGAGCGACCCGACGGCACTGTCGAGCGCTGGCCTCGGGTCGTGCACCACGCCGACATCGGCGACCACTAATCGACACCGCGCAGCTCCACCGACCAGTGACTCGACGACGAGCTCGCCGGCGGTACCCCGGGTCGTGAAGACCTGAGGCCCTGCTCGCTCGCCGGTCAGACGGCGTCGGCCCTCGTCCCGGCCTTCCGGTACAGATAGACGGCCACGGCCAGCGGGGCGAGGAGGAGGAAGGCGATGGCGACGTACCGCCAGCTCGAGGTTCCGGAGAGGGCCAGGAAGGGGACGCGAGAGCGACCCCGGCATAGCCGCCGGGCCACACGAAGATTCCCAGCAGCTTCTGGCGGGCCGGCCACAACGGCGAGGACACCAGCAGGCCGACGCCGATGAGCCATCCCAGGATGCACGGGAAGCCCGTCGCCAGGAAGATGAGGGCCAGTACCTCTCGGGCGCCTCGTCGGGTGGGCACCTGATCGGGTCGGGCGGCGGCGACGATGTCGGCGGGCCGGCCCAAGTCGTCGAGGAAGTTGCGGGCCTCCGCTTCGGTGGCATCCGGCGCCAGGCCGAGCCCCGAGGTGGCTGCGGATCTCTGCCAGCAGCTCCTCACGTTCACCACGCGGAAGCGCCCGAGCGGCTCTTTCCAGGCGGCGAAGGTACTCGTCGCCTCGTCGTCTGGTACGCCGACCGGCCCTTCTACGCGCCGTTCCGGCCGTTGGCCAGCAAGCTCACCCCGTGGAGCCTGTGGTCGATGCTGGACCTCTTGGTGCCACTCCTGGTCTGGCCTGAGGCAAGGTGGGGTCGTGACCCAGCCTGCGCCGCCGCGCCTCCTGCCCATGCTCGCCGGCGGCAACGGGATTCCGCCGAATCCCGCCTCCTGCCAGTTTGAGCCGAAGCTTGATGGCCAGAGAATCGTCGTTCTCGCCAGTCCGGACGGCGTCGTCGTCACCAACCGCCGGGGCGGTGTGATCACCGCGACCTACCCGGAGCTGGCCGGAATGGGCGAGGCGCTCGCACCACACTCGGTGGTGCTCGACGGCGAGGTCGTGGCGTTCAACGAGAAGGGCCAGACCAGCTTCCAGCGGCTGCAGCGCAGAATGCATGTCATCCAACCACCGGCCCGGCTCCTCGCCGACACCCCGGTGGCCTTCGTCGCGTTCGATGTCCTATGGCTCGACGGTGAGCTCCTGGTCGACCGTCCTCAGAGCGAGCGCCGCCGTGTGCTCGACGATCTGGGCATCAAGGGCCGCGCCTGGCAGACGGCGCCCGTCCTGAATGCGACACCAGAGGATCTTGTCGAGGGTTGCCGCCAGGCCGGGCTCGAAGGATTCATGGCGAAGAAGCTGGACGCTTCGTACTCCGTCGGCCGCCGATCGACCGCCTGGTGGAAGGTCAAGTGCGGCCGCCGCCGGGAGTTCGTCGTCGGTGGCTGGTCGAGCGGGCAGGGAAGGCGACAGGAGAGCATCGGCTCGCTGGCCCTCGGTTGTTATGACGCCGCCGACGAGAAAACCCAGCGCCTTTTCTATGTGGGCCAGGCGGGGTCAGGGCTCAATGAGGAGATGATCCGCCAGCTCCAGAACCTCTTCGGGCAGATCTCAGTGCCGGCATCGCCCTTCGTGAACCCACCACGGCTAAAGCTCGACTTCGTCCGGCCCATGCTCGTGGTCGAGATCGCCTACACCGAGGTCACGGAAGCCGGCACCCTCCGCCAGCCCTCGATCAAGGGCCTCAGGACTGATGTGATCGCGAAGGAGGTCACTTTCGACGAAGAGTTGCTGGAGCGCTTCTCAGCCTGACGAACAGTGTCCGATGAGGACGGTCGCTGCCGGTCTCCTCCGCAACCGTGCACGCAACGGCGCCAGGACATCGCCGCAGGTCAGAAGATCCCTCAAGTCCTGTCATTTCGACGTGCTGGCGCATACACATACGCGGATGAGCCGCCGCTTTCACGCGGCCATAGGGAGACCCGTCTGATCTTCGCCGAGATGGAGGTCGAGAAGGACGATGCCCGCCTCGACAGCCACAAGGCCGCAACACAGAATGGTCTCCATCAGCACCGAGTCGTGACGGCGTGCTAGTTCGTATGCATCCGAGAAGTACAACTTTAAGCATGGCAATCAGCCTCATCGACGAAACCTTGTGGATCTGGAGCCGACGGTCCCGTGACGACCATTGACGTGGAGGGCCGCTCCCTCGAGCTGTCCAACCTGGACAAGGTGCTGTATCCGGCCAGTGGCTTCACCAAGGGCGAGGTCATCGACTACTACGCCCGAGTGGCGCCCGTGCTGCTGGCCCACCTCGGTGACCGGGCGCTCACCCTGCGGCGCTTTCCCAACGGGGTGGAGGGAAAATCGTTCTACGAGAAGAACTGTCCCCGGCACCGTCCCGACTGGGTGGGCGTGCACCGGATCAGCGGGACGGAGGGCACCATCGACTTCTGCCGGATCGACTCGCTACCTGCGCTCACCTGGGTGGCCAACCTGGCTGCCTTGGAGCTGCACACGTCGATGGCTCGCGCCGTCGATCCCGACGCTCCCACCATGGTGGTGTTCGACCTCGACCCGGGAGCTCCCGCCGCCGTGTTGGAGTGTGGGGAGGTGGCCCTGTGGATCCGCGACGTCCTCGCCGGCGTCGGCCTGCAGACCTTGGTCAAGACCAGTGGTTCCAAAGGGTTGCAGGTGTACCTCCCCCTCAACACACCGGCCACCTACGAGGACACCGCCGGCTTCTCCCGCCACCTGGCCCAGCTCCTGGAGCGACAGAGCCCCGACCAGGTGGTCAGCGTGCAACGCAAGGACCTACGCCGGGGAAAGGTGCTCGTCGACTGGAGCCAGAACGCCCGCCACAAGACCACCGTGTGTGCGTACTCCCTTCGGGCCCGGGAGCGGCCCACGGTCTCGGCACCAGTGACGTGGGACGAGGTGGAGCGCGCCGTGAACGCCGGCAATGCCGAACTGCTCCGCATCGAGGCCGGCGAGGTCCTGCAACGGGTCCAGCGGGTGGGTGACCTGTTCGCCCCTGCCGTCTCTCTACGACAGACGTTGCCCGCCCCCGGCTGAGGGCCTTGCGCAGCGCGGTCGGTTCGCCGCCGCGACTCCGTATCGTGACCCCGGTGGAAATGGACGTACTTCGCCGCAACAACGTGAAGGTCGTCGGGAACCCAGCGGGGCGGTCGATGCTCTTCGCTCACGGGTTTGGATGCGACCAGCACATGTGGCGATTCGTAGCCCCGGCATTCGAGGATCGCTACCAGACGGTGCTGTTCGACTACGTGGGCGCAGGTGGCTCTGAATCGGCGGCGTACGACCCGGCCCGGTACGGCACCCTCGACGGCTACGCCAGGGACGTGCTCGACATCTGCCAGGCGCTCGATGTGGATGACGTCGTCATGGTCGGCCATTCGGTGAGCGCCATGATCGCCGTGCTGGCGGCGGCCGAGGCCCCCGACCGGTTCGGGGCGCTCGTGCTCATCGGACCATCCCCCCGCTACACCGACGATGACGATGGCTACGTGGGTGGTTTCACCAGCGAGGACATCGAAGGCCTGCTGGCATCGCTCGACAGCAACTACCTCGGCTGGTCGGCCACCACGGCGCCGGTCATCATGGGCAACCCCGACCGCCCGGCGCTCGGCGCCGAGCTGACGTCAAGCTTCTGTCGGGCCGACCCCGAGATCCAGAAGCGATTTGCTCGCGCCACCTTCCTGTCCGACAACCGCAAGGACCTGGCGAGAGTGACGGCTCCCGCCTTGGTGCTCCAGTGCTCCGACGACGTGCTCGCTCCTGATTCGGTGGGTGCGTACGTCCACGAACACCTCGCCGGCAGCCGGTTCGTGAAGCTGCAGGCCACGGGCCACTGTCCGAACCTGAGTGCGCCGCAGGAGACGATCGACGCCATCGCCGCCTTCCTCGACTCCGAGTCCGGGACGCGACCTTGTCCGTAGAGGAAGCCTCGCCCGACGGCGGGTTCTACACGGCGCTGCTCGAGGACGACGCCGAGGAGCTCTACGACAACGCCCCGTGCGGCTACCTCTCGGCCCTGCCCGACGGCACGGTGGCCAAGGCAAACGCAACGTTTCTGGGATGGACCGGGTACGACCGGGACGACCTCGTCGGCCGACGACGGTTCCAGGACCTGTTGGCGCCGGGCCATCGCATCTACTACGAGACCCACGTCGCCCCTCTGCTGCGGATGCAGGGCCATGTGCGGGAGATCGCCGTGGACGTCGTCTGCCGCTCCGGGGCCCGCCTGCCGGTGCTCGTGAACTCGGTGCTCAAACAGGACGACGCCGGTGCACCGATGATGGTCCGCACGGCGATCTTTGACGCCACCGAGCGGCGCGCCTACGAACTGGAGCTTCTGTCCGCCCGCCGCCGGGCCGAGGAGTCCGAAACGCGAGCGACGGCGCTGGCTCGCACGCTGCAGTCGACGTTCGTCCCCCCGGAGATCCTGACCGTGCCGGGGTTGGACGTGGGCGGCGCCTACCGCCCGGCCGGCGACGGCAGTGAGGTGGGCGGGGACTTCTACGATGTGTTCGAAACAGGCCGCGGGGCCTGGGGCGTCGTGCTCGGCGACGTGTGCGGCAAGGGCGCTGCCGCGGCGATCGTCACCGCCTTGGCCCGCTACACCATGCGAGCCGAGGCCCTCCGCACCCCCTACCCGAGTGCCGTGCTGGCCGGGCTGCACGAGGTGCTCGTGCGCTATCACCCCGACCGGTTCTGCACCGCGCTGTTCGCCGTCCTCGAGCCAGCCGCTGAGGGGATCCGCATCACCGGCGCATCCGGGGGACACCATCTGCCGATCTGCCTCCGTGCCGACGGCACGTTCGAGGCCATCGGGGAGACCGGCATGATTCTCGGCATGCTCGACACCCCCGTGCTCACCGACGCGACGGCGATCCTGCGCCCGGGCGATGTGGTGGTGCTCTACACCGACGGGGTCACCGAAGCCCGGCGGAAGGGCGAGTTCTTCGACGACGAGCGACTCTGCGCCGTCATCGCCGGCGCCGCCGGGGCAGGTGCGCAGGGCATCGCCGACAGCATCGTGGCTGCGGTGCTCGACTTCCAGGCAGGCAACGCCAGAGACGATGTCGCCGTCGTAGTCCTCAAGGTGCAACCGAACGTCGACCCGATCGCGTAGGGACGGGCCGAGATCCTTCAGGTGGCGGTGGGTTGGATGCTGAGGAATTCGACGGGGGTGCCCCGCAGCACGCGGATGGCCAGTTGCCCGTTGGCCATCGACGCCTCCACCCCGCTGCCGTAGTCGTCGGGGATCTCGACCTCGCGCTCATAGCCGCCGTAGTCCCATTCCTTCACCAGGTACTCCCGCGGCCCGGCACTGCGCAGGTGGGCCCAGAAGCGCAGATGCCCCGGACGGACCTCGATGGTGACGTCGTCGGCGACGACGGCAGGGAGCGGCGAGACGATCACTAGCGCCGCGCTCGTCTCGTAGATGTTCACGGGCACCGACTGCGGTCGCATGGTGGCTTCCACCTCGGCGGTGGACTCGACGACCTCGCGATGGCTGGGTTGCTCAGTGGCCATGCCCGAGAACGTAGCCGCCAGCATCCCACCTGGCTCATCCGGGTAGGCAGCCACGGTTGCCCGTCAGGTCGACCAGCGATCCCACCGAGGAGGAACGATGCCCAAGCCCCAACAGCCCGAACTACGTCGGAGCGAATACGGCGCCACGAGCGATGACAGCGCCAAGTCCAATGCCGATGTGCACGACATGTCCGCCGAGGATGCTCTCGGCCCCGTGCCCGAGGAGAACCAGCCCGGTCACCGCCCTGAGCGTGACCAGGACAAGCCGGATCCGGAGGCGTTCATCGAGCGAGCCCGGGGAGGATGACCGTCCCGTCGTCCCTGCTCGCCCCCGCCGTGCCGGCGGGCATCGTTGCCTGTCTGTTCGACCTCGACGGCGTCCTGACCCGGACGGCCGCGGTGCATGCACAGGCGTGGAAGGAGATGTTCGACGCCTACCTGCTCGAGCGGGCCACGGCGTCCGGTGACGCCTTCCACCCGTTCGAGCTGCCGGCCGACTACGTCGAACACGTCGACGGCAAGCTCCGCCAGGACGGGGTCCGGTCGTTCCTGGCGTCGCGAGGCGTCACCCTCCCGGAAGGCTCGCCCGACGACCCGCCGGCGGCCGAGACGGTCCATGGCCTCGGGGCCCGCAAGAACGAGCTCGTACTGGAGCTCATCCGCACCCGGGGGGTCGATCTCTACGAGGCGTCGGTCAGGTTCGTGGAGATGGTGCGCGACGCGGGCTTGCCGCGTGCGGTCGTGTCGGCCAGCAAGAACTGCCGGGAGGTGCTCGTGGCCACCGGCATCGAAGACCTCTTCGACGTCCGCGTCGACGGTGTCGTCGCCGAGGAACAGGGATTGCGGGGAAAGCCCGCGCCGGACATGTTCCTGGCCGCAGCTGAGGCCCTCGGGGTCGACCCGCCCGCCGGCGCCGTCTTCGAGGACGCCGAGGCCGGTGTCGCCGCCGCCCGAGCCGGTGCCTTCGGCTGGGTCGTCGGTGTCGACCGAACCGGCCACGCCGATGCCCTGCGCCGCCATGGCGCCGACATCGTGGTCGGCGACCTCGGCGAGCTGTTGGAGCAGCGGTGATCGGCCCCGACGTGTTCTCGGTCGAGCCTTGGGCCGTCGTCGAGCGGGAACTCCGCCTCGACCACCTGGCCCAGACGGAGTCGATCTTCGCCTTGTCCAACGGGCACATCGGGGTGCGGGGCAACCTCGACGAGGGGGAGCCACACGCCGTGCCGGGCACCTACCTCAGCGGGTTCTTCGAGGCCGTACCCCTTCCGTACGCGGAAGGAGGCTACGGCTACCCCGAGGAGGGCCAGTCACTGATCGACGTGACCAACGGCAAGCTGGTGCGACTTCTGGTCGACGACGAGCCGTTCGACGTCCGCTACGGGACGCTGTCGCACCACGAGCGGGTACTCGACCTGCGTGACGGTGTCCTGAGACGCAACGTGGAATGGACGTCGCCCGCCGGCCAGCACATCAAGGTGCGCACGACGCGGCTGGTGTCGTTCGTGCAGCGGGCGATCGTCGCCATCTGCTACGAGGTCGAGGCGGTGGACGACCCGGCTCGCATCGTCGTGCAGTCCAGCCTGGTCGCCAACGAGCCGGTCTTCGAGGCGACCGACGACCCCAGAGCGGCTGCTGCCCTGCGTGCTCCACTCCTGGGCGAACACCATGCGCACCACGCCCTCAAGGCCACCCTCGGGCATCGGACGCGCCGCAGCGGTTTGCGGCTGGGTGCGGCGCACGACCATGTCGTCTACGGGCCGGACACGACCGTGACCACCTCCGAGAGCGAGGACGACCTGGCCCGGGTCATGGTCAGCACCGAGCTGGCCCCCGGCGAAACGCTGAAGGTGGTCAAGTTCCTCGCCTACGGCTGGTCCAGCAGGCGCTCGATGCCCGCCCTGAGAGACCAGGTCGACGCGGCCACCGTCGCGGCCAAGCGCACCGGCTGGGACGGCCTCTGTGCCGGCCAGCGCGAGTACCTCGACGACGTGTGGGCCCGTGCCGACGTGGAGATCGACGGCGACGAGCAGCTGCAGCAGGCCGTCCGCTTCGCGCTCTTCCAGGTCGTCCAGGCCGGCGCCCGAGCCGAAGAGCGGGCCATCCCGGCCAAAGGGCTCACCGGCCGCGGCTACGACGGCCACAGCTTCTGGGACATGGAGACCTACACCCTGCCGGTCCTCACGTACACCGCACCGGGTGCCGCTCGGGACGCGCTGCGGTGGCGCCACTCGACGCTGGAGCTGGCCCGGGCCCGGGCCGGGGAACTGCGGCTCCGAGGCGCCACCTTCCCGTGGCGAACCATCCGCGGTGAGGAGTGTTCGGGGTACTGGCCCGCCGGCACCGCGGCGTTCCACGTCAACGCCGACGTGGCCGACGCCGTCCGCCGCTACGTGAAGGCGGCCGGCGATACTGAGTTCGAACGGGGCCCGGGGTTCGACCTGCTGGTGGAGACCGCTCGGCTCTGGCGATCGCTCGGCCACCATGACACCGAAGGCTGCTTTCGCATCGACGGCGTGACGGGGCCGGACGAGTACTCGGCGCTGGCCGACAACAACGTGTTCACCAACCTCATGGCGGCCCGCAACCTCAGTGCCGCGGCCGACGTGGCCACCCGGTACCC
>DASZDM010000228.1:0-14139 GCA_035942015.1 Acidimicrobiales bacterium | reverse complement strand
GGCGGTGGCAGGTCGCCGTGGTTGGCGAGCAGAAAGGTCGGCGCAGGTCCTCGCGTGGGCCGGTACCGCTCGTCGGTGATCGGGTCGCCGCCGATGAAGTCGGGCCAGCCGTACCAGGCACCGTGTCGTACCTCGAACAGCAGGTCCGGGGCGTTTCCGACCGGGCGGCTGCCACGGTCGTCAGGGCCCTGGTCGACGGCCAGGAGCCGGCCGTCGGGCAGGAACCGAAGGCCGTATGCGTTGCGGAGGCCCCACGCCACGAGTTCCAGACCGCTTCCGTCGAGGTTGCACCGCATGACGGCCGCCGTGGCCGGCACTTGGGCCGCCAAGCGGTGACCGGCAGGGGCGGACTGACCGAACGGAGAGAACGCACCCGTGGTAGTGCGGGCATCGTCGGTCGCGCCGAGCGGATCGGCGGTCTCCACGTTGGTCTCGTCCAGCACGATGTCGTAGCCGGGGACGTCGTGGGCGTGGGGCAAGCGACCCAACCAGCCCAGCTCGTAGGCATCGAGGCCGATGATCCCCATGTTGGTCATGGCGCCCTGGCTGAAGTAGAGCTTGGCGTCCGGCCCGATGGCAACCATGTTCAGTTGGTAGTTGCCCGGCCCCGGGAGCCCCTCCAGGACGGTCGAGAGCGAGCCGTCGCGGTCCAAACGGCTGATGCGCTGCGGGTGGCCGCCCTCGGACAGGTACAGGTGACCGGCGTGGGCGGCGATGCCATTCACCGGCGGGCGCAGCCCGTCCATGAGCAGCTCACGGCCGTTGTCGGGCCCGAGCCGCCACACCCGCCCGCCCGGCTTGGCTCCAGCGAAGGCCAGTCCCGACTCGGCGACGTGGACAACGCCCTGGTCGTCGAGGGCGACGCTCGTCGGGAAGTCGAACCCGGTGGCTACGGGGTCGACGGCGATCTCCCTCATGGCGTGCCGCCGAGGCGGGGAGCCGTGCGCTGGCGCATCGATACCAGCCAGAAGGCTGCGGCGAGGGCGAGCACCGCGACGAACACGGCGGCGCCACTCACTGTGTTGACCACCAAGGACCCGGCCAGCGCGTACAACAGCGCCGCCGGTAATCCGCCGGCGGCCGCGGCCACGCCGACACGAAGCGGCGATGCGCCGGCCGCCCCAGCCATGATGGCGGTCGCCTCGGCGAGCACGGGCACCGGCCTGGTGGCGACGACGGCGAGCACACCCCAGCGATCGAGGAGCTCGTGGGCCCGTCGGCGCCCCGCAGCCGGGACGCCCAACACCCGCTCGCCGCCCCGACCGATGCACACGCCGGCGACGGCGGCGCCGACGGTGCCCACGAGCGAGAGCAGGGCACCGACCACGACACCGAACAGCGCCCCGTGGGTCAACATCACGACGCTCGAAGGAACCGGCAGCACCACGTCACCGACGAGCAGCCCTACGCCGACGAGGGCGGCGGCGAAGCCACCGCCGGTCATGGCGGCGTCCGGTTCTGTGAGCACGGGGACGCCGGCTGCCTCCACGACGACGAAACCGACGACGAGGGCGAGGACGATCGCCGCCATCGCCCACCCGTATCGCTTCATGGCGACGTCCTCGTGTCGATGACCACGTACATCGGAGCCGTGGCCATACCCCGCGGCCTGAATGGCGATGCTGGTTCAACTACCTGGGGCATCGGGTACCACCCGACAATGACGGGACACCAGACGACGACCGAAGCGCCGTCCCCACAAGCCACCATCGGCCGCGGCATTATCGCCGGCGTGGCCGGTACCGCGGTGATGACGGCCTTCCAGAAGTTCGTCGAGATGCCCATCACCGGCCGTGAGGAGAGCTTCGCCCCGGCAAACTTCGCGGCCAAGATCCTTCCCGTCGACCCTGAGAACGACCAGGAGCGGCAGCGGCTCAACTGGATCACCCACTTCTCGCTCGGTGCCATGTGGGGCACAGCGTTCGGCGTCGCCGGACGCGCCGGGCTGCATGGCCAGAAGGCGGTCGCCGCCGTGTTTGCCACCGTCTACACGGGCGACGTCCTGCTGAACACGGCGCTCGGGCTCTATGAGCCGTCGAGCTGGTCGCGGCGAGAGCTCGTCATCGACGTCATCGACAAGTTCGTCCAGGCGGAAGCCACCGGAGCGATCTTCGATCGCATCAGCCGGTCGTAGCCTGGCCACGGTCGGTGCTGAGCCCGACGTCCGGCACGTCCGTGCGGGAGCGCAACGACGTGCTGCAGTACGACGACCTCGTCTTTGCGTGGTGGGATCAACGCGGTCCGCTCGCTGCGCTGCACTGGCTGGCCGTGGCCCGTGCCCCGCTGGTGCCCGCACCATCCACTGGAGACGTCCTGGTCGACCTCGGCGTCGGCGGCGGGCTGATGGCCCCGCACGTCGCCGGGTACCACCATGTCGGCGTCGACATCACCGTCTCGGCCCTCCAGGTCGCCCGAGCGCAAGGCGTGGTCCCGGTGCGCGCCGACGTTGGCCGGCTTCCGCTCGGCGACGGTTGTGCTGCCGTCGTGATCGCCGGCGAGATCTTCGAGCACGTCCGGCACCTGGGAGCAGTGGTCGCTGAGATCTCCCGCGTGCTGTCCCCAGGAGGCACCGTCGTGTTCGACACCATCAGCGCCACCAGGCTGGCCCGCACGGCTCTCGTCACCGTGGCCGAGCGGCTCCCCGGAGGACCGCCGCCGCACATCCACGATCCGACGTTGTTCGTGAGCCCCGAGCGCCTCCGTCGGTTGTTTGCCGGCCACGGCATCGGTCTGAAGATGCACGGCTTGCGCCCCTCGTTCGTTGACTACCTTCGGTTCCTGCGGGAACGTGCCCATCCAGTGCGCATGCTGCCCAGCCGCTCCCTGACCACCGTCTACGCGGGCGTGGGGACGAAGCCGACGTGAGCGACGTCGTTGCGCGAGCTGCCCGCCTGGCGACGGGGCTGGCGGCCCGGGCCGCTGAGCACGACGTTGCCGCCACGTTCCCCGAGCAGGACATCGCGGAGCTACGGGCCGAGGGCCTGCTGGGGCTCATGGTGCCCACCGACAGCGGCGGGCTCGGTGCCGGGTTCGTCGAGTATTGCGCCGTCGCCATGGCCCTTGCCCGTGGCAGCGGCGCCACTGCCCTGTTGTTCAACATGCATGCCTCCGTCACCGGCGCACTGGCGGGCGTGACCCCCGAACTGGCATCGGCATTGGGCGCCGGCCCGGAGTTCGCGGCTGAGCGGCGAACCGTGCTGCGCAATGCCGCCGACGGCGCCCTGTACGCCGTGGCGATCAGCGAGGCCGCGGTCGGCTCTCAGCTCTCGAAGCTGACCACGTCCTACGAGCGGCGTGGAGCGGGCTACCACCTCTGTGGCACCAAGGTGGCGTGCTCGGGGGCGGGCCATGCCGACGCCTACCTCGTCGCCGCCCGGGACTCCCGCACCTCCGAGGCGGTCATCTCGTACTTCCTGGTGCCGTCCGGCCCGGGTGTGGTCGTGCGGACCGGGTGGGATCCGTTGGGTATGCGGGCCACGGCCAGCCACGGCATCGAGATCGACGTGGAGGTCCCGGCCCGGGCCCTTCTCGGCGTCGAGGGCGTCAGCGTACTCCTCGCCTACACCATGCCTCAGTGGCTCGTGGCCTCCTACGCCGCCGTCTACGCCGGCGTGGCGATCGCGGCAGTGGAAGAGGCAGCGATCTATCTGAACGGTCGGCCGGGGACACCTCACACCGCCGTGCGCCATCGCCTGGGCCGGGCCGACGCCGCCGCCCGGGCCGCCGCTGCCGTGGTGGAACGGGCGGGGCGGGCCGTAGACGAGGCACCGGGCGACCCGGAGACGAACCGGTGGATCTACCGGGCCAAGCTCGTGGCCGGCGATGCGGTGATGGAAGTGGCAGCCGGTGTGGCCGAGGCATGCGGGCTCGGCGCCCTCAGTCGGGGCTCGCCCATCGAGCGCATTTTCCGTGACGCTCGCTTGGCTGCGGTGATGCCGCCCAGAAGCGATCTCTGCGCCGACTACCTCGGAGCGACGGCAGTCGGTCTCGACCCTCGCGCCACCATGGAGGTGCCGCCGTGGTGAGCGCTGCCATCACCGGCATCGGCTCCGCATCGCCTTGCCCGGTGCCGCAGCAGCGGCTGTGGGACGAGTTCTTCGCCGAGCACTTCAGCGAACAGCCGCGGGCCAGGGAAATTTGGGCCAACGCGGGGGTGCGGTCACGAGGCGCCGCAGTGATGCCGGTCGACGAAGATGTCAGCTCGTGGGGGACCGACGCCAGGATGCGCCGCTTCGTGGAAGAGGCGCTGCCCCTCGGCGAGACGGCCATCGTACGATGCCTGGACGACGCCGGGATCGGTCCCGGCGACGTCGAGCTCTTCACCGTGGTGTCGTGCACGGGCTACCCCACGCCGGGCTTGGACGTCCTCCTGGCCGATCGGCTGGCGATGCGGCCATCGACGCAGCGGCTGCAGGTGGGCGCCATGGGTTGCTACGGCGCCCTGCCAGGCCTGGCCGCCGTCGCCGACGCCGCCACCGCACGAGGACGAATGGGCCTCATGCTGTGCGTGGAGATCACCAGCGTGCACCTCCAGCCGCCGACGGACGATCTCCAGCAGGTCGTGGCCCATGCACTCTTCGCCGATGCTGCCGCCGCCGTCGTCGTGTCGCCGGCTCGGGCCGGGCTGGAGGTCATCGCGGTGGTCTCTCGCACCGATACTTCCCGTGCTGGAGAGATGACGTGGACGGCATCCGACCACGGCTTCACCATGACCCTTTCCCCGAGAGTGCCTGGTGTACTGGCCGATCACGTCCAGGGCGTGGTGTCCGAGCTTCTGGGAGCGCATGGTCTCGGTACCGGCGATGTCACCGGTTGGGCGGTGCACCCAGGAGGGCCCAGGATCCTGGATGTGGTGGCGGAGCGCCTCGGCCTGGACGACCAACTGCAGCCCTCGCGCAACGTGTTGGCGGAGCATGGGAACTGCTCGTCGCCGACCGTCCTACTGGTCCTGGAGCGGTTGCTGGCCAGCCATCGTGTCGGTCTCGGCGATCACGTCGTCCTCCTGGCCTTCGGCCCGGGACTCACCCTCTACGCCGTGCTACTGCGCTGCCGTGGCAGCTGAGCAGACGAGCCGCCGACGGCTCGCCGTTGACGCGTCGGATGCCGCTGACGCGTCGGATGCCGCTGACGCCAGGCGGGGTGCGAACATGGTCGGGTGATCGACTTCACCGGCGTGGTCCTAGCCGTTGCCGAGGATGCCGACGAGGAGTTGGAACAGGCGCTGCAGGGTTTGGACACCGGCGACTGGATCACCGCTGTCGCCATCCTGGTCGGTTCCATCGTGGTGGCTCGATTGGTGCAGCGGCTGGTACGCCGATTGGTCCAGCGAGGAGAGGGTGGGAGCCAGGCGGCCCGCCTGGTAGGTCGGCTTTTCGCCGCGCTGGTGATGGCCGTCGGCCTCGTCTACGCCCTCCAGACGCTCGGGGTCCGCCTGGCCCCACTCCTCGGGGCGCTCGGGATCGGCGGCCTGGCTCTGGCCTTCGCCGCCCAGTCCATCCTCGAGAACCTCTTCGCCAGTGTGTTGCTCCAGAGCCGGCGACCGTTCCGCCTGGGTGACCAGATCGCCACCAACGAGATCGAAGGCACCGTTGAGGACGTCAACTTCCGTACGGTCGTCCTGCGCACCTATGCCGGCGAGAAGGTGCTGATTCCCTGCTCCCAGGTCCTCAACACCCCGATCACCAACTTCACGGCCAAGGGAACTCGCCGCACGACCTTGGAGGTCGGCGTCGCCTACGGCACCGATCTGGCGACGGCCCAGCAGGTCCTGTTGCGGGCGGCCACCTCGGTCGGCGGCGTGCAGTCTCAGCCCGCTCCCGAGGCCTGGGTCGAGGAGTTCGCGGAATCGAGCATCAACTTCGCCCTGCGTTGGTGGCACTCGCCCGACATCGCCACCATGTGGCGGGTGCGGTCGGGCGTGGCCATGGCCGTCAAGGTGGCGTTCGACGAATCCGGCATCCAGATTCCCTTCCCCCAGCGCACACTCGGCTTCCTTCCCGGCGTGGAGCTCGGGGTCAACGTGGCAGGAGGCGACGACGGCGACGCCGAGTCGCACCCGGTCTGAGCACCGAGGACCCGCTCGGGGTCTTCGACAGCGGGTTCGGGGGCCTCACCGTGGCCCGAGCGATGATCGATCTGCTGCCCGCCGAGCACATGGTCTACGTGGGCGACACCGCCCGCTATCCCTACGGCCCGCGCCCGCTCGACGAGGTGCGGAGCTTCGCCCGCCAGATCGCCCGCTTCCTGATCGACCGCCACCGGATCAAGGGTCTCGTGGTCGCCTGCAACACGGCATCGGCGGCTGCACTCGACGACCTGAGCAGTGAGGTCGAGGTCCCTGTGCTCGGGGTGATCGAGCCCGGTACCCGGGCGTTGATCTCGGCCACGCGTAACGGGCGTGTCGGGGTCATCGCCACGGTGGGGACGATCGCGTCGGGGGCCTACCAGCGGGCGGTCGCCGCCAGTCGCGCCTCGGTCGAGCTCACCTGTGCTGCCTGCCCCGGCTTCGTCGAGTTCGTGGAGCGGGGAGAGACAACGTCGGATCAGATCCACGTCCTCGCCGAGCGTCTGCTGGCCCCCGTCATTGCCGCCAAAGTCGACGCCTTGCTACTCGGATGCACGCACTACCCGTTCCTGGCCCGTACCATCAGCGACGTGGTCGGTCGAGATGTGGTCCTGGTGTCGTCGGCTGACGAAACGGCCTTCGAATTGCGCTCGCGGCTGGCGAGGTCGGGCCTGGCCCGCGACCCGAGCGATGGAGCCGGGCGTCACCAGTTCCTGTCGTCGGGTGACGTGGGCGCCTTCGAGGCCCTTGGCCGGCGGATGCTCGGCCCCGAGCTCGGCACGGTTGGTCCGGTCACCTGGTGAACCTCGCCATCACCGTTCTCGGCTGTGACGGCTCGTATGCGGGACCGGGAGGAGCCTGCAGCGGCTACCTCGTCGAGGGAGGCGGAGCGTCGGTGTGGCTCGATGCCGGACCCGGAACCCTCGCCAACCTCCAGCGCCACCTCGATCTGGACACGCTCGATGCCGTCGTGCTGACCCACGCGCACCCCGACCACTGGGTCGATGTCCTGCCGTACCACAACGTGGTGCGCTACCTCCGCCCGCGGACGGGCGTGGCCGTGTTCTCGCCACCCGAGGTCCGCCGCCTGGCCCGAGAGGTGAATGGCCGCCTCGAGCCGGCCTTCGACTGGACCGAGGTCCACGACCGGTCCTCTGTCGAGGTCGGTGGGCTGCGCCTGTCGTTCTCCCGCACCGATCATCCTCCCGAGACCCTGGCCGTGCGCATCGACGCCGCCGGCGGTGCCTCCATCGGCTACTCCGCCGACACGGGTCCGGGCTGGTCGATCTCGGAGCTCGGCCCGGGCCTCGACCTGGCCATGTGTGAGGCGTCGCTCACCCCGGAGGACGAGCGAAAGGTCCAGCACCTCACCGCAGCCCAGGCGGGAGCATCGGCCCGTGCCGCCAAGGCGCGCCATCTGGTCATCACCCATCTCCAGCCAGGTGTCGACGCCGACCGATCCCGATCCGATGCCAGCGCCGCGTTCGGCCTGCCGGTCGATGTGGCGGCCGTGGGCCAGCGCTACGAGGTCTCGGGATGACGGCGCCAGGTAGCTCCACCGCCCGCCACGACGGACGGGCTGACGACGAGCTACGTCCGGTCACCTTCGAGCGTGACTACACCGAACTGCCGGCCGGGTCGGTGCTCGTCAGCTTCGGACTCACGAGGGTGCTGTGCACCGCCTCGGTCGAGACCAACGTCCCCCGCTGGCTGCGGGGCAGCGGGAAGGGATGGGTCACCGCCGAGTACTCGCTGTTGCCCGGGTCGACCGGTGAGCGGGTCCCTCGAGAGGCGGCCAAGGGCAAGCAGAGCGGGCGCACTCAGGAGATCCAGCGTCTGATTGGGCGCTCGCTGCGGTCGGTCACCGACCTGACGGCCATGCCCGACGTCCAGGTGGTGGTCGACTGTGATGTGCTCCAGGCCGACGGCGGCACCCGCACGGCGGCGATCTGCGGTGGCTTCGTCGCCCTTCACGACGCACTCAGCCGACTGGTCGGCGCCGGGCGCATCGTCAGCCATCCCGTCGTGGAGCCTTGTGCGGCGGCGTCGGTAGGAGTGGTCGAAGGCGTGCCCGTGCTCGATCTCGATTACGTCGAGGATGCGGCGGCAGGGGTGGACATGAACGTGGTCATGACCGCCGGCGGCCGCTTCGTCGAGCTGCAGGGCACGGCCGAGGGCGCGGTCTTCTCCCGGGGAGAGCTCGATCGCCTGGTCGACCTGGCCCAAGGGGGCATCAGCCGGCTCTTGGACCTCCAGGCTGCAGTCCTGGCCGCTCCGCCGTCGCCGTACACCCGGTTCTGATGGCGGGAGCGCGCCGTTTCCGGCCCGTTCCGACCATCAGAACTCGGGGTGGTGGGGCGGCGTGAGGTTGGTGCTGGCCACCGCCAACCCGGGCAAGGCGGCCGAACTGGGTGAGGTGCTGGGCGCCGCTCGCGGCCTGGAGGGCTTGGAGTTGCTTCCCCGGCCTCTGTGGCTTCCCGAGCCTGAGGAGAACGGGTCGAGCCTGCTCGACAACGCCCGGATCAAGGCCCGGGAGGTGGTGGCGGCCACCGGAGATGCGGCGGTGGCCGACGACACGGGGTTGGAGGTCGAGGCCCTGGCCGGCGCCCCTGGCCTGCACACCGCCCGTTACGCCGGCGATGGCGCCTCGTTCGACGAGAACATGGCCAAGCTGCTGACTGCTCTTCACGGCGTGGCCGACCGCAGGGCCCGCTGGCGCACGGTCGCCCTCGTGGCGTTCCCGGACGGGCACGAGGTCGTCGCCGAGGGGACGTGCGACGGACGGATCACCGAGGCCAGACGGGGTAGCGCCGGCTTCGGCTACGACCCCGTCTTCGTCCCCCGCGACGGCGATGGCCGCACCCTCGCGGAGCTCGATCGAGCCGAGAAGAACGCGCTGTCGCATCGGGGGCGTGCCTTTCGCGCCCTCGCCGTCGACCTGGCAGCCTCACGGATGCGCCGCGGTTGACGCGTGGCGTAGCGTGGGCGCGGATGGAGCGCCTGGAGACCTGCAACAGCATCTGGTTGCTCGATCCCGTCCTCATGCAGTTCTGCCGGATACCCAAGGACGTCGACCCGTCCGACGCCGTCTCGGCCTGTTGGCAGCGGTATTTCGTGTGGCACGAGGAGCCGGAGTCGGGGGCCTTCCGGGTGGCCCTCGACGAGGCGCGCACCCGATGGCTGAGCTCGTCGCGCCATCTCCATCCCTGCCCTCGCTGCGAGGTGGAAGTGACCCGTGAGGTCGTCATGCCTCCGCCGCCGTGCGCAGTGGTGGGCGACGTACTCGAGTAGACCGAGGCGCGTCAGCGCAACTTCATGCTGAGATGTACCGCGGTTCCGTCGTCGGTGGGCTCGAAGGTGACGTCGTCGACCAGGGCACGGATGAGCTGGAGACCCCAGCCGCGCTCAGAGTTGAGCTGACCGACGTCGCCCACGAGGGGACGGGTCGGTACGGCGGCGGGATCGAACCCATCGCCCCTGTCCTCCACCGACACCTGCAGCACCTCCTGTTCGACCAGACAGCGCAGTACCACCCGCTGGTCCCTGCCGACAGCCTGGTGGGCCTCGACGGCGTTGGTACACGCTTCGGAAACGGCGATCCGGAGGTCCTCCAGGCGGTCGTCATCGATCCCGGGGATCGAGGTGGCGATGGCCGCCACCACCGTGCGGGCCACGCCGACGAAGGCGGGGAGGGCCGGGATCTCCAGCCGCACGAGTTCTCCTGGGAAGTTCATGGCGCTGCCCGTCAACCTACCGCAGCCGGTCCGACTCGATGCGTCCACCCCTTTCGGTCGCTCCGGGTCGATGAGGCGACGGTGTTAGCTTGCCTGGCATGTACGGCGACGGCGAACAGGTCAGGCTGGTCATGCCGGCCACACCCGAACTGCTCCGGGTAGCGCGCCTCACCGCCGCCGGGCTGGCCAGCCGGCTGGGCTTCAGCTTCGACGAGGTGGAGGACGTCAAGATCGCCGTCGACGAGCTGTGCTTCGCCCTGGTGGGCACCAAGGGCAGAGAAGGCACCCTGAGCCTCGTCTATCAGTTGCAGGCAGACAGCCTCGTCATCGAGGGGACCGGTGACTTTCCCGGCCAGGAGGTGCATGCCGCCACAGCGGAGCTGTCACGCCTCATCCTCTCCGCCGTGGTCGATCACCACGAGGTGATCGACGGCGATGGCACCGTCCGCTTCAAGCTGACCAAGCGGCGTAGGCCACGGCCGTGATGCTCGACCGCTCGGACAAGGGAGCGCTCCACCAGACGTTCCAGGAGTTCGCCGAGAGCCGCGATCCGAAGCTTCGCGACCAGCTCATCGAGGCCCACCTCGGGCTGGCCGAGTACCTGGCCCGGCGGTTCTCCAACCGGGGCGAGCCGCTCGACGACCTGGTCCAGGTGGCCTCGCTGGGGCTGGTGAAGGCCGTCGAGCGCTTCGAGCCAGGGCGGGGTCTCGAGTTCACCACCTTCGCCACGCCGACCATCGTGGGTGAGCTGAAGCGCCACTTCCGGGACAAGGGCTGGGCGGTGCGGGTCCCCCGACGCGTGCAGGAGTTGCACCTGCGGGTCACCGGTGTGGTCGACGAGCTCCAGCTGGAGTTGGGGCGCTCGCCTACCGTGGCGGAGATCGCCGTGCGGGCCGGGACGAGTGAGGATGAGGTCATCGAGGCCGTCGACGCTGGGTCCGCCTACCGCTCCACCTCGCTCGATGCCGGGCGGGGCGACGACGAAGAGAGCCTCGGGCTCCTCGGCCAGCTCGGAGATCTCGATCCGGAGATGGCCCGGGCCGAGAACCGGACGGGCCTGAGCCCGCTCCTGTCGCAGCTTCCCGACCGGGAGCAGCTGATGCTCTACCTGCGCTTCTACGAGGGCAAGACACAATCCGAGATCGCCCAGCGGCTCGGGATCAGCCAGATGCACGTGTCCCGGCTGCTGGCCCGCAGCCTCGAGCGACTCCGCGAACTGGCGGAGGTCAACGGGGCCGGATCAGCCTGAGGGACGGGACGCAGGGCGGCATGGCGTTGCCTCACACGCATGGCTCCAGTGCGGCCCGCCGACCGGTGAGCGATCGGACCCGGAAGCTGTTGGCCTTGGTGGTGGCGCCGTTCCTGATCGCCGCCCTGCTCGGCGCGATCGCTCTGTGGCCGGGGGACGGCCCTGCTCTGGACTCGCCCCTCGGCGCCCCCCAGGAGCTGTTCGACGCCCAGGTGGTATCGGTGGTCCGCGGACCCTGCACCGGCACGCCGCCCGACGACGGCATCCGCTGTGCGCGCAGCCAGGTACGTCTCCTCGAGGGCCCGGACCGGGCCGAGGTGATCGACCTCCCGGAGCAGCCGGAGGTGGGGGAGGGTGTCCGCCTGGAGATTGGCGACACCGTGGTCCTCGGCTACTTCCCGGGAGCCGGAGCAGGCTTCGAGTACAGCTTCGCCGACCGTCAGCGACAGGCCCCACTGCTGGTGTTGGCCGGCGCCTTCGTCCTTGCCGTCGTCGGCCTGGGACGTTGGCAGGGCCTGCGGGCGCTCCTCGGTCTGGGGGCCAGCCTGCTGGTGCTGATCGCCTTCGTGCTGCCCGCCATCCTGAACGGAGCCAACCCTCTTGCTGTCGCCCTGGTGGGATCCGCCGGCATCGCCGTTGCCGCCTTGTACCTGGCGCACGGCGTCAACGCCTGGACCACGACGGCGCTGATCGGCACGCTGGCCAGCCTGACCCTCGTCGGCCTGCTGGCCACTGTGTTCGTCGGCGCAGCCGACTTCAGTGGACTGGCCGACGAGGAGGCCAGCTTCCTGCAGATCAGTGCCGGCCAGATCGACCTCCGGGGCCTGCTGCTCGGGGGGATCGTCATCGGCGCCCTCGGCGTCCTCGACGACGTCACCGTCACCCAGGTCTCCGCCGTGAGGGAACTGCAGGGAGCCAATCCCGGCTATGGGCGATGGGATCTGTACCGCTCCGCCCTGCGGATCGGCCGCGACCACATCGCCTCCACGGTCAACACCTTGGTCCTGGCCTACGCCGGTGCCTCGCTCCCCTTGTTCCTGCTGTTCACCCAGGCCGACCAGGGCCTGGTCGACGTGCTCAACGGAGAGTCGGTCGCCGTCGAGGTGGTACGGGCTCTCACCGGCAGCATCGGGCTGGTGGCCTCGGTTCCCCTCACCACCGCCCTCGCTGTCCTCGTGGTGACGGCCGATCGCGACGGGGAGGAGGAGAAGCTATCGCCCGGTAGAGCCGAAACCCCCGGTCCCTCGCATTGAGCCGGGGAGGGCGTCGACAGGGCAGAAGCGGACGTGGGCCACCTCCTGGACCAGGAGTTGGGCGATGCGGTCGCCCCGCCTGACCTCGTAGGCGACACTGGGGTCGAGGTTGACGAGCAGCACCTTTACCTCATCGCGGTAGCCGGCATCGATGAGACCGGGCGTGTTGAGGCACGTGACCCCGTGGCGAAGGGCCAGGCCGCTACGGGGCAGGACCAGCGCAGCGCACCCGTCGGGGAGAGCCAGGGCCAGGCCGGTGGGGACGAGGGCCCGGCCTCCTGCCGGCGCAAGAACCGTGCCCTCGCGGGCTAAGAGGTCGGCGCCGGCATCTCCCGCGCGGGCATAGGCGGGCAGGGGCAGCTCAGCGTCGAGGCGCACGACGGGAACCTCCAACACCTCTGCAGCGTACGATCTACGGGTGCTCGTGTGGATGGACCTGGAGATGACCGGTCTCGACCCCAACCGCGACGTGATCGTGGAGATCGCCACCCTCGTCACCGACGACGAGCTCGAGGTGGTAGCCGAGGGCCCCGACCTGGTGGTCCATCACCCGCCCGAGGTCATGGCTGCCATGGGAGACCACGTCCGGGACATGCACACCCGCAGCGGTCTGCTCGGGGCCATCGAAGCGTCGACGGTGACCCTCGAGGAGGCAGGCCGGGCGACCCTCGCCTTCCTGAGCGAGCACGTGCCCGAAGCCCACACGGTGCCGCTGTGCGGAAACTCCATCGGTACCGACCGCCGGTTCCTAGCGGCCTACCTTCCCGACATCGAGAGCTACCTGCATTACCGCTCGGTCGACGTGTCGACCCTCAAGGAGCTGGCCAAGCGCTGGTACCCCGACGTTCTGGCCAACGCCCCTCGAAAGGCCGGGGGCCATCGCGCCCTCGACGACGTGCGGGAGAGCGTGCGGGAGATGCGGTACTACCGTGAGGTGCTGTTCAAGAAGCCCGAGGTGGCCGCCGGCGCGTCGCCACAGCCCGACCCTTCCACCTGACTCGGCCCAGGATCAGGGTGGCTGCCACCGAGCGGGCGAACACCGCGATGAACACCGCCACGGCCAGCGGATACAGAACGGCGGTCCGTGCGCCGAAGGAACCCAGCCGGCGGAGGTGGGCTCCCATCTGGGCAGCGGCGGCGGCATAGCAGATCGCCGCCGGCGCCGGTGCGGCCGCGGCCAACACGACGGGTGCGCTCAGGGCGGCCAACCACAGGGTGATCAGCACGGTCGTCGCCAGGCCGACCGCCCCCGCCGCGACGGCGAAGTTCTTGGTGAAGCCCTCGACGAGCTGGCCCAGGCCTAGCGGGTACATCCGGAAGCTGATCGTGCCCTTTCCCTCGTGGATGGTGACGGGTAAGGCCTCGGCGCGGTAACGATCGGCCAGCGCCAGGTCGTCGAGCACGGTGCTCGCCACCGACTCGTGGCCGCCGGCCCGGCGGTAATCAGCCATCGAGGTGACGAGGCACGGGCCGAAGGCGCCCACCGCCGCTCGACCGTCTCGCCCGGGGGCGAAGGCGGTCGTGCCCATCATGGCCACCACGTTGAACACCGCGGCCAGCCGCTCGTGAGGTCGGTGCACCTCGTGCCAGGGTTGCACCGAGTAGAGGCCGCCGGCCGCCGCCAGCCCGGCCATGAGACGTCCCAGACCGCCCGGCTCCAGGCGGGTGTCGGCGTCGAGGAAGATCAACGTGGCTCGGGTGGCCCGGGCCGCGCCGTGGTGGCAGGCCCAGGCCTTGCCCGTCCACCCCGCCGGAAGCGCAGGGGCGCGCACCACCGTCGCCCCTCCTGCCCGGGCCGACACGGCGGTGGCGTCGTCGGAGTGGTCATCGACCACGATG
>DASZDM010000227.1:0-11053 GCA_035942015.1 Acidimicrobiales bacterium | reverse complement strand
GCTGGTAAGCCTGCCGGTCGAGGTCTCGCTCATGGCAACCGAGCGCGCAAACCGCCACGGCAACCTCGGCGGCAACCAGCGGGGGTCAGCGGCTGACCAACCGGAGCGCGGCCCCGCGGTCGTCGGCCGCCTGGCGGAGTCGCGGACAGGCGTAGCTGCACCAAAGCTGACGCCTGTCTAGACCCTCGACTCAGTCGCCGACCATGGGACCCGACGTTGCAGCCTGTCCGCGCTAAATCCCTCGGTCAGCTAGCGGCGGCTGCCGGTACACAGGTAACGGTCTGAGTGGGACCGCTCTGATACTGGGGGGCCAGCAAACCGAGCAGCCCTGGGTTGGTGTAGCTGTTGGTCGTTGTGCACGCGGACATGATGGTGGAACCGTCGCCACCGCCGCTGGCGACCGCCGCTGGCACGCATGTCGTGGTTTGGACAGGACCGCTTTGAGCCTGCGGGGCGAGCAAACCAGTCACGCCCGGGTTGGTGTAGCTGGTGCTCGTCGTACACGCAGACATAGCGGCAGGGCCGCTCTCACCGCCGCCACTGATCGCCCCGCCGCCACCAGGCGGTGTAACGATGACCGAGAGAACGGTTCGCTGAGGAAGAACCTCTGCCACCATCTGGTCCAACTGGTCGAAAGTAACGGTCCTCTTCACGGCGTCTCCTTGGAGGTATCGAACGAAGTTCAGGACTTCCACGCTCAAATCTGATTCCGGGTACTGGTAGCAAGGCTCGCCGCCGTGCGAGCCCAGCGGGGTTGACCAACGTCGGTCAACCCCGCTGTGCCACCCGCGTCTAGACCCGTTACGACGTAGCGATTGCCGCCGGGGTGCAACTCATGGTCTGAATAGGACCCTGCTGCACTTGCGGGGCCAGCACACCAAGCACACCGGGGTTGGTGTAGGTGTTGCTCGTCGTGCACGCTGACATCACGACGGTGCCGCCACCGCCGCCGCCGTCGCTGATACCTCCACCGCCACCCGCCGGCGTAACGATAACGGACAGAACAGTCCGCTCAGGCAGCACCTCAGCCGCCATCTGGTCCAGGTCGTGGAAAGAAACAGGTGTGTTCAAGGTTTCGTTCTCCTTCGCGAGGGCCGCCCTAGCAACAAGGCAGCGATGTCGATATGGAAAACGAGAACTCACGTAGTTCGACAAGCTCCCGCCGACGTGAACCTCTTCTCCCGAGGCTCCCGTCGTGGCATGCCTTGCCCACACTGGATGCCCTGAAACATGGCTTGAGGGATTTTTTTCGGCTGCAGAATTGAGGCTCTAGCGTGGTGAGCGGCTCTCGCGGCGTGCTCGGATGCCACCTCGACGGCCTCCACCACCGGACTCCTCCACGGCGTTCGAGTGGCCAGGCACGGCCTTGTGCGCGCTTCCGGTTCCGGCGTATCGACGGCGGCGCGGAGGGGCACTCGCCGATTCCTCAGCCACCCCGCGACAATGGAGGCGTCCATCTGGAACGCAACATTGCTGCTCAGGTGGACCAGGATCGCGTTTGACCTTCTCGTGGTGGCGCCGGGCTACGGCGGGATCGCTGGTGATGTGGGCGAAAGTGGACAGCGAAGCGCCCGACGGCGCGGCCCCGCCGTAGCCTCAGGCCTACGGCCAGGGCTCTGCGAGATGACGTGCGTCACTGGTCGCGGGCGGCGTCCGCCTTCACATACCACGGGCCCGCTCGGCCCGCGAACACCGCTACCGGTAGAGGCCCGCTGCGGGTAGCGGAAGCCAGAGGGGTTGGTGAACTTGCCAACCCCTCTGGCCACCCGCGTCTAGACCCGTTACGACGTAGCGATCGCCGACGGGGTGCAAGTCATGGTCTGAATGGGACCCTGCTGCACTTGCGGGGCAAGCACACCAAGCACACCCGGGTTGGTGTAGGTGTTGCTCGTCGTGCACGATGACGCGATGACGGTCGAACCGCCACCGCCGCCGTCGCTGATGGCCCCACCGCCACCGATGGGGGTAACGACAACGGACAGAACAGTCCGCTCAGGCAGCACCTCAGCCGCCATCTGGTCCAGGTCGTGGAAAGAAACAGGTGTGTTCAAGGTTTCGTTCTCCTTCGTGCGAGGCTGCCTGGAAATAAGGCAGCGATGTCGATATGGAAAACGAGAACTTAGGTAGTCGGACAAGCTCCCGCCGACGGGAACCTACTGTTCCGAAGCTCCCGTCGGGCCATGCCTTGCCCAGAATCGGTACGCTAAAACGTGGCTTGAGAATTTTTCCGGCCGCAGAATTAATGACTCTCTCAGCGTGGTGAGCGGTTCTCGCAAGGTGCTCGGATGCCAACCTCCACGTGCGCGACCACGGGGCGGAAGGCCTGACCAGGAGTGAACCCAGGCGGACGCGGGCTCCTCTGGTCGCCGCGTGGCTCTGCGGCATTTCACCGGAGTCTGCGGCTCTCGGGACGAAGTGTCCCTTCAACGCCCGCCATGCCACGCTTGGAGGCGCCAGTCCCCCGGGTCTACGGTGACGACGAGCGAAGGAGGGCTCATGGGCGGAGCGAGCAACAACAAGACGGAGCCCGGCAGCAGGCCCCTTGAAGCGGGTCAAGGCCAAGCCGGCGTCAGCCCGTCTGTTCGCGCCCTTCGCGTAGTGATGACCGCCGTCGGCGTCTTGGTCCTCGCCGTGTCGGCCTGCAACAGCAGCGGCGGAGATGCAGCGGCACCTCCGGACGGGACCGAGCAGTTCGACGTAGGCACGGCGAATCACGTCTCTGGGGACGTGGAGTATTCGCAGACACCGCCGGTGGGTGGGGACCACGATCCGGCGTGGCAGAACTGCGGTGTCTACCGGCAACGGGTGCGGGAGGAGAACGCCGTGCACTCGCTCGAGCACGGGGCGGTGTGGATCACCTACCGACCGGGCCTGGAGGACGAGGCGATTCAAGCCCTGGAGGAACGAGCGCGAGGCGAGACCCATGTGCTGGTCACGCCGTTCGAAGGGCTCGACGATCGTGTAGTGCTCTCCGCCTGGGGCCGACAGCTTCGGGTCGATTCTGCCGACGACGAGCGCATCGACGCCTTCATCAGCGCGTTCCAGCAGGGGCCGCAAAGCCCCGAGGCCGGGGCAAGCTGCTCGGGAGCGATCGGCGACCCACGATGAGCGGGCGTTCCCCTCATCGGGGCCCCCCGAGCACACCATGAACGCTCGCCGCCTGACCGCCGCCGACGGCACCGCCTTCGAACATCTGGGACACAGGGCGCGGGATGGAGGATTACGCTGAGAAGTGCGCTCCTCACGGTCAGGTGAGGGGGCTCGTATCGATGTCCGGGCTCGTCGTGTTGGCAGCCTGCGGGCCCGTCTTTACGGCGAGGACCGAGTTTCGCCTCCGTCCCCGGCTGACCGGTCACTACGTCGCCCCGATGAGCCAATCGAGTACGTTGTCGAGCAGGTTCGAGTCCTTGTCTGAGTCGGGCGCCTGGGGCACCGGCGGCGTGACGCTGTTTGGAGTGGCACGCGCCGGACTCCTCGGGGGAGTGGTGTTGCGGCTGCTCCCTTGCCGTGGACGGTCTGACATCGTTGGGTTCCGGACGGTCGTGGGCCGTCCGGAGCAGGAAGACCAGAGCCCGCGCCCTGCGTCGCGGGCCTCGGTCACGGCTGCATCCAGCTCGGCAGCATGAGCGGTGTTCGACGGGTCCCTTGCCGGATAGGCGAAGCCGTCCCTCGCCAGCGCCAGGTTGACGAACAGCCCGTCGCTGAGACGGTAGACGTACGCCAGCGTCCGTCCGAACTGGTCGGAGCGGTTGACGTCGTAGACGAGCCGCACGGTGCTCGCCGGCGACAGGAGCTCCGTGAGCTCCGCCTTGGCCTCAGCCGAGAAGCAGTCCCCTGTCTCCGTGTCGGGGGCGTCGATGCCGATGAGGCGGATCTTGTCCCCGCTCGTCAACTCGAAACTATCCCCGTCGATGACACTCTGTACGGTCTCGTCGTCGCCTGCGGGGAGCGCACTGGTGCTCTTGTCGTTGCGCGGGAGTGGCGGGGGTAACGGACCGCTGCCGCCTGACAGCTCGTCGCTGGTCCTGTCTGACGGAGAAGAACTGGCCGGAGAGGTCGGGCGTGAGCCTGGACCCGAGAGGATGTAGGCGCTCGTGGTCACCAGGAGGACGGTGTTGAAGACGAGGAGATAATTGGCCACCGGGGACCGAGGATGCCAGCCCCTCGCCGGCGTCGTGTGGTTGGAGCGCGTCAGTGCGCTTGGAGCAGGCTCTGCCGGTTGCCCCCCGTCGCTGAGGAGCTTTCGGAGGATGTTTGCGACCCCTCGGACTGCCAGCAGCACCAACACCAGCAACCCTGCCAACGGCAGCAGGGCCAATATGGTGAGTGCTATATCCCCCACCAATCCCAAGATGTCGGGACCGGACCCGGTCGTGTTAAGGCCGATGTCGGAGATCCGCTGCCCAGCAAGGTCGATGAACTGCGGCAGCTGGAAAACCAAGAAGCTGAGTTGAGCGATGAGGGCCGGGATCACAACCAGCACCCACACCGTCACGACACGCTGCGGCCAGGTTTTGAGGGCCTGCAGCCGCTCGTCGGCTGGCTTGCGAAGGATGTATCGCTTGAGGATCGGCCCTATGTACTTGAACAGATCGGGAATACCGACCAAGTCGGAGACGATGTAGTAACCATCGAACCGCAGTGTCGGAAGCAGCTGCTGTACGAGCTCGAGATTGGAGACGATGATGGCCGCCAGCAAGAACGGGGACCCGGTCCAGAGGTACAACAGCGTGAGCCCGATGATGAACAGCGCATTGAAGTAGACGCCGCCCAGGACCGTCCGAAGGCGGCCGGCGCGCCCCAACCGGTACGAATTGGTGATGTCGGTGTAGAACACCGGCCACACCAGGTAGACGCCGGCACCGATGGGTCCAGGACGTACGCCGCTGTAGCGACACCCGGTGGCGTGCCCGATCTCATGGAAGAAGGCGGAGGCAACCGCGAGTAACCCGATGAGAAGGACGCTCGTCGGGTCTGCCAGCGCCTGCGCGAGCGCCGAACCCATCGGCTGCGTCGCGAACAGCCAGATCTCGCCGACGAGAGCTGCGGTGACGCCGGCCACGACGAGTACAGGGTTGAACAGCCACGAGAACAAACCACCGAGGAACCAGGTTGCCGAGCTGGGGAGCAAGGCCTTCTTGAACCCTAAAGACAGAAACGGCACCGACTTGGCGATGATGGGGAGCCGACCATTGCTGTCGGTGGTGATGCCCAGGGGGGCAAGCTTTCCGTCCATGAGGTAAGCGATGTGGTCTGCGGTGAGCTCGAGGCCCGTCTCGTTGCTGACGCGCTCGGCTACCTGCGAGAGGGTTTCGGCCCGGCCCGCCGGTGCGACAGCCGCACGCTTCTCAAGGGCCGTTACGACCGCATACAGGACGGGCGACAGCCGGACCAGCCGACCATCGGAACGGGCCACGAGCCGGGAAGCCTCGCGGTATCCCGAGCTCTTGAACTCGCCGACGAGCTCGGTCCCCTCCAGAAGACCGATCGGACCAGCAGTCTCCTCGGGGTTGAGCCGGGTCGCCGGTTCCGTCGGGAGCGTGCTCAAACCTCCAGGCGACGCGGTGGTTGCCGGCCCTGAAGGTGCTCGGGTGCTATTCATCCATTCTCGCCTTCCCTGGCGTGTCTGATCACTGATGGTTGCTTGGTGCTCGAGTCATGTAGCTCCCGCAAGTCAGACCACGTCTGCCGGCCCCGGCTATCCAACGACGCCGCCGGCACAAGCCCGTTCGGACCGTGGCGTGCTTTCGTCGCACTCACTAGAGCTGAGGTGGGATATGGCTCTCTGAGTTGCGGAAGACCGGCTGTCCCCTGCGTGGCGAGGGCCTGACGTCACCGCAGCTCCTGGAACTCGTCGGGCTGCACCCTCGGCTGACCGCCAGCGATGGGGCGGCGCTAGGCTTCGGGTCGCCCCCGGGGGGCGTCAACCTCGCCGATTTGGGTTTTGTTCAAGGTGCCCCGACCGGATGGAAGGGCTTCTGTTGCGGAGGCCCTGCGTTCCCCGGGGGCGACCCTGCGGACGCTACAGGCACGAAGAGCGCCGCCGAGACCCGAGTATCCGTAGTCGCTGCCTCGACATGACCTACGGAAATCCGTAGGGCTCCAGCACGATCGGATCGCTGGGAACCGGCAACGCTCATGCCATGTACTGTGCCATTGATGGTTCGGAGTTCGGATCCGCCCGAGCCCGAGCCTGGTTTCATTGTGGACAGGCAGGCCGAGTTGGCGACCCTCAGGGCCAAGCTCGACGAAGCCTCCACCGGCCGTCCCCGGTTCGTGTTGATCGAGGGCGAGAGCGGCATCGGCAAGACGGTGCTCCTCCGGAGGTTCGCCGCTGATGCGCACGGCGCTCATGTGCTGAGCGCCAGCGGCGACGAGTCCGAAACCCTGTTGCAGTACGGCGTGGTGGAGCACTTGTGCCACTCGGCCAAAGTCCCGCTTCCCGGCGAGCTGGTGGCGATCACCGACCGGTCATCGGTGCCGCCCGAGCCGTTCTCGGTCGGGACGGGGCTGCTCGAGCTCTTGAACACCCTCCATCGACATGGTCCGGTCGTGCTCCTGGTCGACGACGCCCATCTGGCCGACGCATCGTCGCAGCTGGCCCTGCTCTTCGCCTTTCGCCGCCTGCAGGACTGCCGCCTGCTCGCCGTTCTGGCTGTAGCGGACGGGACGGGCAGTTCCCTCCGCTCCGGCCTCTGCCGACTAATCGACAGCGAGGCGGGGACACGGATACGCCTTCGAGGGCTGGGCGCTCTCGGTATCGGGGCGCTGGGGACCAGGTTGAGTGGCCAGCCCCTGTCACGAAGAGTCGTCGAGCGTCTCCGAGATCACACCGGGGGAAACCCGCTCCACGTTCGGGCTCTGATCGAAGAGCTCAGCGAGGCGTCGTTGGGCGGTTCGCCCGAGGTCCTCTGGCCCGCGCCCCGGTCGTTCAGCCGGGTGGTGTCCGATCGGCTGGCTTCGTGCTCACCAGAGGCCAGGCGGCTCGTCGCCGCCGCCGCGGTTGCGGGAATGCGGTGTCCCTTCGACATGGCGCGGCGGCTCTCAGGCGTGCAACGACCACTCCAGGCGCTGCAGGAGGCGATCGACGCCCACCTGGTCGAGTACCGCGAACGGGAGGTTTCCTTCGGGCACCCGCTGGTGCGAGCGGCGGTGTACCACGACCTCGGAGTCTCCGAGCGGGCCGAGCTGCACGCTGGCGCCGCGCTGCTCGTCGGTGACGAGGCCGAGGTGCTGCGTCACCGCGCTGCCGCCGCCACCGAGGAGGACGAAGCGCTCGCCGCCGACCTCGCCGCCTTCGCCGCACGGGAGGCGGCGCGTGGCTCGTGGGCCAGCGCCGCAGCCATGTTCGTCAAGGCGGCCGGGCTCGCCCCCAACGGTCCCCCGCGCGAGCCCATTGTCCTGGATGCGGTCGAGTGCCTGCTGCACGGCGGGGACGTTCTCAGTGCTCGCGCCCTGGCCGGTCCGTTGGAGACGTTCACCGACGCCGCCCGCTCCAGGTACCTGCTTGGTCAGTTGGCGCTCCTCAGCGGCCGGCCCGACGAGGCCGAGCGACTCCTGACCGCGGCATGGGAGCGATGCGCCGAGAACGACCGGATGCTCGCCGTCAAGATCGCCGAGGAGCTGGCCCACGTCACCCTGGCCTGCCTGCGCGCAAGGGACGCGATCACATGGTCGGAGCGGGCGCTGACGGCCGCCGAGGGAACGCCCTTTGCGTACCGACCGCTGCCCTATCTGAGCTTGGCGTTGGCCTGCATGGGCCGGGTCACGGAAGCCGTCGACGCCGTCTCTGCGGTTCCCGAACCCGGCGGGGCGAGCGCCGAGTTGGAGAACTTCTTGCTGGCCCGGACGTTCGCCCGTATCTACTCCGGCGCCATCGGCGAGGCGCGCGACGACGCCGCCCGGCTGGTCACCACGGCCTGCCGATCGGGGCGCCTGTACCCGCACGTCGTCGGCCTGGCCATGCTCTCCCTGACGGAGTACCGCCTCGGCGCCTGGAACGACGCCATCGAGCACGCCGAGCTCGGCGCATCGCTGGCCGAGGACACAGAGTTCCTCCTCCCGCTGTCGTCGGTCCATGCGAGGGCAACCTGGCCGCTGGCGGGCCGCGGCGAATGGGAGTCGGCCGAGGGCCATGCCAAGGCGGCAGCCGACACGGCGAACAGCCTCTTCACGATGGCAATGGCAAAGAGCGCGGAAGCGGACGTGGCCGGCGCCCGGGGCCAGCACCAGCGGGTCATCGAGGCGGTGACCTCCCTGCGGGCAATGGGCGCCGCGGTCGACGAGGATGACTTGTGGCCCTGGCACGAGCTCTACGTCGGCGCCTTGATCGGCATGGACCGCCTCGAGGAGGCCGACGCCGAGCTGCAGCGATTCGAAGCGGTGGCGGCGGCCCGCAGCCCTTCGGCGATGGCGAAGGCATCCCGGCTCCGAGGGACCCTGGAGATGGCTCGCGGAAGGAACGAGGAGGCGGGCGCTGCGTTCGCTCGGGCCCTGGAACAGAGCTCGACGGTCCCCGCGCCGTTCGATCGGGCGCTGGCCCAGGCGTCGTTCGGTGCCTTCCTGCGGCGGGAAGGGAAGCTCTCCGCGGCAGTGGAGCAGCTGGAGGCGGCCCGAGAGGGCTTCGTCCGCTTGGGCGCCCGCCCCTTCCTCGAGAACTGTGACCGGGAACTGGCGTCGTGCGGACCGCTTCCCGGCGGAGGCCGTCCGATGGACCCCAGCGGCCTCACTCCCAAGGAGATGTCGGTCGCCACACTCGTCACCCAGGGGAAGACCAATCGCGAGGTGGCCAGTGAGTTGTTCATCAGCGTGAACACCGTCGAGTACCACCTGAAGCACATCTACGCCAAGCTCGGCATCAACTCCCGGAGCCAGCTCATCGTGAGGTTGGGGGTTGGCCAGGAGGACCTCGACGGCGAACCTCGATAGCTCGCGTCCGCCGTTGCCATCGGCGGAGTCCGAACGGCGGATGTCTGCCACTCGTCATGGACCTCGACCAGGATCGATCCAGCCAGGCTGTGGACCACCTGATGTCCGCTTAGCAGCGCGACGCTCACCGCCTGTGGGTGGGGGAACGGAGTCCGCGCCTATCCGCGCCGCCACACCGCGGGCTACCGCGGTCGGCGCGGCGCCAGAACGGTGCACAGCGAGCACCGGCGAAGCTCCTTCAGGCGGTGGACGTTGGATCAGATCGTTCGGGCGATGTACTCGGCGCGAAGCGGTCGGGCGAGTACAAGAGGGCGCTCGCGTCCATTCGCTTTCCGCGATACCCTGGCGGTTGCGCCGGCGGCGCGGCGCCCCGTTGAGCTCCTCGAGGTGCTGCGCCGCTCTGGCGAGATTGACAACTGTCGCCGGGTCGCTGGGGGCTGCCTTCTCCACGGCGGGTGTGACCTCGTCGGGCTACGGCGTCGACGGCAGGAGTGGTAAGAGTGCGCTCCGGATGACGACACTCGTCGGGCGACTCCGGCGTCGGCCCGTCTGCTCCTGGGTATGCGCGTCGATGATCCGCATCCCCTCTCTCAGTCGGCCGTGGGGCACGGGTGGAGCTGCGGGTCGTACGAGACAACCCGATCTCCGAAGTGGACGAACTCCAGCGGGAACGACAGGCCCGTCACCAGGACCTGAGTGGAGGGAGCGGGTTCCAGCGGGACGTGTCATCACCCTCTCAAGGGGATGAAACGGTCGGGGAAAACTTGACACCTTTTTCCGAGCGAGGAAAGGGGCACCAATCCAAAGGTCCAGATCGCGACGCCCATTGGCACTCATCCCTTCGGCGAAACCAGCTTGCCGAGGAGGTCAGCGGCGTTGCGGTCGGCGGCCTGCTGGAAATGCGAGTAGACGGCGAGGGTTGTCCTTCCCCCGCCGGCGTGACCGAGGCGCCCGGCGACGGTCTGAAGGTCGACCCCGGCACCGAGGGGCGTGGTGGCCACGAAGTGGCGCAGGTCGTGCAGACGCACATGCTCCAGCCCGACCGAGTGGCGCAGACGGCGGAACTTGAGGCTCACGTAGCCCCGCTTCCACGGCACGGAGCCGTCGGGTTCGTGGGAGAAGACAAAAGCATTGCCCGGCAGCGAGGCGCCGCACGTGGCAGCGGCCTCGGCGTGCCGGCGACGGTGGGCGGCGAGGATGGCGACCGTGGCCTCGTCGAGGGCAAGGCGGCGACCCGAGCCCCGCGTCTTCGGGCGGGGGTGCTCGACCGGCCCGTCGACGCCTTCGGAGATGGCCCGGGTGATGGTGAGGGCGCCGCGGTCGAGGTCGAGTCGGACCACCGCAGCGCCACCAGCTCGCCCCGGCGTGCCCCGGTCACCGCCGCCAGCACCAGGAACACGGCGAAGGCCTTGTCGTCCCGCTCGGCCGGCTGGAGCAGGGCCAGCACCGCGTCGGGCGCGGGCGGGTGGATCTCGGGGGCCTCTCCAGGCCCCGGCGAGGCGCGGGCCGCCGGGTTCTCCCGCAGCGAGCCCCAGCGCACGCCCTGCTCCAAGGCGGCCCGCACCACCGAGTGCACCCGCCGCACCGTCGAGACAGCCAGGGGCCGGCCGCTGCGCCCGCCCCCGTTCCGCAGGGCAGCGTAGAAGGCGTCGAGGTCGGCCGTGTTCAGCCTGGACAGCTTCACGGGCAGCAGCGGGCCGAGGGTAGTACGAGACCGTGTTGCGGACGGTGACCTCGTTGGCCGGCGACCAGCCGGGCACCGCCGTGGCGATCCAGCGCTCGACCAGCTCCCCGAAGGTGCCGTCGCGGCCACGCCGAAGGTCTCGAGCTCGGTGACGAAGGCGGCGAGGGCTTTCTCCGCTTCTCGGCGGCCTCTCACGCGACGGTCTTGGTCTTGTAGCGCTTGCGCCCGCTGAGGGGGTCACGCCCGGCGTAGGGCATGCAGCTCCCACGCTCCTGGGCTCCGCTCCCCGAGGAAAGCCCGTGACCAGCGGCTTTACTGGTGGAGGTGAGCGGATTCGAACCGCCGACTTCTACGTTGCGAACGTAGCGCTCTGCCAACTGAGCTACACCCCCGCGGGGTGCTCATGCTAACGGGGAGGGTGGTGCTCCTCGTGGTGCCGGC
>DASZDM010000226.1:0-3500 GCA_035942015.1 Acidimicrobiales bacterium | reverse complement strand
TCTCCACGGCGACGTCACCGTCCGGGGCTCCAAGAACGCCGTCACCAAGCACATGGTGGCGGCGGTGATGGGCAACTCACCGAGCACCATCCTGAACTGCCCCGAGATCGGCGACATCGAGATCACGGCCTCGATGCTGCGGGCGCTGGGTTGTCTGGTGGAAGTGGACGACGGCACGGTGCACGTGGCTCCCCACGACATCCACACTGGCCGGGTGCCGGTTTCCTACGGCGGATTGAACCGCATCCCCGTCCTCCTCGTCGGTCCGCTCCTGCACCGTATGGGGGAAGTGTTCGTGCCCCTGGTCGGAGGGGACCGGATCGGCAACCGGCCGCTCGACTTCCACATGTCGAGCCTCGAGGCCATGGGGGCGGAGGTGCAGGTCACCCCCGAGGGGCTCGAGGCCAAGGCCCTCGGGCTGCACGGGGCCCGAATCCGCCTCCCGTTCCCCAGTGTGGGGGCGACTGAGACAGTGCTGTTGACGGCCGTGTTGGCCGAGGGGCGAACCGTGCTGGACAACTCGGCCATCGAGCCCGAGGTCATCGAGCTGGCCCTGTTCCTCCAGCGCATGGGCGCCCGTATCGAGCTTCGGCCCGATCGTCGCTTCGTCATCGAGGGCGTCGAGCGTCTCGAGGGCGCCCAGCATCGCCTCGACGGTGACCGCATCGAGGCCTTCAGTTACCTGGTGGCCGGTCTGGTGACCGGTGGCCGGGTACGGGTGCACGGGTGCGCCCAAGGTCGCCTGGTGACGGCCATCTCGACGCTGCACCGCATGGGCGCCCACTTCGACATCACCGACGACTGGGTCATGGCCTCGGCTGACGCACTTCGTCCCGCCGTGGTCCAGACCGACACCCACCCGGGGTTCATGACCGACTGGCAGTCGCCGCTTGTGGTGCTGTTCACCCAGTGCGCCGGCATGTCGGTACTCCACGAGACCGTCTACGAGGACCGCTTCCCCTACGTGCGGGCGCTCCAGGCGATGGGGGCCGAGATCGAGCTGTTCGATTCGTGCCTCGGAGGGAGCCAATGCCGGTTCAACGAGACCACGGCCATGCACTCGGCCGTGGTCCGGGGGCCGTCGGCGCTGCGGGGAGCGGAGATCACCGTTCCCGACATCCGGGGCGGGTTCGGCTACGTCATCGCCGCCGCCGCCGCCGAGGGACCCTCGCTGCTCCACGACGTCCACCATCTCGAACGGGGCTACCACCAGCCATTGGAGGCATTCGCCGAACTCGGTCTCCACATCAGTCGGGAAGGGCCGACTCCCCCGGCCTAATCTTGCCCGTGCCGGCCTCCCGAGAGGCCCGGGCGCTTAGCTCAGTTGGCAGAGCACCACGCTTACAACGTGGGGGTCGTCGGTTCGAGCCCGGCAGCGCCCACCCGAAAACGGTCGCCGTTCCGACCATCAGAAGGGGCGGTGGGCCTACCTGACCCGGGCGGGGTTGTTCAGCTCGTAACCCTGGTGGGGCGTGCCGAGGTAGGGGAAGCGGCTGAGGTAGGGGACATCGTTCTTGTTGGCCCCGTCGGTCAGCTCGGTGCCGGCCACCGCGCTCAGCGCGGTGTCGACGACGTCGTCGTTGACCAGGCGCCCGTTGGGCGACGAAGCCCCGGGCGTATTGGTGTTCAACCGCAACATCTCGGCTGGCTGCACCTCACCCTGAGGCTGGTTGACCCCCGGGATGCCGGTCAGGAACACCGGGATGAGATCATCGCGGGGAGCGTCGGGCACGTCGATGCCGTACAGCGCCTCGATGTAGAAGCCGAGGATGGGATCCTGCACCAGCGGGATGGCACCCTCGGTCGAGTAGGGCGGTGCCTGCACACCGGAGAGGGCGGCCGCGTCGTTCGCCGGCTCCAGGGAGTTGAACGCGTCCTTGAGCTTGAGCGGGATGACGACCTCGTTCACGAGCGGGTTGCCCAATCGGGAGACCTGCACCCAGTCGCCGCCGAAGGTGGAGGGGCCACCGGCCGCATCGAGCACCCGGGTCTGGCGCCTGGAGGCGGTGGACCACACGCCGATGACAGGGTCGCCATCGTCGCCCAAGACCTCGCTCTTGAGAACCTGGAGGGCGAGGGAGTTGACGTTGTAGCCGGCGAGGGTGTCGATCCCGTCCGTCGACGGGGGTCCCTCGATGGCGTGCAGCTCGCTGAACGGCCGCAGGGTACCCAGGTCGAAGATGGCGGCGATGTCGACGAAGAACCCGTCGTCCCGTTGGCCGGCGAAGACCTGGCCGGTCCGCCCGGCGAGGCGGTGCACGGCGCTCTTGGCCAATTGCGGGTAGTTCGGGGTGGAACGGGGACCGACGTTGTTGGGGGCGGTGCGGAAGTTGCTCCCCATGACGGTGCGGACACCGTCCACCACCTTGGTCACGGTGTAGCTCTGCGGCTGGTTCCAGTCCGGGTCGCTGGCACTGTCGATGGGCCCGGTGGCGTACAGGAAGGTGTTGGGATCGACGACGTTGCTGGTGAACTGGAACTCGTAGGTGACGTCCTCGATGGCGTCACCGTCGTTGTCGATGTGGATCTCGTAGAGCACGTCGTTGCCGAACTCGTAGTAGTTCGGCCCGCCACCCGGCTCCTGGAACGGGACGAAGTTGGAGATCAGGCTGACCGTATTGGGGTTGCGGGGGTCGACGAACGCGTAGACGTCGGTGTTGTCGGCCACCGGGTCCTTGGAGATCATGGGCGCTTCACGATGGCTGGAGGCGTCCGCTGACATCAGCAGCGACGGTGCCAATACGGCACCCAGGCCGGCGGCGATCAGCGCGCGGCTCCGCCATGGGCGAAGAGCGGAGAGACTGGTTGGCATAGGGAAAGGTTCCTTCCGGTGGAACGACTGGACATCGCAGCTTCTAGCTGCATCGGTTTCTTCGGAGCCCCGTGGGACCTGGATGTGGCAACCGGGGAATTCGTTTGACGCGAACAAATGATGCGCACGGCACACACGTGTGGTACGTCAACGCGCTGTCACGTCAGGTCGAGCACACCCCGTAGCGTGACCACCACTCCCAGCAAGATCAGCGCCAGCGCCCCCACCACCGGGGCCAACCGCAGCCGCCGGGCGTGGCCGCCCCGTTCGATCAGCGTGCGTCCGTAGACCAGCGCCAGGCCCACCACGGTGAGGGTGGCGGCCAGGCCCACCGAGAAGGCCGCCAGCAGCGCCAGGCCGAGACCAGCTCGGCCGAGGCCGACGGCACCGACCATGACCAGAACGGCGGACGGCGATGGGAAGAGACCTCCCGAGGTTCCGAGGGCGATCAATCCACGCTTGGACAGCGGGGCCACATCGGCGGGCAGGTCGTGGTGGTGTCCTCTCCCTCCATGCGATTCCTCGTGTGAGTGATGGTGATGGTGCTCGCCGCCGTGGTGGTGGTGGTGGTCGCCGGCGACATCACGACCTGTTCGCAGCCGGCGCCAGCGCCCGATCAGTAGCCATCCACCCACGGCCGTGACGGCCACGCCTGACACCAGGGTGAGGATCGGGTAGGCCGCCTCCG
>DASZDM010000225.1:0-2485 GCA_035942015.1 Acidimicrobiales bacterium | reverse complement strand
ATCCCCGACGGGGGCTGGTGGTGGCCGCACCTCCCGTCGAACGTCACCGCGACGTACTGGCCTGGCTGCTGCGAGCCGGCGACGTGGTGAGCTGGCTGCCCCTGACTGGCGAGTGGCGAGCACTGGTGTACCGGCGTTGATCAGGACGGGATCCGTTCTGGCAGCAGGATCCGGCCGATTCCCAGGCGGTTCTGCTGCCAGGCACGCCTCAGGGGCGGTCGGGCACCGGGCCGAAAGAGGGGTCGGCCGTACCGATCTTGCGCACCATTGACAGGTGGCCGCCGACGTAGCCACCCGCCCATGCGGCGCCTCGACCGACCAGGGCCAGCACCACGCCACCGAACTTCACGGGCGCTGAACATGGGCCGTACGCACGCATCACCGAGACGGTGCCTCCCTTGCGGACGGAGTCGATCCCCCAATTGAGCCGCGACTATGGGCGAAGGCAGCATCCGGGAAGAAGCTCAGGTCCTGCGCTTCTCCTCGACCAGGTGGGCGATGTGCTCGAGGACGAGCGGCGTGAGCCGGGTGAAGGCGATGTGGCCGTAGCGGGCCTCGACCCCCTCCGCGCTGGTGCTGACGACCAGACCTGAGAGGGTGAAGGGGCCGGCCCCCTCGTCGACCATCAACTCGACCACGTCGCCCAACTGCAGTGCGGCGGGCGCAGTGATCCGGGCGCCCCCCATGGAGAGATCGATGACCTCCACCGCCCGATCGACGCCGGCGCGGCCCAGCCGGCGACAGTGCACGCTGAAGCGGGTGGGCACGCGGGGATGGGCACGACGCTCGGCAACGCTCGGATCTGCTTCGCTCATCTGTCCCTCTTGTCGTTCCGGTGACACCTGCGTCCCTCCAGCCTGCCACGTCCTGTCGCTCGACGTCAGGAGGGCGCGGTGCTGCCAGTGGGCGTTTCACCGAGGTGCTGACGTGGCCAGCACCTCCCATCCCGTCGGGAACATGATGCGGTAGTCGTAGACGGAGAAGCCCACGGCTCTGGTCTCTCCGCCGGCACCGGCATAGCGGATGGTCAGCTACGCGACGACACTGGCATCAGCCGCTGTCGCCCACCCGGTGCTCGCCGCGGCGTGCTGGGGCATCTGCCGATGGTCCTCGCCAAGTTCGTGCTCCGCGTGCCGCTCACATGACCGCTTCTACTCAGGATGCACAGAAGGTGAAGAGACTTTGGCTCGCCTGCTTGCCGAGGCGAGCAACCACAGCATCATTCCGAAGATGGCCAAACCGCTCGCCACCGCCAGCCACGACAAAGCGGTCGATGAAGTGCCGCCTCCGATCGGCCGGTACTGGACGATGGAGCTGTAGATGTCCTGGGTCTGGCTGGCCTCGTCGCCGTTGCGGGTATCGTCCCACGCCACCAGGGTGAGGGCGTCGAGCGCCGCCATGCCGGGAGGCTGACGGATGTCGGCGTTGCCGTACCACACGCCCGTCCTGCGACCGATCGACCGGTCGGTCGCCCTTATGTTGGGCGACCAGGTCGCTCCGTTGTCCTCCGACGATGCCAGATAGACATCGTTGGCGAAGTTGCCATTGTCGTTTCGGAAGTCCCACCAGGAGACGTCGACCCGACCGTCAGGGGCGATGGCGAGGTCGGGGTGGTACTGACCGGTCAACGCATCCTCGGGGTCATCACTCAACCTCGCTGGCTCACTCCACGTCGCCCCGCCATCCGTCGACCGTTCGTGGTAGACGTCGTGTACCCAAGTGACCTCCTGGGGCGTCTCGGCCTCGTACACGAGGTGCAGGCTGCCCTGAGGACCGCCCTCGGGGGACCAGGCCATCGCCGGGTAGCGGAAGGTCTCGCTCGCCGGGCTGAGCTCTCGCACCGAGAACGTCCGACCGCCGTCGGTCGAGGTGGACAGGAACGCGGCGGTGTCGTCCATCTGGGGACCCGGACCGAACCGAGCGTTCCAGACGGCGTACAGGGTGCCGGCGTCGTCGACGACCAGGTCGGGCCAGTAGTAGAGGATCTCGTCGGAGCCCGGCACCCCGGGCTCGTCCAGCTCGGCCGCCTCGGCCAGCCGGGCCCGGTTCGTCTCGTCCTCGAAGTAGCCGGCGGTCAGGTCGACGGGCGCCGAGAAGCTCCTGCCGGCGTCGGTCGACACCGCCACGAGTGGCGCCTGGCGCCCGTCCCGGTAGGTCGCCTTCCAGCCGAGGTAGACGATGTCCTCATCGGCGCTGGCGGCGTCGACGGCGATGCTCGACACCGGCCGGTTGCTCTCCTGGGCTCCGTCCTCGAGCCCGCGGGCGTCACGAACGACGGTTGTCTCGAAGGAATCACCGAGGTCGGTCGAGCGAGCCACGATCGGGCTGACGTTGCCCCGCCACCCGCCCCCTTGGCCGATGGGCCAGTCGCTCAGGGTGTCCTCGACGTCCCAACCGGCGTAGGCGTAGTACAACACGCTGTCGCTGCCGAAGGCGGCGACAGCCTGGGTGGGCCCGGTCTCGGACTGGAAGCAGAAGGGGTATC
>DASZDM010000224.1:0-5142 GCA_035942015.1 Acidimicrobiales bacterium | reverse complement strand
AGCGCAAGCTGCGGGACGAGAGCCGCAAGATCCTCGGGATTCCCGCCCTGGCCGTCTCCGGCACCTGTGTACGGGTGCCGGTGTACACCGGCCACTCGCTGGCCATCAACGCCGAGTTCGAGCGTCCACTGCCGCCCGGCCGGGCGCGCCGGCTCCTGGCCGACGCACCGGGTGTCGAGTTGGACGAGCTACCCACCCCGCTGGGAGCTGTGGGCCGCGGCCCGACCTTGGTGGGCCGCATCCGGCGCGACCCGGGCGTCGAGCACGGTCTGGCGTTCTTCGTGGTCGGCGACAACCTGCGCAAGGGGGCGGCCCTCAACGCCGTCCAGATCGCCGAAGCCCTCCTCGCCCGCTAGGGCTGTCGGCCCGCGGCGGGTTGGGGGAATTTGCCGCCTCCGGTAGTTGCATTCCCGCTATAGTGACAACGAAATTATCGCGCATCCCCCCGAGGGCCCATGAAAAATCTTGCCCAAACCCTTGACCTTGGAGCTAGGTCCAACCTTTATGGTGGGCGAGTGGGCCAGTTGACCATCTCGAAGCTCGCCGGTGAGGTCGGTACGTCGTCCGACACATTGCGCTACTACGAGCGCATCGGGTTGCTTCCCGAACCGGATCGGACGCCGGCCGGGTACCGGCTCTACGGCTTGGAGGCCGTGGAGCGGGTTCACTTCATCAAGCGTGCCCAGCGCTTCGGGCTCCGCTTGGAGGAGATCGGAGAGCTCCTGGCGATCCGGGAGCGGGGATTGTGTCCCTGCGGCCAGACCCGCCGGATGCTGGAGGAGAAGGTTTCCGGGCTCACCGAGGAGATGGCGGCACTGCAACGGCTGCGCAACGACATCCAAGAGATGCTCGACGAGCGCCTGCCGGTCACCGAAGACCAAGAATGGCAGTGCGGCCTCGCCCTCATCCAGATGGGCAAGACCAATCACAGATCCAAAGGAGAGCAGCGATGAGTGTTTCCGAGCAGGCATGCCAGTGCGGGTGCAGCACCATGACCGAGGTCACCAAGGCGGCTGAGCCCTGTAGCTGCGGCTGCGAGTGCTGCGCCACCACAGCCAAGAGCACGGCGGCAGAGGTTGCCGAGCTCCAGCAGCTGCGTCAGTCGGTCGACCGGCGCCTGTCTGAGCTCGGCCAGTCTTGAAATCCCAACCACATCACCCGGTCAGCCTTCTTGGCCCGCTCGAGCGGGCCATGGGGGTCGGCCACTCGAGAATCCGGAGCCGTCCATGTCCAGTCCTGTGAGCCCGATCGCATCGAGCCCTTCCGAACCCGAGGATGTTCGTTCCCGTAGCTTGTTGCGGCCGGCCATCCTGTTGCTTCTGCGGGAGCAGGAGAGTCACGGCTATGAGTTGATGAGCCGCCTGGCCGAGTTGGGAGTGGAGGTGCCGCCCACCACCGGTGGGCTGTACCGCTCCCTGCGGACCATGGCCGAGGAGGGGCTGGTCACCTCCTACTGGAGCACCCCGGAGCGGGGCCCGGCGCGCCGGGTCTACGCCATCAGCGAGACCGGCGAGCACCACCTGGAGCAATCGATGCCGGCACTGGCCAGTCTGCTCCGGACGGTACGAGGAATGCTGAACCGGTATAGGCAGGGTTAGGGCTCCGCCCTTCACCCTCACTCGCTTCCTCCGTTCGGGCGAGCTTCAATCGTGCGCCGACCGTCGGCGGAGCCGCCGGCCGGTGCGCTCACCCCGTGCCTGGCGGGCTCCGCTCGCCGGGCCGCCAGCCATTGGGGGGGCCGCCTTCGGCGGCTCGGGTGGCCGGCGGCCACCCCCCGGCTACTGCTGGCGGCGGGTTACTTGGACGGTCGTGGCCCCGGTCCCGGCGCCGGCGCTGGCGCCGGCGAAGGCTACGGCCAGGCTTTCCTGGGCCGGAGCGGCGCTGGCCAGGGCGAGGCGGGCGAGGTCGTCCGGGCTGGCCTCGTAGCCCGGTTCCTCGGAGCACCTGGGGGCCCGGTAGTGGGTGGCGTAGTTCTGGCCGGCGACGGCGAGGGCGGTGCCGAAGCGGGGATCGCGCCGCCGGCTCTCACGCCAGAAGCGGGCCAGACGTGGGCGGGCCCGATAGAAGCTCCGATACGCCCGCCGCAGGCCATCCTCCAATGCTGTCGCCGACATCTGCGCTGGCGTGAACACGGCGTTGTAGAGGTTGTAGCGCTTCCAGTCGAATGAGGTGATGCGATCGTCGGCCATCATCCGGGAGAACGTGTGCGTCCCCGGATAGGGCGTGAGGATGGAGAAGTGGGCGACGTCGACCCCGATGCGGTCGACGAACGCTGCCGTTTCGTCGAAGACTCCCGGGCCGTCGTGGTCGAAGCCGAAGATGAAGCCGCCCTCGACCGAGATGCCCCGCTGGTGCACCCGCTCCACCAGCTCGCCGTACTGGCCCGGACGATTCTTCTTGTTGCACTCGATCAGGCTCTCCCGGGACACGCTCTCGAAACCGGTGAACAGCGCCCGGCAGCCGCTACGGGCCGCCAGGTCGAGGAGTTCGGGATTGCGGGCGAGGCCGATGGACGCCTGGGCACCCCAGGTCACCTTGACCTTGGAGCGCTCCATGGTCTCCAGGAGGTCGGCGGTGTAGTCGAGATCTGCGGCGAGGTCGTCGTCGAGGAAGAACACATAGGTGAAGCCCCCGACGTGCTGGCCCCGGCGCTTGAGGATGCGCAGCTCCTCGACCACCTGGTCGGGCGGGCGGTGTCGAGATCCTCGACCGTTGATGCGGATCACCGAGCAGAAGTCGCAGTTGAAGCGACATCCGCGCGTGGTCTGCACGGTGTTGAGGGGCGCATAGCGAGTGAGCGGCCAGCTGGCCAGAATGTCGACCCATTCGTCGACGGTGGGCACAATGTCCATGCCTTGCCAGTGGCCTCGGTACAGCGGCTGGAGGCGACCGGCGGCGGCGTCGGCCAGGACCGCTGCGAACGTGTCGTCGGCCTCACCGCAGAGTACAGAGTCGGCGTGTCGGAGGGCTTCGTCCGGAAGGAGGGACGGGTGGACGCCGCCCAGCACAACCGGTACCCCCTGGTCCCGGTAGCGATCGGCGATGCGATAGGCCCGGGGAGCGGTGGAGGTCCAGACCGTGAGGGCGGCCAGGTCGGGCCGCTCGGCCGGGATGGCTTCGAAGTTCTCGTCGATCACCCGCACCCGCCACCCCGCCCGGCGGGCATGGGCGGCAAGGACGAGCAGGGCCATCGGCGGCATCCGGTGGCCGAAGGTCAGGTGCAGTCCGGTGCCGCCCCAGAGGGGAAACACCAGGTGGAGCAGTGGGCGATCGGCCGCCGGAGGCATGGTCAGCCGTCGCCGGGAAGGGACCGCTGCGCCCGTTCCGCCGCCTTGCGGGCCCGCCAGGCCAGCGAGGGCCGGCCCTCGGCATCGGTGGCGGCGAGGATCAACCCACCCAGCATGGACAGGTTCTTGAAGAAGTGGATGCGCTGGCCGGCTCGGGCGTCGTCGTCGGCCTCCCAGAACCGATGACCGGCGAGGGTGGTGGGCACGAGCGACACGGCCAGGGCGGCAGCCGCCACACGCGGAAGCCGCCCGGTGGCGAACATGAGTCCGGCACCGATCTGGACCGCACCGTTGATCCTCACCAGTTGGGCGGTGTCTTCGGGAAGGCCCAGCGGCCCGGCGAGTGGTGTGACCACCGGCTCTGCCGCCTCGGTCTTCGAGTCCGGCCGCTTGACGGCGTCGAGCCCGCCGACCACGAACATCCCCGCCATCATGGGTCGGGCGATCTTTCGGCTGATGGCCATGGTGCTTTCCTCCCCTGGTCCCTTCGAGCGCCGCCACGCTAACCGCCCCCGTCGGAGCGTGCGGGCTCAGGCCGATTGAGGGGGGAACTCCAAGCGGGACTCGACGACGTCGCGGGCGACGGAGTGGATCAACTCGTTGTTGCTGCGAGCGTGCTCACGCAACAGCTCGAAGGCGTCGTCCATGGAGATGTCGCGTTCACCGGCGAGCTTGCCCTTGGCCTGCTCGATGACGACCCGGCTGTCGAAGGCCCGTTGCAGGCTCCCTTCGTCGCGTGCGTTCGCCATGGCCACGGCTCCATGGGCGGCGAAGACCGACCCGATGGCGATGTCATCCTCTCCGAAGGCGTCTGGCTGTTTGGAGTAGAGGTTGAGGGCGCCCATCGTGTCCTCCTCGACGAAGAGCCGCAGCGACAGGATGCTTTCGACGCCCGTCTCGGCGTTGGCTCGCCGAGAGAAGCGGGCCCACCGTGCCTCCTGGGACAGGCGACCCGTATGGAAGGTCTCATGGTCCCTGATGGCATCGAGACATGGACCCTCGTCGAGTTGGGTCTGGAGGTCATCCATCATCGCCGGGACGTCATCGGTCCTCGGACCGGAGCTGATCTGGCGACGCTTGATGAGGGAGATCCCGGCGTGCTCACAGGCGTCGAGCGTCTCGACGGCGAGATGGACCAGCTTGGTGAGCGTTGCATCGACGTCGTCCTCAGCCCGCAGCGAGCGTGCGGCCTCACCGAAGGTCTTTGCCAATGCAATGCGGTCGTTGCCGTCGCCCACCCGCTCGACGCTACCGCCGAAGCCCGGAAGTCGTGTCCAGGCGTATGCAACGGGCGACCTGTCTCGTCGGCGCAGCCACCAGCGCCAGGCCAGCTCGGCCCAAGGAGCGCGACTCAGATCTATTCCTGAATCTTCAACAGCCTCCCCTCGCTGAACAGGCCATCGGTGACGAAGACCCCGTTGTCGTTCACGGCTACGCCACCCGGCTCGCTGAGCTCGCCGGCGACGAGCTCGGTGCTCTGTCCTGCTCCGGTGACCTTCAGGAGCACCGCAGGGGGGAAATCGCCCGCGGCGAAGCCGGCCTCGAAGGCCAAGACGCCGCCGGCCGCCAATTCGTACACGTACATCGCTCGCTCGGAGAGGTCGACGGCGATGTCTTGGATGGCGGTGAACGTGCCGGGCACCTGCCGACAGGAGGGGTCGGCGACGGAGGTGGAGCACAGTGCATCCTCCGCATCGGGATCGACCTTCCAGATGTTGGATGATCCGGGCCGGAACGGGAATCCCTTCAGTTCGCCCACGAATACCGTGCCGTCGGATGCGACGGTGACGCCGGTGGGAACCGCCTCGGCGGGGATGCTCGGAGGCAAGCCGGCGTCGGCGGGGATGTGATCGGT
>DASZDM010000223.1:0-1676 GCA_035942015.1 Acidimicrobiales bacterium | reverse complement strand
CCTCGTGGCGTTCGCGCAGGCCTTTGAGGTTCCGATCACGTACTTCTTCCTGCCGCCGAGGCCTGGGACGAAGTGGGACAAGGTGGAGCGTGGGACGTCCCAGGACCAGCTCAACCGGACGATGGCCGTGATGATCGACCTGATCTGCGGTGACCCGAATGTTGGCGCCCCGCGGCTGGCGAGGCACCTCCACGACATCATGAGGGACCTCGACCCGGCGCTGTTCTCGGATGCGCAGCGGCGGATCTTCTCCATATCCAAGCTGCGCATGCTCGGTGTCGTTGGCCAGGCCATCGGCAGCCTCGGGGGATGGCAGGAGTCACTCCGAGGCTTGGCCGACGAGCTGGGGAAGCTGGAGAGCGATGTGGCCACTGCACTCTCCCGCTCCCTGCCGGACGTCAGGGAGAAGGACATCACCGGCCCCAGGACAGAGACTTCACAGGCCTGACGAGGATCCACCACGGGCCCGTCAAGGGCGGCATCGGCCGTCCCGTGGGACCGGAGCGCAGCGGAGGCCCTTGACGGGACCGGTCACACCCGACGGGACAATCGTCAGAGCCCGCCCCTGGGGGCGGGTTGAGTGCCCGTCCCCGTAGTGCCCAAGGCCGTCGGGGCCGCCGGGGTGCGTGCTGCGATCAGAACGGAAGGGTCGCCTGCCCGACATTGACGCGGCCATCGCGGCGCTTGGTCCTGGAGCGCTCCGAGCTCGCCGGCGAGGGTGCGAGGGGCGCCGGGGGCGCATCGGCCAGCGGCTCCTGGCCCTCAGGGGGCCACACGATGGGAAAGCCCAGCCAGGCCTCCAGCTCAGCGCGGTAGATGAGGATCCGTCGACCGATCCGGTGACACGGGATGCCTTCGCGGCCGTCGGTCGCAAGGAAGCGGCGGCACTGGGCGTAGGCAGTCTGGCGGCCGATGCCCAGCACCTGAGCCGTCTCCTCCACCCTCAGCACATCGTTCGACTTACGCCGCATGTTCGCCTGTTCTGCCTATCCCTCTTCGTACTTGCAGAGTACGACACCGACGAGGCACAATGCAAGGGCTCGCTCGATCCCACCAGCACCGGACAAAGGCCGACACGGATCGGCACGGGTCGGCAGGATGAACTTGCGCTCCCCCTCCCAGAGCCGCACCAAGCGGCACGCCACGGCACAAGGAGGTCGTGATGCGAGGTCACGTCGCCAAGAAGGGCAACCGCTACTACGCCGTCATCTACGAGGGCATCGACCAGGCCACCGGCCGCCAGCGCCACCGCTGGTACGCGGGCGGCGCCACCCGCAAGGAGGCCGAGAAGCTCCTCACCGAGATGGTCAAGCGCAATCACGACGGCGACTACCGGGCACCCGAACGGATCACCCTCGTCGCCTACCTTGAAGAGCGCTGGCTGCCGGCCAAGCGGGCCCAGCTCCGGCATTCCACCTGGGACTCGTACCGCCGCAACGTCGAGATCCACGTGAAGCCTCGCATCGGCAACATCCCGCTGCAGCGGCTGACCCCCGAGGACCTCGACTCGTTCTACGCCGGGCTGCTCGTCGACGGTCGACGCAACGGTGCCGGCGGCGGACTATCGCCCCGCTCCGTGCGGATCATCCACGGGATGCTGCGCAAGTCCCTCGCCGACGCCTGCCGCAAGGGCACGCTATTGCGCAACGTCGCCGACTTAGCCGACGCACCTAAGC
>DASZDM010000222.1:0-6358 GCA_035942015.1 Acidimicrobiales bacterium | reverse complement strand
CCAGCATGGCCAGCCCGGCCACGCCGAGGAGCGTCAGCGCCCAGCCCATCCAGTCGATCGGCGTGGTGCCGTAGGTGAGCTGGACTTCGGTGGCCGTCGGTACCACCACCATCAGGTTCGGAGCCACCCGCCACGGCCCGTCGGCCCCGGACGCCTGCCAGTTGGGGAAATACGACGTCTTGACGAGCACCGGCGTGCCGGGCCGGTCGACGCTGAACGAGATCGAGTCGGTCCCGGCCTGGATGTCGCGCACCGTCACTGGAGGCGCCGGCTCCGGCTGGGGGTCGCTGCCAGCCGGCATCCTCCCCCAGGAGGACGGCCCGGCGGCGGCCAAGAAGACGTCTTGGCCCTCAGGGTCCATGTACCAGTCGACGGCGACGTCGAGCCATTCCTCCCCGCCCTTGGCCACCCCCTCGAGCACCACCGGCTGAGCCTCGAGGGGCTCCACCAAGGCGCTGTCGGCCACCTCATAGATCCGCCAGTCGTCCACCGAGGCCAACTGGGTCAACTCGGGCGAGGCCTCGGCCTGGGCCACCGCCTCGGGAGAGAAGGCCATGTAGTAGCGGACGCCGAGGAGCTGGAGGTGCTCGACACCGCGCTCGACGTCGAGCGTTCCGTAGGGCAGGTCGCGCTGGGCGCTTGACGGCGCGGCCGACAGTTCCGCCTGGTTGAGGAAGTGGTAAGGGGTCGTGGCCGAGGCCTCGAAGAACAATCCCTCCATGGAACCGATGCAGCCGTCGGTGAAGTACGGCAGGAGCATGGGAGCCATCGGAGTACCGAACCGGTCGAGTTCGCTCGAGTACTCCCACATGGCCCGCCCACAGCCCTCGCGTTCACCTACGACGTCCATGGTGTCCATGAGGGCCCTGAACTCGGGATAGGCGTCCTTGCCCTCGTACCCGCTGTAGTTCCACTCGGCCCAGCCGGGGACGAAGTTGCGATCGGCAGTGCTGAGCCCGAACCAGGAGTAGGTGCCGTCGGGTGCTTCCGAACCGAAGGGGAGGCTGCGTAGCGGCAGCCCCACGGCTACGAGAGCGATCAGTCCGGCGGCCACGGGCATGCCCCGCAGCAACGCCCGGCTGGGCTCGTTGGCCCGCTTGCTGAAGAGCACGGCGGCGGAGTTGGCCAGCTCAGCGACAGCGATGGCGGCCAAGAAGTAGAGACAGAGGTACCAGAAGGGCAAGAGCCGGGCGTTCCAGAGTCGGCCCTGGGGGGCGAGGACGAAAGCCACGGCAAGGACCACCGAGAGCACGCCGAGGTACATCCCCAGCCGCCGGCGGAAGATGATCGACGTGCCCACGCCCACCGCGGCGAGAAGGGCCACCCACGTGAGATCGCCGGCGATGCTGGCGGTGGCCTCTCCGCCGAAGGCCCGACTGATCGATGCCCCCAGACGGCCGGGCACCAGCGACTCCCAATAGGTGGTGAGCTTCTCCCAGCCCATGTCGTTGAGGTAGGCACGCCGTAGCACGAACGGCACTGTCCAGAAGCTGGTCAGCAGGCCACCTACGACTCCTATGGTGGCGATCCAGCGCAGCCGTGACCGATCGCCCCGGAGGGCCAGGGCCAGGACGGCGCCGCCGACCGCGAAGATGGCGGGAATGATGTGGCACAGCGCGCACAGGGCGAGGGTGACGGCCGCCGCCACCCGCAGCCGTCCGGTTTCCAGGCCCCGGAGCACCAGGCCGAGGAACAGCACGGCGAGGACCAGGCTGATGCTGAAGGCGAACTCCCCCGCCAGTGTGGAGGCGGCGTTGCCGCCATAGATGGTGAAGGAGCGGTCGAAGATGAACCCGACGGCCCCGATCGCCAGTAGGCCCGGCCCGGGGAAGGGCAAGCGGGCCAGTCGGCCGAGCGCCCAGGCCGCCACCGGCAGGGCGAGCAGCCCCGAGACGGTGACGAGCTTGAAGGCGATCCCGTAGGGCAGCAGGTAGTCGAGGGCGACGATGGCGAGGCTCGGTAGCACCATGTAGAAGTGGTAGGCCGGAAAGCCGGCGTACCAGTCCGGTGCCCATCCACTCAGGCGGCCTTCGCTCAGGAGGTAATCGCGCAGGAACGCCGGCCCCCAGACGTGTGCGCCCATGTCGCCGCCGGCGGGCAGCGTGTCGGCCACCAGCAGGCGCGGCTGGAGCTGTAGGAGGGTGAACACTACGGCAGCGGCGACCATGGCGCCGGTGATGAGGCTCTCGGGCGGGAGACGCCGGAGGCGTTCGATCACAGACATCTCTCCATCCTGCCACCGACTGTCGCCGAAATCCTCGCGGTGGCCGGGTCAGCCGTCGGCCGGTGGTTCAGAGAACGGATCGGGGCCCGGGACGGGTGGTGCTCAGCGTGGACAGAACCCCATCGAGATCGACCGCCTCGTCGTCCCGGCGCCAGGTCCGACGATGGCACTTGGCGCACGACGTCATGGTCATGGTGGAACGCCCCTGACGGAACGAGATCGCCACCAGGGGCGCAGAGCAGCGCGTGCAGGGGTTTCCAGAGACAACATCGGCCACCTATGAGTTGTCGGGTGGGCGAGCCTGCACCTTGAGCACATGGCGATGGCAACGCACCGGATGGAACGGCACGCGTCCTAGGCCAGGTCGGCCAGGAGGCTGACCACCGCGGTGAGGTTGAAGGCCACATGGGCCCAGATCGCCGGACCGAGACGACCGGTGCGCACCGTCAGGATGGCGACGACCAGCCCGAAGCCGATGAGGGCGGGCAGATCGTAGAGCTGGAAGTGGATCAAGCCGAAGATCAGCGACGACGAGATCACCGCCCAGGCGCTGCCCCAGCGCCGCTCGACCGCACGCAACCACAGGCCCCGGTAGAACAGCTCCTCGAACAGGGGGGCGGCCACCGCGACGATCGCCACTAACAGGACCACACCCACCACGTCGGTGGCGCTGGCCGTGAGCTCTTCTGCACTGGTCCCGACCTGGTCGGGGTCGATGCCCACGAGGGGGTAGACCACGGCGATCAGGATCACCAGGCCGAGCTGGGTGGCGAAGCCGACGGCCAAGCCGAACGGGATGTCGACCCAGCGCATCCGCAGGCCGAAATCCAGAGCCAGACTGCGCCGACCCTTGCCGTAGGTGGACCACAGCGGCGCACCCAGCAGGCCCGCCCACAGCGGTACCTGGAGGAGCGCGACCGCAGCCAGGGAAATCCCGTCGAGGTTCTCTCGGCCGGTGGCGGCGAGGACCATCGTGGCCACCACCGTGGGGGCCAGAATGGTGAGCAGGAGACCCAGAACGGCATCGCCCATACCCCAGCGCACCGCATCCTGATCACCCCCCGACGGGACGTCGACACGTTCCTCGGGCAGCATCATCGGCCACGCTACCCAGACGCCGAGGACGCCGGGTTCCCGAGGTGGTGCCTACTCGGTGGCGTATCTCACCGGCCCCGGGCAGCCGGCATGGCCAAGTTCGCCGGCTACGGCGTCGATGTGTGGCTGGGTCGTGCGATGTGACGTTCCGTCCTTCAGCTCGAGTGACGCACTCAGGTCGTGAGCCTGGAAGACGCCCTCGACCTGGCAGGCGTGGATGAGCTCCACCGCTCGCTCCCAGCTGGGTCGGGTGATCACCAGATCGAGGGCACGAATGGCGAAGGAGGCCACCTGATCACGCCGGACCAGCCCGCTGGTCCCGTAACGGCCGTCGCCCAGACCGACAACCACCCCGGCCCAGGCTGCCTTGTTGATGCTCGTCTCGTGGACCGAACCATCGTCGTCGGAGAAGGGGTTCCCCTCGACGGTGAGCACCAGGTCGAGGCGGTGCTCGACCGCTCTGATCATCAGGCTCGCCATCTGGTCACGGCTCACCTCGCCGTGCGGATCGTAGGTGGTCCCGCCCGTGCCGGTGACCACGCCGACGGCGGCCAGCTTGTCGATGCTCGCCTCGTGGACCGAACCATCGTCGTCGGCGAAGGCATCAGCCGGGTCGTCGGGTAGGTCCCCGCCCGACTGCTCGACCAGGCGAGCCACGAAGGCGGCCATCTGGCCCCGGGAGACGAGCTCGGCGGGCAGGTAGCGGTCGTCACCCACGCCTTGGGTGAGGCCACGGTGGCGCAGGCAGTCGATGGACGGGCCGTGCACGTTGTCGGCGGCCACGTCGGCGAATCCGGCTGGTGGAACCTCCCCGGCGGGACAGGTGAGCGCGATCGAACGTGAGGGGAAGGGGTCGGATCCTGGCGGCGCCAGTGTGGTTGACATGGCCCCCACCGGCGAGTGCAGGGCCAGTAGCAGTCCCAGCCCGACCATCATTGAGATGCGTTTCATCGTTCGCCTCCAGTGTCGTGATGCCCGCCATAGGCACCTGGTCGTTCTATGACGCCTCGCTGTGCGCGAAGGTTGAGACGCTCCCGCAGCGGGATCGGGTTCGGCGTAGTGTCTCGACGGGGCGGCTGCCGGCTGTCAGCCGTGAGGGGAAATGAAGCGATTCCACTCAACCTCTGCGGCGGCAGGGGCGTCTGACGCACCAGTGACGACGATCATGTCCGTACCGGCGTTGGCCGGCACCTCGACAGGCGAGGCCGCGACTGCCGAGTACGGGGCTCTCTTCGAGACCCACAGCCCGGGCGCCTACCGCCTGGCGCTGCTGCTCTGCGCCGGTGAGGCCGCCCTGGCCGAGGATGCGCTGAGCGAGGCCTTTCTGCAGGTGCTGCCCAAGTGGCGGTTGGGCAAGGTCGACGATTTCGGGGCGTACCTGCGACGGGCGGTGGCCAACCAGGTCAAGTCGAGCTTCCGCAGCCGCTCGGTCCGCCGCCGCCATGAGGACCAGCAGCGAGGCGACGATCGGGACACCACCAGGCTGGACGACGGGGTCGCCGACCGCTCCGCCCTGTGGTGGGCCCTCGGACAGTTACCCCTGAAGCAGCGGACGGCCGTGGTCCTCCACTACTACGAGGACCGCCCGTTGGCGGAGATCGCCACGACGATGGGTACCAGCCTGGGCACCACCAAGTCGCAGCTGTCACGGGGCCGGGACCGCCTCCGAGAGCTGCTGGACCACGACGAGGTGGACACGTGAACACCCCCCGGGAACCCGACGACATCTTCGAGGACCGCCTCCGGTCCGATCTTCACCGCGTGGTGAAAGACAGCGAGCCGTCCCCGTTCCTTCGCCAGCGGGTCGAACGGGCGGTGGCGGGCCAACGCCTCTCGTCCAACCGCAAGGCGATCCTCGCCGTCGCCGCCTCGGTCGCCCTCCTCGCCGTCGCCGCATCAGTGATTGTCTCGGGACGATCACCCGATGCCCAGGTCTATGCCGGACAGGACCAGCATCTCCCGGCCACCACGCCGAGTTCCGAAAGTCTCGCTCTGGCGGTGGAGCCGGCACCGGACTCCGGCGGGCTGAATCCTGAATCCCCTCCTTCGATCATCGAGGACGTTCCGGACGGGATCCCTGTGGCCCCCGGCCCTGTGGCCGAGAGCCCCGGTGACGCCCTTGCCGCTCAGCCGCCACCCACGGTCCTCCCGCCGTCGGAGACTGGACCGGGGCGGATCGCCTACGTGAGCTCGGTGGACGGCGGACCGACGGACATCTACGTCATGAACGAGGACGGCAGCGACCAAACGAAGGTGACCAATGCCAACGCCACCTTCGAGGCGGAGGCACCGGCGTGGTCGGCCGATCGGACAAGGATCGCCTTCACGGGAGTCTCCGAAGAGACGGGCGTGGACGTCTACGTGATCAATGCCGACGGCACCGGCCAGATGCGCCTGACCGACGTCCAAGGTGCAGAAGCGTCACCGGCCTGGTCACCCGACGGGACGAAGATCGCCTACTACCGAGGTGAGGTCGACGGGACGTCCGGCATCTGGATCACGGACAGTGACGGGAGTGGATCGCACCGCCTCAGCGACTTCGGGGAGTACCCGACATGGTCGCCCGATGGCTCCTCCATCGCTTTTTCGAGCAACACGGGTGAACGAGGGGTGTTCGTCATGGACGCCGACGGCAGCGACCAACGGCGCCTGACCACGAACGACTACGCCCTCGGGCCCGACTGGTCTCCTGACGGACGCCAGATCGCCTTCCATTCAGGGGGCAACTCAGAGACGAACCAGTCAGGAAACATCTCGGTGGTGAACGCCGACGGAAGCGGCGAGCGGGTGATTACCACCGCCCTCTACTACTACGGGCCGTCGTGGTCGCCCGAGAGCACCCGCCTGGTCGTGGCCGAGAACTGTCGCCTGTACATGGTCGCTGTGGACGGCAGTAGTCGCCACGAGCTGACAACCACGGGGACCTGTGCCGAAGATCCGGCATGGACGTCGTGAGGACCTGAGGCTCGGGCGCAGAACTGCGAAGGTGCGGTCACCCTCAAGTGGCCCTTGAAAAGCGTCGATAGGACGAGGACGGTC
>DASZDM010000221.1:0-9289 GCA_035942015.1 Acidimicrobiales bacterium | reverse complement strand
GAGAGGACGACAGAAGTGGCAAAGGGCGAGAAGAGGGTGAAGGTGACGCTGGCATGCGAGACGTGCAAGCGCCGGAACTACATCACCATGAAGAACAAGCAGAACGACCGGGAACGCATGGAAGTGAAGAAGTACTGCCGGTGGGACCGGACCCACACGACCCACCGGGAGACGCGCTAGAAGCGCTGCGTAACCTTCCGGCCAAGGAGCCGGTCGTAGAAGTGGTGATCCCTTCCGAAGAGGCCCGGTTGGTGGCAGCGGCCAAGGCCGGGGACAGTGACGCGTTCGCCGCGCTGGTACGCACCACCCAGGCCGACGTTTACACCCTGGCCTACCGGCTGACGGGGAACGAGGACGACGCCCGCGACGTGGCCCAGGAGGCCTACCTGCGGGCGTTCCGGTCGCTGAAGCGGTTCCGGGGGGACGCCCGCTTCTCGACGTGGATGTACCGGATCACGGCCAACTGCGCGTCGACCCACCTGTCCCGTCGATCCAAGGGCCGCCACGAAGAGCTGTCCGACGACGACAACGTGCTCGACGAGCGCCCCGAGTCCGATCCCGAGACGATGGCCGAGGCCGGCGTCCTGCGGGACCGGGTCACCGCCGCTCTGGCCGACCTGCCGCCGATCCTGCGGGCGGTCGTCGTGCTGCGCGACGTCTACGACCTACCTCACGACGCGATCGCGTCGGAGCTGGGAATTACCGAGTCGGCGGCCAAAGTGCGCCTGCACCGTGCCCGTCGCAAGCTTCGGGAGCGCCTGTTTCCGATGCCCGGAGAGGAGAAAGCCCGTGCGGTCTAGCCGGTTCTTCGGGAGCGGTGGAGTGTCCTGCGACGATGTCGCCGACGCCCTGCCCGCCATTGTCGACGGCCTCGAGGTCGCGGCCATCGAGGTTCAGCGCCACGTCGCCGCCTGTCTTCGGTGCCAGGCCGAGCTGGTCCAGTACCGCAAGGTCCTGCGCACGCTCCACCAGCTCCGCACCGAGGTGCTGGAGCCCACGCCCGGCCTCCTCCCCGACATCCTGGCCGCCCTCGAGGCCGCCGGAGAGCGCCGGGCCATCCATCACCTGCTCAACGGCCGTCGGGTGGCCTACGTCGGCGGCATCGCCGCGGCCACGGCCGCCGGCGCAGCCGGCGCCATCCTGGCCAGCCGCGCCCGCCGCAAGGTCCGCCTCGCCAGTTAGGCCCGCACGTTCCTGCGACATCCGACGTCGCTCTGGCGACGCCTGCTGTCGCCGGTTGCCGATGCGGTAACCTCAGAAGGCGTACGTCAGGGGCTGGCCCGCCTGTGCAGAGGGCAGTAGCTCAATTTGGCAGAGCACCGGTCTCCAAAACCGGCGGTTGGGGGTTCGAGTCCCTCCTGCCCTGCTCGTTCGTCCCCGACTCGAGTGGAGAGTTGCCGTGAACCGAGAGATGAAGAGAATGATGCAGCGTCAGGGTCAGGTGGACTCTGAGGGCAGCCCCACCCGCCGGGAAGCGCCGCGTCCGCCGGCCGCCCGGGTGGCGACGAAGGAGCGCATCGGCCCCTCGGAGTACGCACGCCAGGTTCGAGGCGAGCTGCGGAAGGTGGCCTGGCCCACGCGGCCGGAGGTCATCAACTACACGATCGTCGTGTTGATTGCCCTGGTCCTGCTCACCTCCATCATCTTCGGCCTCGACTACGTCTTCGCCAAAGCCGTCATCTTCCTCTTCAAGTGAGCGAGCCCATCAACCCCACCACCGACCCCGAGCCGATCGACGAAGCGGTCGACGCCCCGTCCCTCGGCGACGCCGCCATCGAGCCGGGCACCCTGGGTGACCCCGAGGAGGCCGTGGCCCTCCCCGACGAGGCGCCGGTCGCCCCTGTGGAGGTCCTCAGCGAGGACGAGCTGCTGGCCGGCGGCTTCGACGACGAGGACGAGGACGACGAGCCGCCCGTCGAGAGCCCCTACGACCGTCCGGGCTCCTGGTACGTGGTGCACACCTACGCCGGCTACGAGAACAAGGTGAAGTCCAACCTGGAGAGCCGGATCGCCTCCATGAACATGGAGGACCGCATCTTCGAGTGCGTCATCCCCATGGAGGACGTCATCGAGTTCAAGGGCGGCAAGCGGGTCACCGTCCAGAAGAAGGTGTTCCCCGGCTACCTCCTGGTCCGGTGCGAGCTCGACGACGACTCCTGGCGGGTGGTCCGCAACACCCCCGGCGTCACCGGCTTCGTGGGCCTGGGCGCCAAGCCCACCCCGCTGTCCCGCAAAGAGGTGGAGCGCATCCTCCAGGTGCAGCCCACCGGCACCGACGGCGCGCCCAAGAAGGCCCGCCACCGGGCCATGTACGAGATCGGCGAGAGCGTGCGGGTGCGGGAAGGCCCCTTCGCCGACTTCACCGGCACCATCGCCGAGATCAACGACGACCAGATGAAGTTGAAGGTGCTGGTCAACATCTTCGGCCGGGAGACCCCGGTCGAGCTCGAGTTCAGCCAGGTCGCCAAGCTTTAGTCGGCGGAGAGCCGCCAAGTACACAGTCTGAGTACCGCACATCAAGGATGGGAGGCGCTCCGGCGCCGCCAGGACCACCAAAGGAGAAGCACCCGTACATGGCAAAGAGACGCGTCGCTGCGATCGTCAAGATCCAGATTCCGGCGGGGGCGGCCACGCCCGCCCCGCCGGTGGGTACGGCCCTCGGCCCCCACGGCGTGAACATCATGGAGTTCTGCAAGCAGTACAACGCGGCAACCGAGTCCCAGCGGGGCACGGTCGTTCCCGCCGAGATCACTGTCTTCGAGGACCGCTCGTTCACGTTCGTCATCAAGACCCCGCCCACCCCGGTGCTCCTGCGGGCCGCGGCCGGGATCACCAAGGGGTCCGTCACGCCCGGACGCGAGGCTGCGGGCACGGTCACCGATGCCCAGATCACCGAGATCGCCACCACCAAGCTTCCCGACCTCAACGCCAACGACATCGAGGGCGCCAAGCGCCAGGTGATCGGCACCGCCCGCTCCATGGGCCTCACGGTCAAGGGATGACCCCCTTGACCCAAACCAACTCAGGCAAGGGCTGATCGATGACCCACACCAACAAGAACAGCAAGAAGTACGTCGACGCCACCCGCCGCTTCGACCGTGACCGCCAGCACGCGCCCGGTGAGGCCGTCGACCTGGTCAAGAGCCTGGCCGCGGCCAAGTTCGACGAGTCGGTGGAGCTGGCCGTGCGCCTCGGGGTCGACCCCCGCAAGGCCGACCAGATCGTCCGTGGCACCGTGGGCCTCCCCGCCGGCACCGGCAAGACGGTCCGGGTGGTGGCCTTCGCGGCCGGCGACGCCGCCAACGAGGCCCGCGAGGCCGGGGCCGACGTGGTGGGTGCCGACGACCTCGTGGCCCGGGTGCAGGGCGGCTTCCTCGACTTCGACGTCGCCATCGCCACCCCCGACCTGATGGGCCAGGTGGGCAAGCTCGGCCGGGTCCTCGGCCCCCGGGGCCTCATGCCCAACCCGAAGACCGGCACCGTCACCACCGACGTGGGCCGGGCCGTCCGGGAGTTCAAGGGTGGCCGGGTGGAGTACCGCACCGACCGGTACGGCAACATCCACGTCCCCATCGGCAAGGTCAGCTTCGACCGCCGATCGCTCCTGCAGAACCTGCAGGCCGTGATCGAGGAGCTGCAGCGGGCCAAGCCGGCCTCGGCCAAGGGCCGCTACATGCGCTCGATCGCCCTGTCGTCCACCATGGGCCCGGGCATCAAGCTCGACCCGAACCCCTTGCGGGCGCTCGACGACGAGCTCACCGCCAGCGCGGGCGCCGCCGCCGGCTAGTCGGCGGAGAGCCGCCGATGATTCAGTCGGCGGAGAGCCGCCAATGATTCAGTCGGCGGAGAGCCGCCAATGATTCAGTCGGCGGAGAGCCGCCGATGATCTAGTATCGGCGTCACATAGATCGCCGTAGACATTCGGTGCGCACTGCCCCTCGGGGCACAGCGCGTAAGCGGTCCTCACCGGGCCCGCCCAACGAGGCGTGAACCTCCTGAGGGATCGTTCGCGCGTACTCGCCGCACCTCAGGGAGGAACTGTATGGAAGAACCGAGACCGGAGAAGGTCGCCGTTGTCACCGAGGTGCGCGACCGACTTTCGTCGTCGAGTGGCGCGGTGCTCACCGAGTACCGGGGGCTGAAGGTCGCCGACCTGGCTGCCCTACGCCGGTCGGTCGGCGACGCCGGGGGTGACTACCGGATCTTCAAGAACACCCTGGTCCGGCTGGCGGCGGCCGACCTGGGGCTCACCGAACTCGACCCCCTCCTCGTGGGCCCCACCGCCATAGCCTTCATCGACGGCGATGCCGTCGCGGTGGCCAAGGCCCTCCGGGACTTCGCCCGCACCAACCCCAACCTGACCATCAAGGGTGGCCTGCTCGGCACCACGGTGCTCAGCGCGGCCGACGCCGGCGCCCTGGCCGACGTGGCCCCCCGCGAAGTCATCCTGGCCCAGCTGGCCGGCGCGCTCGCCGCCCCGCTCCAGAAGATGGCAGGCCTCCTCCAGGCCCTGCCCCGCAACTTCGCCTACGGGCTGTCCGCCCTGGTCGAGAAGCGCTCGTCCGAAGCCCCCGCCGCAGAAGCCCCCGCCGCAGAAGCGCCCGCCGCAGAAGCGCCCGCCGCAGAAGCGGCCACCCCTCCGCAAGACACCCCTCCCCAAGAAACGCCTGAGCAAGCAGAAGGAGACCAGTAATGGCCACCAAGGCAGAGATCCTCGACAGCATCGCCGGCATGACCGTGCTCGAGCTCTCCGAGCTCCTCAAGGAGTTCGAGGAGAAGTTCGGTGTGACCGCAGCAGCCCCCATGGCGGTCGCGTCCGCCGGCGGTGGCGGTGGCGGCGGCGAGGCCGCACCGGCCGAGGAGGAGCAGGACGAGTTCGACGTCATCCTCGCCGAGGTGGGCGCTCAGAAGATCCCGGTCATCAAGGAGGTGCGCGCCCTCACCAACCTCGGTCTCAAGGAGGCCAAGGACCTGGTCGACAGCGCCCCCAAGGCCGTGCTCGAGAAGGTGTCGAAGGAAGACGCCGAGAAGGCCAAGGCCCAGCTCGAAGGCGCCGGCGCCACCGTCCAGCTCAAGTGACAAGGCTCCTCGCCGGTTCTTTGTGAGTTGGGCTACCGCAGCGGTAGCTCAGCTCACAAAGACCGCGGGGGACCCTCCAAGCCCAGCGCCATGCCTCCCGAGTTGTCCACAGCCCTTGACCGCAGCCCCGGAGTCGAATAACCTCAGCCCAGCTTGATTCGAGCTGGCTTGCCCATTCGCGCAGCTGCAGCTAGTCTGGTATCTGCCGTGCCAGCCCGCGAGTCGCCGTCCTTCTTTACCGGCTTGACCGCGCGCGCCCGGCTTTGACCGACCCGCCCTGCCCGCCACGCCCTCGAACACGCAGTCGACGTACCCAGCAGTATCTCCACCCAGCACTGGCCCCAAGCCGACATCTCTCCGCGAAGGAGTGAGGTTTTGCCCACTCGTCCCGCCCCTCGGGAACGCTTTTCCTTTTCCAACCTCGACGAGGTCCTGGCTCTGCCGGACCTGATCGCCGTCCAGCGAGACTCGTTCAAATGGTTCCTCGATCGCGGGATGGCTGAAACCTTCCGCGACATCAGCCCCATCGAGGACTTCACCGGCCAGCTCCGCCTCGAGCTGGAGTTCGACGCGGCCGACCAGGATCTGCGTCCGCCGCCCAAGTTCACCGTGGAGGAGTGCAAGGAGAAGGACATGACCTTCTCCGCACCCATCTTCGTGCGGGCCCGCTTCATGAACGCCACCACGGGCGAGATCAAGGAGCAGACGGTCTTCATGGGGGACTTCCCGATGATGACCGACAAGGGCACCTTCATCATCAACGGCACCGAGCGGGTGGTCGTCTCCCAGCTCGTCCGGTCCCCGGGTGTCATCTTCCAGCCCGGCCGCGACGCCAAGACCATCGCCACCGCCACCATCCACCCCTACCGCGGTGAGTGGATCGAGTTCGACATCGAGCAGAAGCCGGGCAAGGACGTCACCGCCGGCACCCGGGTGGCCCGCAAGCGCCGTCTGTCCCTGTTCGTCCTCCTGCGGGCCCTGGGCTACGACCAGGAGGCCCACCCCGGCTTCCTCGAGCGCTTCGTCAACCACTTCGACTTCCTCGAGGGTCAGTGGGAGAAGGAGAAGGACCTCGCACCCACCCGCGAAGAGGCCCTGGTCGAGATCTACAAGCGGGCCCGCCCGGGCGAGCCCCCCCAGGTCGAGGCCGCCCGCGCCTACTTCGAGAACGCCTTCTTCAACCCCAAGCGCTACGACCTCACCCGCGTCGGCCGCTACAAGCTGAACCGCAAGCTGGGCCCGGAGATCGAGAAGGTCGCCGAGCTGCTCAACATCGACCTCGAGCGCCCCGGCCAGACCCAGTTCGTCCTGAGCCCCTCGGAGATCCTGGCCGCCACCACCTACCTCCTGCACCTCGCCGCCGGTGAGGAGGGCTATCGCCTCGACGACCAGGACCACTTCGCCAACCGCCGCATCCGGTCGGTGGGCGAGCTGATCCAGAACCAGGTGCGCATCGGCCTGTCCCGCATGGAGCGGGTCGTCCGTGAGCGCATGACGACCCAGGACGTCGAGGCCATCACGCCCCAGACGCTGATCAACATCCGGCCGGTGGTCGCGGCCATCAAGGAGTTCTTCGGCACCAGCCAGCTGTCGCAGTTCATGGGTCAGACGAACCCCCTCGACGGCCTCACCCACAAGCGCCGCCTCTCGGCGCTCGGCCCCGGCGGTCTCTCCCGTGAGCGGGCCGGTTTCGAGGTCCGAGACGTGCACACCAGCCACTACGGCCGGATGTGCCCGATCGAGACCCCGGAAGGGCCCAACATCGGCCTGATCGGGTCGCTGGCCACCTACGCCCGGGTCAACGACTTCGGCTTCATCGAGACCCCCTACCGCAAGGTGGTCGACGGCCAGCTCACCGACGAGATCCGTTACCTGGCGGCCGACGAGGAGGAGGAGCACGTCATCGCCCAGGCGAACGCCGTGCTCGACGACGCCGGCCAGTTCGTGGGAGACCGCGTGCTCGTCCGTCGTGGTCCGCAGGGCGCAGGCGTGCGCATCGGCGCCGGTGGCACGTCCTACGGCACGACCAGCGAGATCGACTACGTCCCGCCGAGCGAGGTCGACCTCATGGACGTCTCGCCCAAGCAGATCGTCTCCGTGGCCACGGCCATGATCCCCTTCCTCGAGCACGACGACGCCAACCGGGCCCTCATGGGGGCCAACATGCAGCGCCAGGCCGTCTCGCTGGTCCGGGCCGAGGCGCCCTACATCGGCACCGGCATCGAGAAGCGTGCCGCCCGCGACGCCGGCGACGTGGTTTTGGCCGAGGGCGACGGCGAGGTCCTCGAGGTCACCGGCGACCACATCGTCGTCAACTACGTCGAGGGCCAGACCGACCGCGAGGGCCGCACCCTGGCCCGCAAGACCTACCGTCTGGCCAAGTTCCGCCGGTCGAACCAGGGCACCTGCATCAACCAGAAGCCCCTCGTCGGCGAGGGCCAGGGCGTGGCCCTGGGCGACGTGCTGGCCGACGGCCCCTCCACCCACCAGGGCGACCTGGCCCTGGGCAAGAACCTGCTCGTGGCCTTCATGCCGTGGGAGGGCTACAACTTCGAGGACGCCATCATCCTGTCCGAGCGCCTGGTGCGCGACGACGTGTTGACCTCGATCCACATCGAGGCCCACGAGGTCGACGCCCGCGACACCAAGCTGGGCGCCGAGGAGATCACCCGGGACATCCCGAACCTCTCCGACGACATCCTCAAGGACCTCGACGAGCGGGGGATCATCCGCATCGGCGCCGAGGTGGGCCCCGGCGACGTGCTGGTGGGCAAGGTCACCCCCAAGGGCGAGACCGAGCTCACCCCCGAGGAGCGCCTCCTGCGGGCCATCTTCGGTGAGAAGGCCCGCGAGGTCCGCGACACCAGCCTCAAGGTGCCCCACGGCGAGACCGGCAAGGTCATCGACGTCAAGGTGTTCTCCCGGGAGGAGCAGCACGAGCTGGCCCCCGGTGTGAACCAGCTGGTCCGGGTCTACGTGGCCCAGAAGCGCAAGATCAGCGAGGGCGACAAGCTGGCCGGCCGCCACGGCAACAAGGGCGTCATCTCCAAGATCCTCCCGGTCGAGGACATGCCCCACCTGGCCGACGGCACGCCGGTCGACATCATCCTGAACCCCCTGGGCGTGCCCAGCCGGATGAACGTCGGCCAGGTGCTCGAGTGCCACCTGGGCTACGCCGCCCGCTACGGCTGGGACGGCGCCGAGAACGGCAACCGCACGTCCACCACCGCCACCAAGACCCGCCCGGTCACCGACCCCGCGGTCTGGGTGTCGTCGCCGGTGTTCGACGGGGCCCACTGGGACGAGGAGGGCGACGCCGGCTCGGGCCGCCACCCCACCATCCAGCAGATCCTCACCGAGCACCTGCACCCGGACTCGGCGGTGCCCGACGGGCCCCGGCTGATCCAGGCCGACGGCAAGCAGACGCTCTACAACGGCCGCACCGGTGAGGCCTACGACCGCCCGGTCACCGTGGGCTTCGTCTACATCCTGAAGCTCCTCCACCTGGTCGACGACAAGATCCACGCCCGGTCGACCGGCCCCTACTCGATGATCACCCAGCAGCCTCTGGGCGGGAAGGCCCAGTTCGGTGGCCAGCGCTTCGGGGAGATGGAGGTGTGGGCCCTCGAGGCCTACGGCGCCGCCTACGCCCTGCAGGAGCTGCTCACCATCAAGTCCGACGACGTCCTCGGTCGGGTGAAGGTCTACGAGGCCATCGTCAAGGGCGAGAACATCCCCGAGCCCGGCATCCCGGAGTCCTTCAAGGTGCTCATCAAGGAGATGCAGAGCCTCTGCCTCAACGTCGAGGTGCTCTCGACCACGGGCGAGGAGATCGAGATGCGGGAGCTCGACGAAGACGTGTTCCGAACCGCAGAAGAGCTGGGGATCGACCTTTCGAGGCCGGAACGAGGCTCAGACGAAGAGGACGCTCGGCGGGCAGCCGAGCGAGGAAGCAGGCTTTAAGTGCTCGACGTCAACAATTTCGACCAGCTGCGAATCGCACTGGCTACCGCTGACTCCATCCGCACGTGGTCCAACGGCGAGGTGCTCTCAGCTAGCGGCCAAGCGCTCGAGATGCGCGAGGCCGACGAGGACGCCTTCCGCGCCGCCGAGGAGTTGGGCATCGACCTTTCGCGGCCCGAGCGCTACGGCGACGAGTTCTCGATCGGGTCGTGACAGCAGGTCAGTGCCGGTCTCCGGGGCGCTGACC
>DASZDM010000220.1:0-37273 GCA_035942015.1 Acidimicrobiales bacterium | reverse complement strand
GGCCCGCCGGCGGGCCGACCCGCCGGCGGGCCGACCTGGCGGCGGTGCCGGGGGACTGGCCTCCGCCGTTCGTCCTGCCGCCTCGCCCCGTCGCCGGACGGTTCCGAGTCGGTCGGGGCCGGCGCCTTGCCCCATCTGGCTGGAAGCCCTCCATCACCGCCGATGAGGACCTCGGCTCGGCCGACACGCTGGCCAGATGGCGGTCGTGGGCGAGGTCGCCCACATCGGCCGGCTCGATGCCGGGAGGGAGACCGAGACGAGCCTGGAGCTTGGCGACGTCGCCCATCTGCTGGGGGCCCACCAACGACACGATCGTGCCCGATGCACCGGCGCGGCCGGTCCGCCCGGAGCGATGGACGTAGTCCTTCTCGTCACCTGCGGGATCGAAGTGCACCACGCAGGCCACGCCGTCGACGTGGATGCCCCGGGCGGCGACGTCGGTCGCCACCAGCGCCTGGACCCGGCCGGCGACGAAGGCGGCCAGCGCCCGCTCCCTCTGCGACTGCGACCGGTCACCGTGGATGGCGACGGCGCTGACCCCCTGCTTGGCCAATTGGCCGGCCAGACGGTCCGCACCCCGCTTCGTTCGACAGAAGACCAGGGCGGGCCACTCGGCTCCGACGACCTGGGCGGTCAGGCCCAGACGGTCCGGCCGCTGGACCCGCCAGAACAGGTGGCGACTGAGCACCTCGTCGGCGCCGGCAGCCAGCTCGTGGCGGGCCGGGTCCCGTTGATAGCGGCGGACGAGGACGTCGACGGCGCCGTCGAGGGTGGCCGAGAACAGCAGCATCTGGCGCTGGGGGGATACCTGATCGAGCAGGCGCCGAACTTCGGGAAGGAAGCCCATGTCGGCCATACGGTCGGCCTCGTCGATGACCACCAGGTCGACCTCGTCAAGACGTGCTTCCCCTTTGGCCACCAGGTCGGCAAGCCGTCCGGGGCAGGCCACGATCACATCGGTCCCGCTGCGCAGCGCCTCGATTTGGGGCCCGAAGCCCACGCCGCCGTAGATGGCGGTGACCGAACGGCCTCGGGCGGAGCTCAAGAGGGTCAGCTCCTTGCGCACCTGGGCAGCCAGCTCCCGCGTGGGGACGAGGACGAGACCCCGTGGGCGGCGGGCGCGAGCCTTGCCGACGCGGGCGATCAGGGGAATGCCGAAGGCCAGGGTCTTCCCCGAGCCCGTCGGGGCCCGCCCGCAGATGTCACGGCCGGCCAGCGCGTCGGCCAGAGTGGCCGACTGGATGGGGAACGCTTCGGTGATGCCCCGTCGGGCGAGGCGGTCGGCGATGTCGGAGGGGACCCCGAGATCGGCAAAGGTGACGGACACGAATAAAACTCCAATGGTGAACCGGCGCGCAGGCACGGCAGGGCGGTGGGCGTTGATGACCCTTGACAGGCCAGGGGGCGTGGAGCCCGCAGCCCACTGCGGCATGGCCGCCAGCCCGGCCATGGTAGCGGTCGGTGTCCGGGTGCGAGCGTTCCCTCACCCTTCCCCCTAGACTGGTACCGATGAGGAAGTCAGTCGGACTTGCTCGCTGTGTAGAGAAGAGAAGGCAATGGCAACAGGAACCGTAAAGTTTTTCAACGCAGAGAAGGGCTACGGGTTCATCTCCCGTGAGCAGGGCGAAGACGTGTTCGTCCACTACTCCAACATTCAGGGGAGCGGCTACCGGTCGCTCGACGAGGGCCAGCATGTCGAGTTCGACGTGGCTCCCGGCCGCAAGGGCGAGGAAGCCCAGAACGTCCGGGCCATCTGAGGACCTTGCCGATCCGCAGAGCCGCCGGCAGGGTCCGGCGGCTCTGTCGCGTCTGAGGAGATACACCAGCAGTTTCTAGGAAGGAGATTTCATGGGCTCGCAACGGACCAGTTTCGCCAAGCTGCAACGGGACCGGGCGAAGAAGGCCAAGGCCGCGGCCAAGCGGGAGGTGCGCCAGGATCGACTGGGCGACACCGAAGACCCCGAGGTCGTGGAGGCCGTTCCTGACGACGGTGTCCACGAGCTGTCGGCGCCGGAGCTCCTCGCCCTTATCGAACACATCCACCACCAGTACGACGCCAAGCAGATCACCCTCGACGACTTCGAGGAACGCAAGGCCGACCTCCTTTCCCGCCTGCCGATCGATTGAGCCGGTCTGCCGGCGGGTAGGCCGAGGGCCCACGACGCAGGAGGAACCTCATGGACACCATCGACCAGTCGATCGACGTGGACGTACCGGTCCGCACCGCCTACGACCAGTGGACACAGTTCGAGTCCTTCCCTGCATTCATGGAGGGCGTGGAGGAGGTCACCCAGATCACCCCGACCCGGACGCACTGGCGTACCGAGATCGGTGGAGTCACTCGGGAGTTCGACGCAGAGATCACCGAGCAGGTGCCCGACCGCCGTATCGCCTGGCGAACGGTTGACGGCCCGGACCAGGGGGGAGTGGTGACCTTTCAGCCGAGCGACGCCGGGGGCACCACCGTCAGCCTCGAGCTCGACTACGAACCCGAGGGTCTGGCCGAGAAGGCCGCCGACAAGCTCGGCTTGGTCAAGCGCCGGATCGGCGGCGACCTCGAGCGCTTCAAGAAGTTCATCGAGCAGCAAGGCGTGGAGACCGGCGCCTGGCGCGGCGAGGTCTGACGGGGCAGACGCCGACAGAGCGTCGGATCAGCTCAGCGGGCCGTCGCTGACGAGGGCATCCTGGTCGTCGTCGGCCAGACTGTGCGCATGGACCAGGCTGATCCTTTCGTGCCGGCGCTGGACCCGGCATCGCCGGCGGCGGCCGAAGCTGCGGCCACCGCGCGGGAGCTGGTCACCGCCTACCTCACCATCGAGGACGACGCTTCGCTGCTCCGGGTGGTGCTGCGTAGCGCCCTGACCGAGATCTACGAGGGACTCAACCCGTCGCCGGCGCAGACCGAGCGGGCGGCAGCCATGCTGTGCTCGCTCGTCGCCCTCCTACAGGTCGCCCTCTCCGGCGTGGGCCAGCTGGCGACCGGCGACGACAGCGAGGAACTCGACGTCACCAAGGTCTTCGAGCAGCTGGCCGCCAGCGCCATCGACGACGGTCTCACCTTCTGACCGCAATGCATCAGGTTCACGCCGCGAACAGCGCCGGCGGCGGACGGTGCCGGCGGCTAGGCGAAGGGCCGTGTCGAGGATCTCCCCGTCGAGGGCGGCGCCAGAGGTGACCGGCAGCCGGCGCAGGCGCGGGCCAGCCGCATCCTGCGCAACTAGCCGATAGGGACGACGTCCGGTGTGGGAGGAACGGGAGGCGTACTCGCTCCCGATCGCTCTTGATCACCGGCGCTCAGCGCGGAGTAGCCCTCACAGCGTGATGCCGAAGCTGGCCGCCATGCGGGACGCTTCCGTGGGGCTCAGGCGGGTACACCAACCGCCGGGGGGATGGTCTTCCACCAGCGCCGAGATGTCGATCACCGCCTCTTTGGGAGCCGGTGACCACTGCATCGCCTTCAGGATCTCCGCCTGGTCCCGGTCGTCGACCGGGTGACGCAACAAGAACCCGGCCCACCGGTAATAGAGGTATTCGCCGGCGGCCTCGGTCACAGCCCCACCCACCGTATGGCCTGCGTCGACATGGTGAAGCACTCCGGGCACTGCGGCCGGACCCACGCCTCGTACTCCCAGCCGCAGTGTTCGCAGCGCCAGACGGCCCGACCCAGGGTCTTCCCTTCCGGGGCCGCAAGCGCAGGCCCGGGCGGCGTGTCGATGGGGACGTCAGCCGGCTCTGGCGCCCCCAGCAGGCGACGGAGCTCGTCGGCCGCCTCAGCGGCCGGCGAGGAACCATGATCAGCGTCTTCACTGGAACTTCGAGTGCCCGAAGGCTCGGAGCTCATCGACTCAGGCTAATGGGACAAGGTCGGGCCGGGGTACGGTCAGAGGTGTGTGCGGGCGCTACACCTCGGTCACGCCGGTGGCCGCGCTTGCCCGCTACTTCTCCGTCGACGAGGTCGTGGCCGAGGAACTCCCCGCCCGCTACAACGTCGCTCCCACCCAGGAGGTGTACGCCATCGCTCGCCACGGGGACACGACGAGGTTGGGCACGCTTCGTTGGGGTCTCATCCCCCCCTGGGCTGACGACCCGCGAATCGGCGCTCGCATGATCAACGCCCGGGCGGAGTCGGTGGCTGACCGCCCGGCGTTCCGCCACGCCTTCGCCCGCCGGCGGTGCCTTCTCCCCGCTGACGGCTTCTACGAGTGGCGGACTGTCGCAGACGGCTCCCTGCGCCAACCGTGGTACATCCGGCACCGGAACGGTCAACCGATGGCCATCGCCGGTCTGTGGGAATCGTGGCGGCCGGGCAGCGCCGGCGCCGATGGGGAGCAACGGATCGTGTCCACCACCATCGTCACCACGACCGCCAACGAGGCCATCAACGACCTGCACCACCGCATGCCGGTCGTGCTGGCAGCCGACGCCTGGGACGCCTGGCTGGATCCGACCGATCATGACGTCGATGCCCTTCAGCGCCTCCTGGCCCCTGCGCCGCCGGCCGACTTCGACGTCACGGCGGTGCGTCCCCTGGTGAACAACGTGGCCAACGACGGTCCGGAACTGCTCCAACCGGTCGCCCCTGCACCGGAGCCGGCGTGAGCGACCGGGGGCCGCGCCGCGGCGAGGACCGGATCCTGACCGCACCCAACGTCATCACCCTGATCCGCCTGGCATTGATACCGGTGTTCCTGTGGCTGCTGTTCGGCCGTGAGAACCGGGCCGCCGCCGCCGCCCTATTGGGTGCGCTGGCGGCCACCGACTGCCTCGACGGCTTCGTCGCCCGCCGCTACCACCAGGTCACCACGTTGGGGAAGGTGCTCGACCCGGTCGCCGACCGCCTCCTGCTGGCGGTGGCGGTGGTGAGCATCCTGATCGACGGTTCGGTTCCGACGGTCGTGGCCGTCCTGGCCATGGTGCGGGAGACACTGGTGGCGGTGGGCGCCGTGGCGCTGGCCGCCATGGGAACGCGGCGAATCGACGTCACCCTGGTCGGCAAGGCCGGCACGTTCTGCCTGTTGGCGTCGTTTCCGCTGTTCCTCGCCTCGGAATCCACCCTCTCGTGGGCCGAGGTTGCCGCCGTGGCCGCCTGGGCCTTCGTCGTTCCCGGTCTCGTCCTCGGCTATGTCTCCCTTGCCGGCTACGTCCCGTTGGCCCGTCGGGCGCTGGCCGATCGTGGGGTAGGTTCCCGGTCGTGAAGGCGGTGATCATGGCCGGGGGTGAGGGCACGAGGCTGCGGCCGCTCACCTCCAACCAACCCAAACCCATGATGCCCTTGGCCAATCGGCCGATGATGGAGCACATCGTGTTGCTGCTCCAGCGCCATGGTTTCGACGACATCGTCGTCACGGTGGCGTTTATGGCCAACAACATCCGGACCTACTTCGGTGACGGCTCGGAGTTCGGGGTGCGCATGGTCTATGCCACCGAGGAGACACCGCTCGGCACGGCCGGGTCAGTGCGCAACGCCATGGATGAGCTCGACGAGCGCTTCCTGGTCATCTCCGGCGACGTCCTCACCGACATCGACCTCTCGGAGATCGTGGCCTTCCACGACCGCCGAGAGGCTATGGCCACCATCGGGCTGACAGCCGTGGAGAACCCCCTGGAGTTCGGCATCGTCATCACCGACGAAGACGGAGCCGTCGAACGCTTCCTGGAGAAGCCGACGTGGGGTCAGGTCTTCAGCGACACCGTCAACAACGGAATCTTCGTGCTGGAGCCCGGTGTCTTCGACTTCATCCCCCCCGATCGGCCCGTCGACTTCTCGGCGGAGGTCTTTCCAGCGCTGTTGGACCAGGGAAAGCCGCTGTACGGCCACGTGAGCGAGGGCTACTGGGAGGACGTGGGAACCCTCGAGGCCTACATGCGGGCCCACACCGACGTGCTCGACGGCAAGGTGGAGGTCGACGTCCCCGGGTTTCGCCTCCAGGGCAACATCTGGCTGGGTGAGGGGGCGGAGGTGCACCCGGAGGCCGACGTGGCCGGTCCGGCGGTGGTCGGGGCCAATGCCCGGGTGGAGGCCAACGCCCGCCTCGGGCCCTACACGGTGTTGGGCTCCAACGTCATGGTGCGCTCCGACGCCGACCTGGAACGGGTCGTGGTGCACGACAACGCCTACCTCGGAGCGGGCGTGAGGGCGACCGGCACGGTGGTGGGCCGGTCGTCGGACCTGCGGGCGGGCGTGCGGTGCGAAGACGGCGTGGTGCTCGGCGACGAGTGCTTCGTCGGCACCCGGGCGGTCCTGACCGCGGGTGTGAAGATCTACCCGTTCAAGACGGTGGACGCCGGGGCCATCGTCAACTCCTCCTTGGTGTGGGAGAGCCGGGGCGCCCGCGACCTGTTCGGACGCCTGGGTGTCGCCGGTCTCGCCAATGTCGACATCACGCCCGAGCTGGCCACCAGGGTGGCCATGGCCTACGCCACGACCTTGAAGAAGGGAGCGCGCGTGACGACCTCGCGCGACTCGAGCCGCGCCACCCGCATGCTCAAGCGGGCCGTCATGGCCGGGCTCAACGGGGCCGGTATCAACGTCGACGACCTGGAGGTGGCGTCGGTGCCGGTGACCCGCTTCCAGGTGCGCTCACAGCGTTCCCAGGGCGGCATCACCATGCGCCTGGTCGCCGGCGATGCCCAGTCCGTGGTGCTGCGGTTCTTCGACGACACTGGCATCGACATCTCCACCGACCTGGCCCGAAAGGTCGAGCGCCTGTTCTACCGGGAAGACTTCCGACGGGTGTATCCGGGCGAGATCGGCGACATCGACTTTCCTCCCCGCTCGCTCGAGTTCTACACCGCTGCGCTGATGGCCTCCTTCGACGCCGATCTGGTGCGTTCCTCCGGCTTCAAGCTGGTGGTCGACTACGCCCACGGCAGCACCGCGTTCGTCATGCCGAACGTGTTGGCCAAGTTGGGAGCCGAGGTCCTCGGCGTCAATCCCTATGCCTCCACCGTCGGCGCCAGCACGTTCGACCGCGACACCCATGCCGACAACGTTGGGGCCTTGGTGCGCTCGTCGGGTTCGCAACTGGGCGTGGTCATCGATCCGGACGGGGAGCACGTGACCTTCATCGACGACGAGGGCCATGTGCTGGACGACGCCGAGGCGGTGCTGGCCATGGTGCAACTCGTCGGCATGACCACCGAGGGCGCGTGTCGTATCGCCCTTCCCGTGACCATGACGACGGAGGCGGAAACGCTGGCCGCCGGGCTCGGCGCCGAGATTCTCTGGACCAAGGTCGACACACCGGCCCTCATGGCGGCTGCCCAATCGGGTGTCGCCCTGGCCGCCAACGGCGCCGGAGGGTTCGCCTTTCCGTCGTTCCTCCCCGCCTTCGATGCCGTGGCCGCCTTCGCCCGAATACTGGAGATGCTCGCCCGCACCGGCACGCCCCTCTCCAAGGTGGTGGCCAGCTTGCCTCCCACCCACATGGCTCACCGGGCGGTAGCCACCCCGTGGGAGCACAAGGGCAGCGTGATGCGCACCCTGGTCGAGGAAACGGCGCTGCCGATGGTCCTCCTCGACGGCGTCAAGGTGCTCTACGACGACGGTTGGGTCCTGGCGCTCCCCGATCCCGAGGAACCCCTGACCCACGTGTGGGTCGAAGCCCGGAGCGACGTGGACGCCGACCGGCGGGCGGAGGAGTATGCCCTGCGCATTACCGGGATGATCGGTGTCCGGTAACGTCCGGGACAGTGAACGTCCCCGACGACCTGCGCTATTCCGCCGACCATGAGTGGATGCGCGTGGAGGACGGCCAAGCCCGTCTCGGCATCACCGACCACGCCCAGGACGCGCTGGGCGACGTCGTGTTCGTGCAGCTTCCCTCTGTGGGTGCCACGGTGACCGCCGGCTCGACCATCAGTGAGGTGGAGTCGACCAAGTCGGTATCGGAGGTCTACGCCCCTGTCACCGGGACGGTGGTGGAGGTCAACGACGAGTTGGGAGATTCCCCCGAACGCCTGAACGAGGATCCCTACGGGCAGGGCTGGATCTGCGTGATCGACATCGCCGACCCAACCGAGATCGAACGACTCCTCGACGCCGAGGGATATCGCCGCCTCGTCGACTGAGCCGACGAAGCTGCGACTGCACGTATGACACGAGCCTAGGAGCGGATGTGGACGAACTCTTCTGCAACCAGTGCGGGCACGCCAATCCCGACAACGCCAACTTCTGCTCCTCCTGCGGAGCGCCGCTCGACGTGCGGGGCCAGGACCACACCATCACGCTGGCTCCGATCGATCCAGAATCGGGACCACCCTCGGAGGAGGTCTCAATCGCTGTGGACGAACTTCCCGAGGGTTCGGGCCTGCTGGTGATCAAGCGGGGCCCGGGTGCAGGCTCACGTTTCGTCCTGGATCGCTCACCGGTATCCGCCGGTCGCCACCCCGAGAGCGACATCTTTCTCGACGACGTCACCGTCTCCCGGCGCCACGCCGAGTTCGTGTCCCGGGACGGTGGTTATGTCCTGCGCGATGTGGGTTCCCTCAATGGCACCTACCTCAACCGTGAGCGCATCGACGAAACGGCCCTCGCCAATGGCGATGAGGTCCAGATCGGGCGGTTCAAGCTGGTCTTCTTGGACACGTCCCCAGCGGACGGTGAGTGAGCCCACGCATGGCAGAATCCCAGTCGTTGTCCATCGGCGAGATGCTCGACCTGCTCAAGGTCGACTTCCCCGACGTGACGATCTCCAAGATCCGCTTTCTCGAGAGCCAGGGCCTACTCGACCCCGAGCGGACGGCGTCGGGCTATCGCAAGTTCTACCAGGCCGACGTCGAGCGCCTGCGCTGGATCCTGCGCCAACAGCGGGAGAACTTCCTGCCTCTGAAGGTCATCAAGGATCGCCTCGAAGCCGAAGAGGCGGGCGCACCGGCTGTACCCGCGGGACGACCCTCGAGCGATGCGCCGGCGGCCGCACCGGCACCGTCACCCGAGTCGCCGGCCCCGCCGGCAGGAGACCCGCCGGCCCCGCCGCCCGCGCCGGTGCCGGCTGCGGCCCCGGTCATGTCCGAGCCTGCTCCCGATCCCGATCCCCCTGCCGTGCCGGCAGCCGAAGAGCCCGCGTCCTACAGCCGGGAGGAGCTGGCTCGAGCATCGGGATTGAGCCCGAGTGACCTGTCCCAGCTCGAGCGCCACGGTCTACTCGTCGGCACCTCCGTGGGAAGCCAGCTGTGCTACGACCGCCAAGCCCTCCAGGTGGCACGCCTGGCGGCTGCCTTCGCGCGCCACGGGGTCGAACCCCGCCACCTCCGGATGTACAAGAACTCGGCCGAGAGAGAGGCGGGGTTCTACGAGCAGGTCGTCCTGCCCCTGGTCAAGCAGCGCAATCCCGCGGCACGGGCTCAGGCGCTCTCCACCCTGGAGCAGCTGGCCACGTTGGGGGACGCCCTTCGCTCCACCCTTCGCCAGCAGGCGCTGAGCAGCTTCGACGCCGAACCACCCAAGGCCCGCCGCCGAAATTGACCTTCACCCCTGGTCCTCGTGTCGGCATTTGGGGGAAGCGGTAGGGTGCCTGCGTGGTGCAGATGGAGCTGCTCGGGGTCCGCCTGGAGCTGCCGGCCAACGCCCCCGTTGTCCTCCTTCGAGAGCAGGGCCGGAATCGCCGGGTGCTCCCGATCTACATCGGCCAGGAAGAGGCCAAGGCCATCGCCTGGGCCCTGGAGGGCGTTTCCACTCCCCGGCCGATGACGCACGACCTCATGCGGGACCTCCTCGCCGCCACCGGCGCGACCGTGCAACGGGTCGTGCTGACCGAGCTCCGGGAAAGCACGTTCTTCGCCGAGGTGGAGCTGGCCTTGGCCGGACAGGTCCATCGAGTCTCGAGCCGGCCCTCAGACGCCATTGCCCTCGCCGTCAGGGTGGAAGCAGCGATCTTCGCCACTGACGAGGTGCTCGACGACGGCGCCACTGCGGGCGAGGACGGTCGCCCCGAGGAACAGGACCAGATCGTCGACGAGTTCCGCCAGTTCATCGAGCACGTCAACCCCGAAGACTTCTCGTAGGCCGTCTCGCTCGCTTCCCTTCGTCTTGGCTGGTCTATGAGGGTAGGATCACAGGGGCGTAATTCCACCTTGGCAGCGGAAGGGTCTTCTTGATGGTCGATGAGGGGTTTCGGGGGCCACAGGTGTGTGCGGTGGTGGGGATCACCTATCGCCAGCTCGATTACTGGGCCCGCACGAACCTACTTCGTCCCTCCATCGCCGACGCCCGAGGGAGCGGCTCGCAGCGGCGCTACTCCTACAACGACCTTCTCGAGCTCAAAGTGATCAAGAACCTGCTCGACGCCGGGGTCTCCCTTCGCTCGGCCCGCACCGCGATCGAGTATCTGCGCCAGCACGTCGGCGGCGACATCGCCAGCGCCAACCTCGTGCTCAACGGCACTCGATCGGTGCTGGTTCGCACCGGTGAGGAGATCATCGACCTGTTGCGCAACGGCCAGGGCGTCCTCAACATCGTGCCTCTCGCCGGAGTCAAGGAAGAGGTCGATGCCGGCATCCTGCAGCTGCGACCCACTCCGGAGACCGCCGCCTCCAGCCAAGAGGGGCCGACCTCCGCCGCCGTGTAGTTCGCCGTTCCCTCCCGCTGGACGCCACCGGTAGCCTCGGCCAGTGACCCTGGCGCTCTCGCCCCTCGACGCCGTGCACCGGCGGGCGGGGGCCAGGATGGTCGCCTTCGGCGGTTGGACGATGCCAGTGTCGTATCCGTCGGGAACCCTCGCCGAGCATCGGGCCTGTCGCGCCGACGCAGCGGTGTTCGACGTGAGCCACCTCGGCACCGTGCGGGTGACTGGACCCACTGCCCGCAGTCTGCTCCAGTCGACCCTGACCAACGACCTCGCCCGAGTGCAACCGGGCCGCACGCAGTACTCCCAACTCCTGGATGCCGAGGACGCCTCGGTCCTCGACGACGTCGTCATCTGGTGGCTCGGGGTCGAGCGCTTCGACGTCATGCCCAACGCCTCCAACACGGCGCAGGTGGTTGCCGCACTCGACGGCCAGGACGTCACCGCGACACGTGCCGTGGTCGCCGTCCAGGGACCGCGGGCCAGGGAACGCCTGGCCCGATTCTGGGCGGACGCAGCCGTCGTGGCCCGCCACCACGTGGTCGAACTGGCGTGGGAGGGCGTGCCGTGCACCGTTGCCGGCACCGGGTACACGGGAGAGGACGGGGTGGAGATCGCCGTGCCGATTCCCGCCGCCACCGGCCTGTGGGAGGCCCTGGTGGCCGCCGGCGTGACGCCGGCCGGTCTCGGCGCCCGCGACACGCTGCGCCTGGAGGCCGGCTTGCCCCTGTTCGGCCACGAGCTCGGCCCGGGCATCACTCCTCTGCAGGCCGGGCTCGGGTGGTCAGTGGGCTGGGACAAGGGTGAGTTCCGCGGTCGGGCGGCCCTGGAGGCGGAACGGGCGGCGGGCGTCCGGCGGCGACTGCGAGGAGTGGTGCTCGACGGGCGGCGCCCACCTCGTGCCGGTCAGGTCGTTCGTCGACACGGCGACCAGGTCGGTCTCGTGACCAGCGGGAACTTCTCACCGGTGTTGGAGCGAGGGATGGCGTTGGCGCTCCTCGACCCGGGGTTGGCGCCCGGCGATGCCGTCGAGATCGACCTGGGATCGGGACCGGCGCCCGGTCACGTGGTCCGCCTGCCCGTCGTGCCGCAGCCCGGGCCCTGATGGCCGGGTACATCCCCCACACCGAGGCCGAGACCGCGGAGATGCTCGGCTTTCTCGGCCTGTCCTCACTCGACGAGCTCTTCTCGGTCGTTCCCGAGGCCCTACGCCTGGTGTCCCATGCCGGCGACCAGGCCGGCGCCCGGAGATTTCTCCACCTCGCCGACGGGCTGGGTGAGCCTGACGTGAGCGCCGAGATGGAGCGCCTGGCCGCAGCCAACATCGCGTGTAGCGGGCGGGGCCTAGGGCGCGGGGCAGGATTGGTGTGCTTCGCCGGCGGCGGCGCCTACGACCACGAGGTGCCCGAGGCGGTGCGGGCGCTCGCGGGGCGATCGGAGTACGTCACCGCCTACACCCCCTACCAGCCAGAGGTGGCCCAAGGAGTCCTCCAGGCCCTGTTCGAGTACCAGACCGTCGTCGCCCGATTGAGCGGCCTCGAGGTGGCCAACGCCTCGCTCTACGACGGAGCCAGTGCCTGCGTGGAGGCGCTCAACCTGGCGGCGGCGGCCACGGGACGAGCGCAGATGTGGGTGAGCGCAGGACTCCACCCTCACTGGCGGGCCACCATGGCGACGTTCGCCGCCGGCAGCCGTCTCCGTCTCGACGACGCCCCCCTCGTCGACGGGCTCACCCGCTGGTGGGACCCACCGGCCGACCGTCCCGGCGCCCTGGTGGTGCAGTACCCCAACTACCTCGGCTGCCTGGAGGACCTGGCCGAAGCCCGCCGGGCCGCCGACGAGGCCGGCGCCCTCCTGATCGTCGCCTTCGACCCGGTGGCTGCCGGCCTGTTGCGCTCGCCCGGCTCCTGGGGGGCCGACGTCGCCGTGGCGGAGGGCCAACCATTCGGGACTCCGCTGTCCTTCGGAGGGCCCTACCTCGGCCTGTTCACCTGCCGGGCCGAGCACGTCCGGCGCCTACCGGGGCGACTGGTCGGCGAGTCCGTCGACGTGGAGGGCCGGCGGGCCTACGTCTCCACGCTGCGCACCAGAGAACAGGACATCCGCAGGGAAAGGGCAACGTCCAACGTCTGCACCAACCAGACCCTGATCGCCGTGGGCTGTGCCATCCAGCTCGCCTGGCTGGGCACGACCGGCCTGCAGGAGCTGGCCCTGCGCTGCGCCCGGGCGACCCGTTACACCAGAGAGTCGCTGCTGGCAGTGGACGGCATCGAGGCCTGGTCGTCGGCACCCACCCTGCGGGAGTTCGCCGTCCGCCTCCCCGTCGACCCCTCGGTGGTGGTCGAGCGGATGGTCGACGAAGGCTTTCTGGCCGGCGTGGTGTTCGACGACGGGCAGGAGAAAGGCCTCCTGGTGGCAGCCACCGAACGCCGGACCAGAGGCGAGATCGATGCCTATGCGGCGGCCATGGCCAAGGCACTGCGATGACCGCACCGCCGCCGCGCCCGGCTCCCGGCGGTCGCGCCTCCAGCGTGCCGCTCGTCGGTCGAGCCGAGGAGCCCACCGTCTTCGAGCTCTCGTCGCCCGGACGCAAGGCATGGTCGTTTGCCGCCACGGGCCTGCCCGAGTGGTCGCCCCTCGACCTGGTCCCCACCGAGCACCTGGCCGACGAAGCCGTGGCCCTGGCCGAGGTGTCCGAGCGCGACCTGGTGGCCCATTACACCCGGCTGACCCACCGGCAGTACTCAGTCGATCTCGGCGCGTACCCGCTCGGGTCGTGCACCATGAAGTACAACCCCAAGGTCGCTGATGCAGCGGCGGCCCTGCCGGGGCTCGCCCGGGTCCATCCCGCCAGCCCGGCATCGTGCTGTCAGGGTTGGCTGGAGCTCCTCGTGCAGTTGAGTGAGTCTCTGGCCGAGATCACCGGGATGCACTCGCTGACGCTCGCGCCGCCGGCGGGTGCGGCAGGCGAGCTGACCGGCCTGCTGCTCATGCGGGCCCATCACGCCGCGGAAGGCGGCCCACCCCGTACCAAGGTCGTCATTCCCGACTCGGCCCACGGCACGAACCCGGCCTCGGTGAGCCTCGGCGGCTACCACGCCGTGACCGTGCCCAGTGACGAGCGCGGCCTCGTCGACGTCGCTGCGCTGCGGGCGGTGCTGTCCGACGACGTGGCCGGCATCATGCTCACCAACCCCAACACGCTCGGGCTCTTCGAGGAGGACATCGTCGAGATCGCCGGCGCCGTCCACGACGTCGGTGGGCTCCTCTACTACGACGGCGCCAACCTGAACGCCATCCTCGGCGTGACGAGGCCCGGCGACATGGGGTTCGACATCGTGCACCTGAACCTGCACAAGACGTTCGCCGTTCCCCACGGTGGGGGAGGCCCGGGTGCGGGCCCAGTGGCGGTGACCCGAGCGCTGGCGCCGCTGCTGCCCGGTCCACTGCCCACGGCCAACGCCGACGGCAGCTACGGATGGGTCACGCCGGAGCGCTCCATCGGCCGGGTGCACAGCTGGTACGGCAACGCCGTGGCCCTGGCCCGGGCCTACGCCTATGTGCTGGCCCTCGGATGCGACGGGCTACGCCAGGTGGCGGAGATCGCAGTGCTCAACGCCAACTGGATGCTCCGTCGCCTGGCCGGCCACTACCGGATTCCGTTCGACCGCCCATGCATGCATGAGTGCGTGGTGTCGGCCGCCGACCTGCGCCGGCGGCACGGCGTGCGGGCCCAGGACGTGGCCAAGCGCATCCTGGAAGAGGGATTCCACGCACCGACGGTGTCGTTCCCCCTGGTAGTGGAGGAAGCGCTCATGATCGAGCCGACTGAGACGGAGAGCCCTCAGACGTTGGCCGCCCTGGCCGACGCACTGGTGTACATCGCCGACCATGCATCGAGCGACGACCGCCTAGCCCCTCGAACCACCCCCGTGGGCAGGGTCGACGAGGCCCGAGCGGCCCGGCGGCCGATCACCACCTTCGACGCTCGACCACCTGACGCCGCCTCCTAGGCGCCGCCTCCTGTGACCGACTTCGAGCGGAGGCGGGCGAGTTGCTCAGGCGGGAGGGTCAGGCGGGAGGGTCAGGCGGGAGGGGGTCAGGCGGGAGGCTCGGGCGGCGGCTCGGAAGTCGCCCGGCGCGACCGCAGCGGCGCCTGACGGCGGGCCCGGGCCGGCGGGGGTGTCGGGACGTCCTCGGGTGTGTCCTCGGCAGGAGGCAGAGGAATGGCAGCGGGCTCAGGCGTCGGTTCGGTGCCGGATGGCGTCGGCGGAGTTGGGGGACGCTCGTCTGGCGCAGGTGATGACGGCGGCGGCGGGGGAGGCGGCGGCGGGGCAGGCAAGGACAGCGTGCCGCCCTGGCCGGCCAGGATCGACGTGTTCTCGGCAATGCGGAAGATGGCGACCACCAGCTCGAGGTAGACCCGAGCCAGGATGACGTAGAGGAAGAACAGCACCGGCGCCACGATGAGCAACATGAACAGCCCGACGAGGGCCGAGATCCGGAACGAGTTGACGACGAAGAGCAGGGCGAAAAGGGCGCTACCGGCGATGAAGAGTGCGTAGATCACCTTGATCAGGCGAATCGTTATGAACGACGAGAAGCTGAAGTCGAACAGCGATTTGAAAAACCCTCGGTCCATCTGCCGCATGGTAGTGCCCCCGGCTGTGCCGGCCGTAGGATCTTGCTGTGGGCCTGACGCTGGACGATCTTCGCCAGCCCGGCTTCGGTGGCCGGGTGTGGGGCTACGACCGAGACGAGGTCGACCAGCTCCTGGCGTCAGTGGTGGTTTCCATCGAGCGGCTGCAGCGCCGCCGACAACGCGACGCCGAAGCCATCGAACGGGCCACCAACGAGGCCCGGGAGGCTCTCGAGCGGGCCGAGCGGGCTGAGCGGGAGCGCGATGACCTGGCCGCCAAGCTGGAACTGGCCGACGAAGCGGCGGAGCAGAGGGTCGCCGATGCCAACCAACGGGCACAGCAGCTGGTGGCCGAGGCCGAGGCCCGAGCTGCACAGGCAGCCCAGGACAACGCCGACGGAGCCGGGACTCAAGGTCTTCCCTTGGCATTGCGGGCCGCCCGAGCCCTGCTGGCCGACGCCCGGGAACGCTCGGTGGCCATCGAAGCATCGGCCCACCGCCGGGCCGGCGGCTCCACCACGGATGCTCGAGGTGACGGCGCTGACGACGGCACGGGCAATCACTCCAACAAGTCGGGCTCCTCAGCGACGATCCACTCGTAGAGCGACTGGAAGGCCAGCCATCCACTTCGATGGCCACCGACCTGGCCGGCCGCCAGTCGGGCAGTGGCGGGATCGATCGGCACGGGAGTCCCGGCCGCTTCGGCCAGCAGTTGGGCGTGACAGCTGCGGTCCATGGTGATGAACCACCACGCCGCCTCGTCCACGCTCTGGCCGACGGTCAGCAACCCGTGGTTGCGCAGGACGATCGCCTTGCCTCCGCCGAGCGCATGGGCGATGCGCTTGCCCTCTTCGCGGTCAAGCACCACGCCGGTGTAGTCGTCGAACACGGCATGGTCGTCGTAGAACACGCAGGCGTCCTGGGTGAGAGGATCGAGCAGGCGTCCGAGCGTCGACCACGCCTTGCCGTGCAGCGAATGGGCGTGGGCCGCGGCCACGCAGTCGGGTCTGGCGGCGTGCACCTCGGAGTGGATGGCGAAGGCGGCGGTGTTGACGGGAGCTCCGCCCTGCACAACCTGCCCGGCGCCGTCGACCAACACAAGGTCCGAGACCCGCAGGTGGCCGAACCAGCGGGCGTAGGGGTTCACCCAGAAGCTGTCCGGTTCGGCCGGATCACGGGCGGTGATGTGGCCGGCCACACCTTCGTCGTAGCCGAAGCGTGCGAAGATCCGGAAGGCAGCGGCCAACCGCTGCTTGCGGTGAAGCCGTTCGTCCTCGACCGAGGCGAAGGTGGGAGGTTGCAAGCTCTCAGGCCGGTCCACCGCTCCACGCTACCGAGGGTGTCAAGACGCCCAGGCTCCGACGACCCTCATGGCCGGACGACGGCCGAGAGAACGCCTTGGAGCTTCGCCCTCGTCTCGGCCAGCTCGGTGGCCGGATCGGAGTCGGTGACGATCCCGCTACCCGCCCACAGGCGCCCCTCCGACCCAGCCAGTTCGATACCCCGCAACGCCACCGCGAACGTGCCGTTGCCGTCGGCGTCGACCCATCCGACCGCGCCGGCGTAGCGGCCCCGGTCGCCACCCTCGAGCTCATCGATGAGCGCCAGGGCGTCGGCGCGAGGCCATCCGCAGACGGCCGGCGTCGGGTGCAGCGCGGCAGCCAGGGCCAGAACCGACGCCGGGGGTGACGACAGCCGGCCCTCGACCAGGCTGGCCAGGTGCTGGACGTTGCCGGCGGCCACGATCGACGGCTCAGGTTCGGAATCGACGTAGGAGCAGAAGGGCAGCACCGTGTCGAGCACCATGTCGATGGTGATCTGGTGCTCCCGCCGGTCCTTGCCCGAGGCGAGCAACCCGGCCGCGAGCGATGCGTCGACGGACGGATCACCGGTACGGGCGGCAGTGCCGGCCATGGGGTGCGACCGAACAATGTCGCCCCGCCGGGACACGAGGAGCTCGGGGCTGCACCCCACCAGACCGTCCACGGCGTACAGCATCGAAGCGGGAGCGGCGGCGGCGAGGCGACGGAGTATGGCCGCGCGTTCGAGGGGAGCATCTGCTTGCACCACGACCTCACGGGCCAGCACCACCTTGGTGGGGCAACCGGAGCGGATGGCGGCGACCGCTGCCCCCACCGATGCGCACCACTCGGTGGGTGACCGGGAGGTGGTGATCCGGTAGGACGTCGGCCCGACCGTCATGTCGCGGTCGGGGGCGATCAGCGGCGGGGCCGGGGTTCCCGGTGGTGCCACCGTGGTGATCCAGCCGGTTCCGTCATCGGCCCGGCCCACGACCAATGACGGCACCAGCACCGAGCCGGGCGTCGACTCGGCGAAGGGAAGGGCGGCGAAGGCCACGGGACCGGACCCCGGCACACCGACCTCGTCCTCCCGCTCGATGGCGGACAGGGCCTCGGCCACGGTCTCGGCCGCGGCGGCCAGGCGCCCGGGCCCGACGGCGAGGGGCATGCGAAGGGCCACGCCGCGGCCCGCCAGCCCATGCGGGCCTCGGGCGAGGACCACTCCGTCGTCGCCCGCCACCGACAGCAGATCGACGTCGCCACGGGCCCGAACCGTGCGGGCGACCAGGGGCGGGCGGGTAGCAGCACCGTGGCCACGGGTGCGACGGGACGGCAGCGTCGTCAAGCGCGTGTGTCTCGGGTGGCGACCAGGAGTTGGCTGATGCCGCCGCTCAGCAGGATCCGGGAGGCGTCGGCGAAACCCGACTCGACCAGCATGGCCACCAGACGATCGGGCTCGGGCAGGTAGGCGACGGAGCGGGGGAGATAGCGGTAGGCGGCGGGATCGGACAGAAGGCCGCCGATACGAGGGACGACGTGGCCGAAATACACGGCGTGACCCCGGCGCAGCAGGGCATTGGGCGGCACGGCCACCTCGAGGAGGGCGATGCGCCCCCCCGGGCGAACGGCCCGCGCCAATTCGGCGAAGAACGCGCCCAGGTCGACGAGATTGCGTAGGGCGAAGCCACACGTCGCCCCGGCGGCAGCGGCATCGGCGATCGGGAGGCGGAGGATGTCGGCCTGCACCAGCGGTGCCGTCGTCGTGGCTGCGTCGAGCATCCCCGCCGAGAAGTCCACCGCAACCGGGACGTAGCCCACGTCGTGCAACAACGCACAGAAGTCCCCGGTTCCCGCAGCCAGGTCGAGCACGACCGAACCCTTGGGCAGGCCGAGGGCCCCCACCGATCGACGGCGCCAGCGGGTGTCGAGACCGAAGGTCATCACTCCGTTGACCAGGTCGTAGCGAGGAGCGATGGCGTCGAACATGCGCCGAACGGCGACGGCCTTGTCCGCTCCCTGCGGCAATGCGCTGCTGGTCACCGGGGCAACTGTACGGTCACAATGCATCCGGCTGTTCGAGGTCGCAGTGCCGGCACCGCGGGTACCCGCGGGACGTCGGGCGAGCGCAGCGGGCACAGCGGTACACCCTGACCTCGCCGCGCCGCAGCCGTCGCCCGGCGGTCCAGAGCATTCCGCCCACGGCGACGACCATGCCCACTTCGAGAACGGCCCGGACCGCGTCGCCCACCTTCTCAGTCTGTCGCCAGACTGGACCGATGGTGCGCCTGTCGGTCGTGGTGGCGACGGCCATGGTGATGGTCGGCGCCTGCGCCTCGGCCCCGGAGACGGACGCCATGTTGGCCCGACCGACCGCCACGGCGACCGTCGCCACCACGGTCGCTCCTCCCGTCGAGGTCCGCTACCGCATCGAGCGGCGTACCGCCGACGCCGCCACCGCCGGCTTCGCCGACGTGGTGCGAGCGACACTGGCCGATCCCCGGGGCTGGACCGGTGCCGGCTTCCGGCTGGTGGAGGACCCCTACGCCCAGTACGTGGTGGTGCTGGCCGAGGGGGACGAGGTCGACCGCCTGTGCGCCCCGTACCGAACCGGCGGTCGGTACTCCTGCCAGAACGGCCCCGTGGTCGCCCTCAACGCCGACCGCTGGCGCGTCGCCACCGAACAATGGACCGACAGCCTCGACGCCTACCGCCAGATGCTGGTCAACCACGAGGTCGGTCACCTCCTCGGGCGCCACCACCCGGAGGACCCCCAGTGCCGCGAACCCGGCCGGCCCGCCCCCGTCATGGCACAGCAGAGCACCGAGCTGGACGGCTGCCTCCCCAACCCCTGGCCCCTCCCCGAGGAACTCGAAGCCGCGGCCAGGCACGACGAGCCCCTCGCCCCGCCCTACGAGCGTGGCCCGTGACGCTCCGGCTCGAAGCTGCGTCCCTACTTGAACCAGATCTGTTGGTAGCTGCGGCTCTGGGGGTGGAGGAGGAGCACCAGGAGGGCGATGTCGAACATCAGGCTGATCACGCCGAGGAGGACGAAGCCACGGAGTACCGTGGCCACCACGACCAGAGCGGAGACCCCGATCGCCACGAAGTACCCCCAGTTGCGGTCGTTGGCCACGCCGAATCCCCCGACGGCATAGGCGACGATCACCAAAAGCCCGAGCAGCGAGGGAAACACGACGAACGGGCGCTGGAAGAGCAGACCGAAGACGGCGTTGGCGTAGAGCAGGAAGACGGCGATCTGCAGGGTCTGGGGATGACGGGGGTTGGTCCACTGGCGGGTCTCCATGGCTGACAGTCAGGCAGCCCTCGTGCTGGCGGCGGGTGAGGGTCGTCGCTTGCGACCTCTCACCCGGCTGCGCCCCAAGGCCCTGTGCCCGGTGGCCGGCGATGCCCTGGTCGACCTGGCCATCAGCCGGCTGGCGAGGGTGGTCTCACCCGAGGACGTCGCCGTCAACGTCCACCACGGGCGGGAGCGACTCGAAGAGCATCTCGCCGGGCGGGCCTATCTGTCCGTGGAGGAGCCGATGGCCTTGGGCACGGCGGGGGCGGTCGCCCATCTGCGCCCGTGGCTGGACGGCCGTCCGGTCCTGGTGGTCAACGCCGACACCTGGCACACCGCTGATCTGGCGCCACTCCTGGCCGACTGGGATGGCGTGCGGGTACGCGTTTTGATCTGCGGGCGGGCCGGCGAGGGCCTGGGGCCGACCAGCCGCATCCTCGGTTCTCTCCTGCCGTGGTCGGAGGCGCTCCGCCTGCCCCATGCCCCTTGGGGGCTCTGGGAGGCGAGCTGGCGGCGCCATCTGGCCGAGGGCACGTTGGACGTGGCCAGCACCGAAGGTGACTTCGTCGACTGCGGGTCGCCGGCCGACTACCTCGTCGCCAACCTGTCGGCGTCAGGAGGTGCATCGGTGATCGGGGACGGGGCGGTGGTGCACGGCTCGGCCATCCGCTCGGTGGTGTGGCCCGGGGGTGTGGTGGAAGCGGGCGAGGAGCTGGTCGAGGCAGTGCGGGTGGGAGAGCGCCTGACCGTGACGGCTCCACCCGGTCGGTCGGCATGGCGGAGCTGACCACAAGCCGCGTCGATCCCCGTGCCACGGTTCCGGCGCACCGTGGTGTTGACCCCCAAGGTCACCAAACGCCGACGGAACGCCTCCACTCCGGCCGGCGGTGTACCCGCCGTGGCGTAGCCGGGTGTCGGGTTGAGCGGGATGAGGTTGACGTGAGCCCGCAGGGAGCGGGCGATGTCGGCCAACTCGGCGGCGTGGGCCGGTTGGTCGTTGACGCCGTCGATCAGCGCCCATTCGATGGACAACCGTCTCCCGCTCGCATCGACGTACCGCTTGCAGGCTGCCACCAGGGCGGCCAACGGGTAGCGACGATTGAGCGGTACCAGCCGGTCACGATCGTCGTCGTTGGCGGCGTGCAGGGACACGGCCAGGTTGACGGGCAGGTCTTCGCCGGCCATCCGGTCGATGCCCGGCACCATTCCAATGGTGGAGAGGGTCAGATGGCGGGCGGACAGGCCGAGATCGTCGTGGAGGCGCCGCACGGCACCCCAGACCCGGTCGTAGTTCGCCAGTGGCTCGCCCATGCCCATGAACACCACGTTGGTGAGTCGCCGCGGCCGGGCCGCTCGAGCGGCCCGAACCACCTGCTCCACGATCTCACCGACATGCAGGTTGCGCTCGAAGCCACCCTGGCCGGTGGCGCAGAAGCTGCACGCCATGGCACAGCCGGCCTGGGAGGAGACGCACACGGTGCTGCGGTCGCGGTAGTGCATCAGCACCGTCTCGATCTGGGCGCCGTCGTGCAGGCGCCACAGCCACTTGCGGGTGTCCCCCCCGTCGCTCTCGCGCTCCTCGATCAACTCCAGGGCGACAGGGAGCTCCGCCTCGAGGAGGTGGCGAACTCTGCTGGGGAGGTCGGTCATGTCCCGTGGATCCAGCAGCCGGCGGTACAACCCGTCCCACACCTGGCCGACGCGGTAGGAGGGCTCGTCGACCAGGAGCCGAGCCAGGGTCTCGACGCCGGCCTGATAGCGATCCTCCACCTCCTCAGGCTAGGGCGACAGGCTCATCGCCGGCAGCGGGGTCGGTAGGTTGGCGGGATGACCGAAGAGGTCCACCAAACGGTCGGCGAGCACTACCACCGGGACGTCCAGGGTGGGTCGGCACGCGCCGCCGTCTTCGGCGTCAGCGACGGTCTCGTCTCCAACGTCGGGCTCATCCTCGGCGTCGCCGGGGCCGATCCCGCCCCCAGTATCGTCCGCCTGGCCGGACTGGCCGGGCTCATCGCCGGCGCCATTTCCATGGCTGCCGGCGAGTACAACTCGATGCGGGTGCAGAGTGAGCTGCTGGAACGGGAGCTGGAGATCGAGCGCCTCGAGATCAGGCGCAATCCCGAATTCGAGACGGCGGAGCTGGCCGAGGTCTACGAGTCGCGAGGCATGGGGGCCGACCGCGCTCGGGAGATGGCAGAGGCGGTGATGCAGGACCCCGAGGTGGCGCTGGAGACCCACGCCCGTGAGGAGCTCGGAGTGGACCCCACCCAGCTGGGCTCGCCCCTCGGCGCCGCGACCTCCTCGTTCACCGCCTTCTCGATCGGCGCCCTGGTGCCGCTGGTTCCATGGTTCCTCGGCTCCGGCACCTCGGCGATCGCCGCATCGCTCATCGCCGCCGTGCTGGCTGCCATGGCCGTGGGCGTTGCCATCGGACGCTTCACCGGAAAGCCACTGGTGCGCACCCTGTCCCGTCAGGTGGTCTTCACCCTCGTGCCGGCCGCGCTGACCTTCGCCGTCGGCTCTGCCGTGGGAGTATCAGGAGTCTGATCAGCTGGCGGCGGGAACATCGCCGACATAGGCCCGGTCGACGTGGTCGACACTGAAGCCAAGTCGCTCATAGAGCCTGACCGCTGGTTGGTGAGTGGCGTCGACGTAGAGCATGGCCGTATCGAGATGTCGCTCCCGGTGCAGCCATTGGAGACCGGCGACGACGAGGGCCTTTCCCAGCCCCAGTCCCTGGAAGGCGGGGTCCACCGCCACCACATAGAGCTCGCCCAGCCGCGGATGGTGATCGCCGGCCATGCCGTCCGGGCCATGAACCTTGGTCCAGCAGAACCCAGCCAGGCGACCGTCGCGCTCGTGGAGGAGGAACCCTTCGGCGTCGAACCACGGTTCCTCCATGCGGGCCCTGAGCGTCTCCGCGTCCCAACCGCCTTGTTCCGGGTGCCAATCGAACGCCCGGTTGTTCACCTCGAGCCAGCGCTCGTCGTCTTCCCCGGGCCGGAAAGACCGGAGCGCGAGGTCGGGATGGTCGACGTCGATGGGAAGTGGGCGACGCATCTGCAGGAGGTCGCGCCCCTGGCGAAGCCCGACCCGAGCGGCGATTTCGTCGTGCGTCAAGGTCGGTTGGTAGACCCAGAGGTGGACGTGGCCGCCCCCCTCGACGGCGATCAGGTCCATCGCCGCTTGCAGCATCTCGGGGCCGATCGAACCCGTGTCGTGGCGATGATGGGGGTCGATCACCATGTCGAGAGCCCAACTGTGCTGACCGCGGCTGATCTGGGTGTAGCCCACGGGATGGTCGTGGCCGCTCTCCCATGCCACCAGACCGGCGAAGCTCGCCCGCCCGCCTTGGGCCATGTCGAGCCACCGGTGCTCGTCGACCGCCTGGTGGCCGTCGGCCCGTTCGGCCAGCTCGAGCAGCTCACGCACGGCTTGGACATCGCCGGTGTCGAGCTGGGCCTTGATGTCGAGCGTCCGCAAGGCCAGCAGGTTAGAGCGGCGTCGGGCCCACATCCGGCCCGGCGCCGTACCCTCGGCGATCGTGGAGCGACGCCGACCGAGGACTCCGGGGGGACGGGCCCGGGAGACGTTACGGCGACTGACCGAGGAGTATCCAGGCGATGCCGCCACACTCTGCGCCCTCGAGTTCGGCGACGCCTTCCAGCTACTGGTCGCCACCATCTTGTCGGCCCAGACCACCGACCAACGGGTCAACTCGGTGACCCCTGCGCTCTTCGCCCGCTATCCGACCCCTGCGGCTCTGGCTGCGGCCGATCCTGAGGAGATCGAACGGCTGATCCATCCCACGGGGTTCTTCCGCCAGAAGACCAAGAGCCTCCTCGGCATGGCTTCGGCCCTCACCGAGCGTCATGCCGGCGGGGTACCGGACTCCATGGCCGAGCTCACCGCCCTGCCGGGCGTCGGACGCAAGACGGCCAACGTCATACGCAGCGTCGGTCTGGGGCTCCCCGGTCTTGCCGTCGACACCCACGTGGGGCGTCTGGCCCGACGGCTGGGCCTGACCACGGAGACCGATCCGGTGAAGGTCGAGGCCGACTTGAACCCGATGGTGCCGGCGGCCGAACGGGGCGCGCTCAGCCTCCGCCTGATCCTGCACGGGCGAGCCGTGTGCACCTCTCGACGACCACACTGCGACCGCTGCGTGCTGGCCGACTTCTGCCCGTCGGCGTTCGGCCAATCGCCATCGCAAGCGGAGCTTGCTCGGCGAGCTGGTCGTGCTCCGGCACCGGGCACTCCGCCGGATTATCGGCGGTAATCCGCCGAGCCCGGCGACCTCCGCCCTGAACACTTCCTGGCGGGCTTCGCCCGCCGAGCCGCCAGCCAGCTGGGGCCGCCTACCGGCGGCTTCGGTGGCCAGCGGCGATATTCAAATCGGGTTGAGGGCGTCGACCACCTTGGCCAGACGGCGACCGGCACCGAGCAGGGCCCGTTCGGCCTCGAACAGCTCCTTGGCCAGATCCTCCCTGTCGGTCCGCTCCATATGCTCGGCGATGGTGGTCACCTGGTTGGTGAGCTCACCCAGGGCGGTGGAGATGGAGGACAGCTCCGGTCCGGCGCTCATGGACACGGTCTACCCGGAAATGGCCTTCGGGTGGCGCGAGCCCTCCCGGTAGGCTCGCCGTCCCATGCTCACTCGACTCGACCTGCGCGGCGCCGGGGACGATCTGGAAGCTCGGCTGCCCCGCCCCTCGGCGGCGTCGGAACCACCGGTGGCCGAGGTCCAGACCCTGTTGGCCGAGGTGCGGTCGGGTGGCGACGACGCCCTCCGGGAGCTCACCGCACGCTTCGACGGCGTGACCATCGACCACATCGCCGTGCCCGGAGATGAGCTCGAAGCCGCCTTGGCATCCATGGCGCCCGACCTCCGCACCGCCCTGGAAGTGGCCCACGGCAACATTCTCGACTACCACCAGGCCCAGGTCGGCCCCGAGGTCGTGCACAAGCGCAACGGCATCTCGGTCTCGGAGTTGCGCCGGCCCGTCGACCGGGTCGGGTTGTACGTCCCCAGCGCCGGGGCGCCGCTCATCTCCACCGTCTTGATGACCGCCGTACCGGCCAAGGTGGCCGGTGTACCGGCCGTGGCCCTGTGCTCGGCGCCCGGGCCGGATGGTCGTGTCCCCGCAGGAATCCTGGCCGCTGCCGCGCTGGCCGAGGTCGACGAGGTCTACCGCGTCGGAGGGGCGCAGGCCATCGCCGCCCTGGCCTACGGCACCGAGAGCATCCGCCCGGTCGACGTCATCGTGGGCCCCGGGGGCAACCGGGTGGCCCAGGCCAAGCGGGAGGTGGCCAGCACAGGAGCGGTGGGCGTGCCCTCGTCCTTCGCCGGGCCGTCCGAGGTGGTGGTGGTGGCCGATGCCTCGACGCCTGTCGAGTGGGCGGCGGTCGACGTCGTGGTCCAAGCCGAACACGGTCCCGACGGTCTGGCCTGGCTGGTGACATGGGATGTCGACGTCGCCGACGCGGTGTGCGCCGATGTCGCCCGCCTGGTGCGAGCCTCGCCCCGTCGGGCCCAGATCGAATCAACCCTGGCCGAGGGGGGGTACGCCGTGGGGGTCGACGGTCCCGAGCCGGCCATGGCCGTGGCCAACGCCATCGCCCCCGAGCACCTGGAGCTCATGACGGCCGACCCCGAAGCCCTCCTTCCGCTGGTACGCAGCGCCGGAGCGGTCTTCTGCGGGCCGTGGGCGCCGGCGTCGGTGGGTGACTACCTGGCCGGTCCGAGCCACGTACTTCCCACTTCCGGGTCGGCTCGGTTCTCCAGCGCCCTCCGGGTCGACGACTTCGTCAAGCACATCCACGTCGTCTCCCTCGATGGCGACGCCCTGGCCCAGGCCGGTCCCCACGTCGCGGCCATGGCCGAAGCCGAAGGCCTGGCCGCCCACGCCCTGTCTGTGCGGGTACGCATGGGCACCGCCGGCGGGAGCGGGCCGCCGGGGGCATCGGGATGACGGGGCCGACCGTCGCCGTCGCCCGGCGCCCGCCGCGACGAGCCGACCTCGCCGGCCTCGCGGGCTATCACTCGCCCCAGGTGGAGGCGGTGGTACGGCTCAACACCAACGAGTCGCCGTTTGCGCCGCCGGCGGCGTGGGCCGAGGCGCTGGCCACCGAGCTCGACTCGATCGACTGGCAGCGTTACCCGGACCGCCACGCGACGGCGCTGCGCCGGGCCATCGCCGATCTCCACGGGGTAACGCCGGAGCAGGTCTACGCCGCCAACGGTTCCAACGAGGTCATCCAGGCGCTGTGCCTGGCCTACGGCGGCCACGGCCGCCTCGCCGCCGTCTTCGAGCCGACCTACCGGCTGCACTCCCACATACCGTCCATCACCGGGACGGGCGTCGCCATCGGCCAACGAGGTCCCGACCTGTCTCTCGACCTGGCCGAGGTGGCCAGAGTGGTGGAGGCGGCCTCGCCGTCCATCACCTTCCTGTGCTCACCCAACAACCCGACCGGGATGATCGACCAGCCCGGAACCGTCGCCGAGGTGCTGGCACTGGTGGACGGCATCGTCGTGGTCGACGAGGCCTACGGTCAGTTCAGCCCGTGGTCCGCCCTGGAACTGGTCGACGGCGAACGCCCCGTGGTGGTGACCCGGACACTGTCCAAGACGTGGTCCATGGCCGCCGCCCGTCTCGGCTACCTGATCGGACCGCCGTGGCTGGTGACCGATCTCGACACGGTCACCCTGCCCTACCACCTCGATGCGGTGAAGCAGCTCGCCGGGCGTCTCGCCCTGGACTACGAGGCGGAGATGGAGGAGCGGGTGGCCGCGGTGGTCAAGGAACGCCGGCGCCTGGTGACGGCGCTGGGCGAACTGGCGGTCCAGCAGTGGCCGTCGCAGGCCAACTTCGTGCTGTTCCGCCCGCTGGGCCAGACCGGCACCGACGTGTGGCGAGAGCTCGTGCATCGCGGCGTCCTTGTCCGGGACTGCTCGTCATGGCCGGGGCTCGAGGCATGCCTGCGGGTCACGGTGGGCACGCCCGAGGAGGACGACGCCTTCCTGGTCGCCCTGGCTGAGATCGTCGGACAGGCATGAGCCGCAGGGCGACGCGCTCCCGGACCACCCGTGAGACGCGGATCGATCTGCAGCTAGACCTCGACGGCGGACCGGACGGTGCCGGCCAGGTGGATGTCGCCACCGGCCTGCCCTTCTTCGATCACATGCTGGCCCAGCTCGGCCGCCACGGCGGGTTCGCCCTCGGCCTGGAGGCCAAGGGCGACCTCGAGGTCGACGGCCACCACACCGTGGAGGACGTGGGCATCGCCCTGGGCGAGGCGTTCGCCGAGGCCTGTGGCGACAAGGCCGGCGTCCGCCGGTTCGCCAGCGGCCTGTACCCGCTCGACGAGGCCCTGATCGAGGTCGCCCTCGATCTCTCGGGCCGTCCGTTCGTGGCCTACGACGTCCCCGTCGGCGAGGTGCTGGCCCTGGGCACCCCCCCGTTCGATCCGCAACTGGCCGAGCACTTCTGGGAGTCCTTTGCCGTCAACGCCGGCATCACCCTGCACATCCACCTCCGTGCCGGTCGCAACACCCACCACATCCTCGAAGCCACGGCCAAGGGGGTGGCCCGCTGCCTGCGCGATGCGCTGCGGGTGGAGGGGGAAGGGATCCCGTCCACCAAGGGGGTCCTGTGAGTGCCGACCGACGGCCGCTCGTGGCCGTGCTCGACTACGGCATCGGCAACCTGCGCTCGGCCCAGAAGGCGTTGGAACGAGTCGGGGCCGACGCCCGACTGACCGACGACGCCGCCTTGGTGGCCGACGCTGCCGGCGTCGTCCTGCCCGGGGTGGGGGCGTTCGGACGGTCGATGGAAGCACTGCGGGACGCCGGCCTCGACGGGGTGGCCCTGAAGGCCATCGCCGCCGATGTGCCGTTTCTGGGCATCTGCGTAGGCATGCAACTGCTCTACGAGGGATCGGAGGAGAGCCCGCAGCACGCCGGCCTGGGCGTGCTGGCCGGCATGGTTCGGCGCCTCCCCGAGGGGGTCAAGCACCCACAGATGCAATGGAACCTCGTCGAGGCGGTGGGCCGGTGCCCGCTGGTCGACGGGTTGGAAGAGCCGCTGTGGGCGTACTTCGTTCACTCCTTCGCCCCGCCACCAGGACCGCACGTGGTGGCCACGTGTGACTACGGCGGCCCGGTGGTGGCAGCGGTCCAGCGGGGGAGGTTGTGGGCCACCCAGTTCCACCCGGAGAAATCGGGACGGACCGGCCTGGGCGTGCTCGCCAACTTCGTGGCGTCCCTTTCTTGATGGAGCTGTACCCCGCCATTGATCTGCGGGGTGGGCGCTGCGTGCGCCTGTACCAGGGCGACTACGGGGCCGAAACCGTCTACGGCGACGATCCGATGGCGCTGGCCGCCGGATTCGTGGCCGCCGGCGCGCCATGGATCCACATGGTGGATCTCGATGCCGCCCGCACCGGCGAACCGGTGAACCGAGACGCCATCACCGCCGTGGCCCGTGCCGTCGACGCCCGCGTCCAAGCCGGCGGCGGCGTGCGTGACGAGGCCGCCGCCGCCGCCCTGGTCGACGCCGGGGTGGCCAGGGTGGTCCTCGGCACCGCGGCCGTGACCGACCCCGCACTGGTGGCCCGGCTCGCCTCCCGCCACCCCGGGCAGGTGGCGGTGGGTCTCGACACCCGAGACGGCGAGGTGGCCGTCCGGGGGTGGACCGAGCGTGCGGAGCTGCACCTGCTCGACGCCGTCCGCCGCTTCGAAGGGATGGGGGTCGCCGCCGTCGTGGTCACCGACATCGGCCGGGACGGAACGCTGGCCGGTCCGGATCTCGAGGGCCTGGCGTCCGTGCTGGCCGCCAGCAGCATCGACGTGATCGCCAGCGGAGGGGTGGGATCGCTCGACGACCTGGCCGCCCTCTCCTCCGTGGCCGTCGACGGCCGGCGACTGGCCGGCGCCATCGTCGGCAAGGCCCTCTACGAAGGATCCTTCACCGTGGAGGACGCCCTCACCGCGCTGGCCTCCTCGTGATCGTCGAAACGTCCCAAAAACACATCGGACTGACCATCAGTTGGGCTCGAAAGCAGGAAACCGGGCCGCGAACTGGCACGCTGGCACCATGCTCCAGGCCCGCGACCTCTCAGTGGAGGTGGGCGGCCGCCTGACCCTCGAGGAGGCCTCGTTCACCATCGCGACCGGCGACAAGGCCGGCCTGGTCGGACGGAACGGCGCGGGCAAGACCACCATGTTGGGCGTCCTAGCCGGGCGCACTCCGCCCCATGGTGGGCGGGTCATCCGCCGAGGCGGGCTCGGTTACCTGTCCCAGGATCCGCGAACAGCCCATGCCGACACGGCCGACAACCTCTCCGCCCTCGACCACATCCTCTCCGGCCGAGGGCTGGACCAACTGGCGGTCACCATCGAGAAGCGCCGCCTGGCGCTGGAAGAGGACCCGTCGGAGCGAAACATCGGCCGGCACGCCGGCGCAGTGGAGGCCTTCGAGTTGGCCGGGGGCTGGGCCGCCGACTCCGAGATCCGCCGCATCGCCGCTGGACTCGGGCTGCCCGACGACCGGCTCGACCTCCCGGTACGGGTGCTCTCGGGAGGCGAACGGCGGCGGGTCGAGCTGGCCCGCATCCTCTTCGCCGGCAGCGACCTGCTGCTGCTGGACGAGCCCACCAACCACCTCGACACCGATGCCAAGGCATGGCTCATGGGGTTCCTGGCGTCCTACCGGGGCGCGTTGTTGGTGGTCAGCCACGACCTCGGCCTCCTCGACGAGGCCATCACCCGGGTCCTGCATCTCGACAACGCCCACATCGTCGAGTACGGGGGGACCTACTCCCAGTACCGGCGGGCGCGCGAGGCCGATCAGGCCCGGCAGGCCAAGTTGGCATCGGCCCAGGCCGGAGAGATCAAGCGCCTGTCGACCCTGGCCGACTCAATGAGGGGCCAGACCCAGCGACGGGCCCGTACCGCCAAGTCGATCGACCACCGGGTGTCCCGACTGCAGGCGGTGGCGGTGACGGGGCCCCAGAAGGAACAGGCCCTGTCCCTCCGCCTCCCCGATCCACCGCGGGCCGGCAGAGTGGTGCTGGAGGTCGAGGAGCTCTCGAAGGCCTATGGCGGGCCGCCGGTGTTCAGCGATGTGAGCTTCGATCTCGGCCGGGGGGAGCGGCTCATGATCATGGGCCTGAACGGAGCGGGCAAGACCAGCCTGTTGCGCCTCCTGGCCGGCGAGACGATGCCCGACGCAGGCTCGTTCCGCCTCGGCCTCGGGGTCTCCGCCGGTTATTACGCCCAGGAGCACGAGGGGATCGTCGCCGGCAAGGATCTGCTCACCCACCTCCGTGAGCAGGCCGACCTTCCCGTCGGTGAGCTTCGGGCGTTGCTCGGCATGTTCGGCCTCCCCGGGGAGATGGCCTTCCAGGACGCCGGCACCCTGTCCGGAGGAGAGAAGACCAAGCTGGCCCTGGCCCAGCTCACCGCCGGCCGCCACAACCTGCTGCTCCTCGACGAGCCGACCAACAACCTCGACCCTCCTTCGCGCACGTCCGTCGCCACGGCGCTGGCCGGCTGGGGTGGGGCCATGGTGCTGGTGAGCCACGACCCCGAGTTCGTGCGCGAGCTGGCCCCTCAGCGGGTCCTGCTCATGCCCGAGGGGACCCTCGACCACTGGAGCGACGATCTGCTCGACCTCGTCGCCATGGCCTAGGACGACCGCTTCCGTTTGCCGGTCCACCACCGGGGCTACGTTGAGTGAGCAACTGGCTCCGAGAGCGGAGGACCTGTGGCTGAAGTGGTGCTGGAAGAGGTGACCAAGGTCTTCCCCGACGGCACGACGGCAGTCGCGGATCTCGATCTCGACATCGGCGACGGCGAGTTCCTCGTGCTGGTGGGGCCGTCGGGGTGCGGAAAGACCACCGCCCTGCGCATGGTCGCCGGCTTGGAGGACATCAGCGGCGGCCGGGTTCGCATCGGTGAACGGGTGGTCAACGATGTTCCACCCAAGGACCGCGACATCGCCATGGTCTTCCAGAACTACGCCCTGTACCCCCACCTCAGTGTCGGCGAGAACATGGGTTTCGGCCTCCGACTCCGCAAGGTGTCCAAGGAGGAGATCGCCAGGCGGGTCGAGGAGGCGGCTCGGATCCTCGGCCTGGACGAACTGCTCGACCGCAAGCCCCGCAATCTCTCCGGGGGCCAGCGCCAGCGGGTGGCCATGGGACGGGCCATCGTCCGCCAGCCCCAGGCGTTCCTCATGGACGAGCCGCTGTCCAACCTCGACGCCAAGCTCCGGGTCCAGATGCGGGCCGAGATCGCCCGCATCCAACAGGACCTCCGGGTCACCACGCTCTACGTCACCCACGACCAGACCGAGGCCATGACCATGGGGGACCGAGTGGCGGTGATGAAGCGGGGCGTGCTGCAACAGGTCGATGATCCCCAGGTGCTCTACGACCGACCGGTGAACCTCTTCGTGGCCGGGTTCATCGGCTCGCCGGCGATGAACATGGTGCAGGCAAGGCTGACCGGAGACGGGGACGCCCTGGTGGTGACCATCGGTGACCAGCAGCTGGAGGTGGCCGACGAGTTGATGGCTCGACGCCCCGCGCTGCGTTCCTACGTCGGTCGGGAGATCGTCCTCGGCGTGCGTCCCGAGGACATGGAGGACGCGGCCCTGGTGGACGCCGCTCCGACCGGCCGGCGATTGCGGGCCACGGTCGACCTGGTGGAGCGGATGGGCTCGGAGGCCTACCTCCACTTCAGCCTGGGGGCGCCGCCGGTCGTCACCGACGACACCCGGGAGCTGGCCGAGGACATCGGCCTGGTCGGTCCCGAGGAGCTCGACCGCCACGTCGAGCGAGCACACGCCGCCCTGGTGGCGAGAGTCGGTCCCCGGACCCGTGCCGCCAAGGGGGAGCCGGTGGAACTGGTGGTCGACACGTCGCGCCTTCATGTCTTCGACCCGGATACCGGCCTAACCGTCTCCGAAGGGATGGAGCCACCCCCGGAGCCCCAACCGCAACACGCCCACAACCCATAGGAGGAAAGTGATGAGACGGGTCCAACTGACGGCGATCCTCGCTGCGCTACTGCTGGTGATGGCGGCCTGTGGTGACGGCGGTGACGACGGCGCCACCGACGACGCCACCCCCGACACCGCCGAGGACACCACCGAGGACACCACCGAAGGGGCGCTACCTGACCTCACGGGGGTCCAGCTGGAGGTGGCCGTGGTCCCGACGGGGACCGAGGCGGACCTCTTCGCCGCCGTGTTCGACGCCTTCGAGGAAGAGACGGGAGCAGAGGTGACGCTCACCTCCACCGGTGACGACATCGCCGCCGTCATCGGGCCCCGTATCGCTGGAGGTGATCCTCCTGACGTCGCCCTGCTTCCCCAGCCCGGCCTGCTGCGCGACCTGGCCGAACAAGACGTGCTGCAGCCGCTGGAGGATGTGGCCGGCGACGAGGTGGACGAGCACTACGCCGACATCTGGAGGGAGTTGGGAACCGTCGACGGTGAGCTCTACGGGGTGTGGTTCAAGGCGGCCAACAAGTCGCTGGTGTGGTACAACACCGGCGTCTTCGAAGACGCCGGCGTCGAGCCGGCCGACGATCTCGAGGGCTTCCTCGAAACCGCCCAGACGGTGACCGACTTCGGCGTGCCTGCCCTGTCGGTGGGTGGAGCCGATGGATGGACCCTGACCGACTGGTTCGAGAACGTCTACCTCCGCACGGCCGGTCCCGAGATGTACGACCAGCTGGCGGCCCACGAGATCCCCTGGACCGATCCGTCGGTCACCACCGCGCTGGAGACCCTCGGCGAGATCTTCACCCCCGACCTCCTGGCCGGAGGCACCCAGGGCGCCCTGCAGACCGACTTCAACGACTCGGTGACCCAGGTGTTCGCTGACCCCCCTGCGGCCGCCATGGTCTACGAAGGCGACTTCGTCGGAGCCGTCATCACCGGCGACACGGAGGCCGAACTGGGCACCGATGCCGACGTCTTCCCGTTCCCGGAGATCGACGGGTCCGGGCCGGCGGTGGTGGCCGGCGGCGACGTCGCCGTCCTGCTCGCCGACTCCGAGGGAGGCCGGGCCCTGATCGAGTACCTGGCTCGGCCTGCCGCCGGCGAAGTACGGGCCGCGCTGGGCGGCTTCATCTCGCCCAACCAGGACGTCGATCCCGAGACCTACCCCGACGAGGTCACCGGGACCATCGCCCAGAGCCTGGAGGAGGCCGGCGACAACCTGCGCTTCGACCTCTCAGACCTCCAGCCTCCGGCCTTCGGGGGAACCCCGAGCCAGGGGATGTGGCAGATCCTCCAGGACTTCCTGGAGGACCCCTCCGATGTCGAAGGCACGGCCGAGGCACTGGAGGCAGCCGCCGCCAGCGCCTACGGGGAGTAGCGGCACACGGTGGCCGAGAGGGAGGCCACCGAGCAGGACCAACAGCGGCCGCGGGGGCGGGTGGTTTCGACCACCCGCCCGGCGGCCACGCCGGCGCCACCACCTCGGCGGCGACCTGCGCCCCGCAACATCGCGATCGCTCTCGCCTTCCTCACACCGGCGCTGGTGCTGCTCGGCGCGCTCGTCGTCTACCCCATCTTCTTCTCGGTCCTCCGCAGCTTCTACAGCCGGCTGGGTGACACGTTCGTGGGCCTGGACAACTACCGGGAGATGTTCTCGTCCGAGCGGACGCTCATCGCCATCCGCAACAACGCCATCTGGGTGGTGGTGGCGCCCACGCTGGCCACCGCCGTCGGGTTGATCTACGCCGTACTGGCCGAGCGGGTGCGATGGCAGACGGCGTTCAAAGTCGCCGTCTTCATGCCCATGGCCATCTCCGGGCTGGCCACCGGGGTTATCTTCCGCCTGGTCTACGAAGACGATCCCGACCGCGGCCTGGCCAACGCCGTGGTCACCAGCGTGGTCGACGTGTTCCGATCCTCCGGTGCGTACGAAGGCGCCCGACCCTCCCAGCCTGATCTCCTGCAATCGCAGGGCCGGGCCTTCGTCACCAGCCGGCCATTCGCCCCGGGTGACGAGCCCGCCACCCTCGGCCTGCTCGCCATCCGGCCACGCGAGCTGCCCGACGACGCAGACGAGGCGCCGATGCCCCGACGCGCGCCGGACACCCTCTCAGGAGTGGTGTGGCTCGATTTCACGAGAGGGGGAGGGGGTGAGGCCGGCACCGTGGACCCCACGGAACTGGGCCTGCCGGGAGTAGAGATCGAAGCACTCGACGGGGGTGAGGTGGTGGCCACCACCGTCTCGGATACCGACGGCGTCTTCGCCTTCGACGACCTGGAGTCGGGCGAGTACCAGTTGCGGCTGAGCGAGGCCAACTTCCGTCCTCCCTGGGGCGGCGTGAACTGGTTGAGCCCCACGCTCGTCACGCCGGCGATCATCGCCGCCTGGCTCTGGATCTGGATCGGCTTCGCCATGATCGTCATCGGTGCCGGGCTGTCGGCCATTCCCCGCGACGTGCAGGAGGCTGCCCGGGTCGATGGCGCCGGGGAGTGGCAGGTGTTCCGCCGGGTGACGGTTCCACTTTTGACGCCCGTGCTCCTCGTCGTGCTGGTGACCCTGGTGATCAACGTGCTCAAGGTCTTCGACCTCGTCCTGATCATCCCGCCGGGCTCGGTGCAGAACGAGGCCAACGTCATCGCCCTGGAGATGTGGCGGGTGTCGTTCGGAGGGGCGCGGGACCAGGGGTTGGGCAGCGCCCTGTCGGTGCTGTTGTTCCTCCTGGTCCTGCCGGCCATGGCCTTCAACATCAAGCGGTTCCGGGCCGAGCGCTGATGGCCGCGACGGCGACCACGACCAAGCAGGCCTCGACCGAGGGAATGGGCAGCCGGCTGGCTCGGGCAGTGCGCAAGGGCCCGCTGCACGTCGTGCTCGTGCTCATCGCGCTCTTCTGGCTGCTGCCCACCGCCGGATTGCTGGTCTCGTCCTTCCGCTCCGCCTCCGACAACGCGGCCGCCGGGTGGTGGTCGGTGCTGACGGCACCGGCCCAGCTGACCATCGACAGTTACCGGTCCCTGATCGAGGACCCGGGCATGGTCGACGCCTTCTGGAACACCCTCCTCATCACCGTCCCGGCCACCATCGGCGTGGTCCTGGTCGGTTCCCTCGCCGCCTATGCCTTCGCCTGGGTGGACTTCCCCGGGCGGGACTGGGCGTTCATCGGCGTCGTCGGCCTGCTGGTGGTGCCGCTGCAGGTGGCCTTGATCCCCGTCGCCGGCCTCTTCGGACAGCTCGGTATCTTCGGAAGCATCTTCGGCGTGGTGCTGTTCCACGTCGCTTTCGGCCTCCCGTTCGCCATCTTCCTGTTGCGCAACTTCTTCGCCGGCATCCCCAAGGAGCTGCTGGAGGCAGCCCGCATCGACGGGGCGAGCGAGGTGTCGATCTTCTTCCGTGTGGTGCTGCCCATCGGGCTCCCTGCCATCGCATCGCTGTCGATCTTCCAGTTCCTGTGGGTCTGGAACGACCTGCTCGTCGGCTTGGTGTTCGCCGGCGCCGACGCGACCCCGCTCACCGTGGCCATTCGCGAGCAGACACGCCAGTTCGGAGCCAACATCGATGTCATCGCTCCCGGTGCCTTCATCTCTCTCGTGGTGCCGCTCATCGTCTTCTTTGCCTTCCAGCGCTACTTCGTCCAGGGACTGCTTGCGGGGGCCGAGAAGTAGGGCCGATGACCGGAGCCGTTCCTACCGTGCGGACGATGCGCAACCGCCGACACGGGCAGCAGCGGTCGGCGAATGACGGGACCGGCTGAACGAGGCGCCGGCTGCTATCGGCCGGTCCGCTCGCGGTGCTTGCACCCTGGCCAGCAGCAAGGACGACGCTGGCCTTCCTCCAGCTCCTCGGTGGTCCGTCGGATCCGGCGTTCCCGGGTCACGGCCTGCTTGGCATCCTCGACCCAGCAGATGAACTCGTTTCGCGCCAGAGGCGTGATGTCCTTCCAGGCATCGAGCGCCTTCCCGTTGGCGACCAACGCCTTGCGTAGGTCCCCTGGAAGTTCGTGCACGACCCCACCGGGCAGTCGCGGGCCGCCCACAAGCACGACGGTAGCCCGCTATTGCCGGGTTCGGCCGGCGTAGGGTGGCCGCCATGCGCACGGTCCGGGTCATCCCCTGCCTCGATGTCGATGGTGGTCGAGTGGTCAAGGGGGTCAACTTCGTCGGGCTGCGTGACGCCGGCGATCCGGCCGAGCTGGCGGCCCGCTACGACAAGCAGGGCGCCGATGAGGTGGTCTTCCTCGACATCACCGCCTCTTCCGCCAATCGCGGCACGATCGTCGACGTGGTGGCCCGTACGGCGGAGCAGGTGTTCATCCCGCTCACCGTGGGAGGCGGCGTCCGCACCGTCGACGATGCCCGGGCGCTCCTGCGGGCCGGGGCCGACAAGGTTGGAGTGAACACCGCGGCGGTGAGCCGCCCCGAGTTGGTGGGGGAGCTGGCCGAGGAGTTCGGGGCCCAGTGCGTGGTAGTGGCCATCGACGCCCGGCGTTCCCCCGGAGGCTTCGAGGTCTACACCCACGGTGGCCGCAAGCCCACTGGACTCGACGCCGTGTCGTGGGCCTGTGAGGTCGAGGAGCTGGGTGCCGGGGAGGTCCTGCTCACGTCGATGGATCGTGACGGCACCCTCGACGGGTTCGATCTCGACCTCACCCGGGCGGTCACCCTGGCCTGTGGCGTGCCGGTCATCGCCAGCGGGGGAGTGGGTGAGCTCCGCCACCTGGTGGAGGGAGCGACCGAAGGCGGCGCCGATGCCGTATTGGCGGCCTCGATCTTCCACTTCGGCACTCATACCGTGGCCGACGCCAAGGCGGCGATGGCGGCCGCCGGCGTGGCGGTGCGTCCTTCCGCTGGCTGAGACCACAGGTACCATGACGGCGATGCCCGCGGTCACCCCCATCCCTGCCAGCGACCTCGACCTGGCCGCCGTGCGCTACGACGCCAACGGTCTGGTACCGGCCATCGTCCAGGACGATGCCAGCGGTGATGTCCTCATGATGGCGTGGATGAACGAGGCCACGCTGCGGCGCACGCTCGAAAGCGGGCGCACCGTCTTCTGGAGCCGCTCCCGCCAGGAGGAATGGGCCAAGGGTGACACCTCGGGCGATCGCCAGTGGGTTCGCCGGGCCTATTACGACTGCGATGGCGACACCCTGCTCTTCGTCGTCGAGCAAGAGGGGAGGGGAGCGTGCCACACCGGTGACCGCACCTGCTTCTCCCGCCGCTTCGGCGACGGCTGACCTCTCGTCCGCCGTGCTACGACCGAGTCGGGATGAGTTCCGGACACTGGCCCGAACCCACTCGGTGGTGCCCGTGTGGCGGGAGGTCCTGGGAGACCTGATCACCCCGGTGGCGGCCTTCGCCCGGGTGGTCGGCGACGACCCCGGCTTCCTGTTGGAGTCGGTGGAGCAGGGCCTTCGGTGGTCTCGCTTCTCCTTCGTGGGGCGCAACCCACTGGCCACGCT
>DASZDM010000219.1:0-1788 GCA_035942015.1 Acidimicrobiales bacterium | reverse complement strand
CCCCGACCGGGTCGAGGCCGCCGAACGAGGCGCTGCCCGGGCCGACGCCCTCTCGCGAGGCCTCCACCGGGCAATCGAATCGATCGACCACCTCTCGGTCCAGGTCAACTCCATCGAACAGGACCGGCCCTCGGCGGCGCCGACGCCACTTGCGGCGTCGCCCGCGCCGGCGGAAGGGCTGGCGTCTTCGGGGCCGTCGCTGTCGTTCACCGCCGGCCCATTTCCACGCCACGACCCGCCCTCGAGGCCCGACGACGCTGACGGCGTCGAGCCGGTCCGACAGGCGCCGTCGCCCTCGGTCGAGCGCCAGGAGACACCTCCCTTCCGACCGGGCGTGGCGGAGCCCGCCGAGGGCTGAAACCTTCTTTGGCGCGCCTCCAGCTCCGCCTGCCGGGGCTGAGAGACACCTGGAGAAGTCCCGCGTCGAAGTCGGGTGGTCGACAGCTCCGGACCCACCAAGCCACAACTGGCAGGGTCGTCACGGTCCTCAAGGGTCCTCAGCGTCCTCAGCTCTTTAGGGCCCTCACGATCCCAACGGCCCCCACGGCCCCCAGGGACAAGACGCCAAGCCAGTCGAGAAGGAAGTTGTCTTCAAGGCCGCCAAGGCCCCCAAAGCCGCCAAGCCTCAGCTGGCTGCCACCGGCGTCGGCGTTGTGCCTCAGATCATTGCCGGAGCGCTGCTGATTGCTTTCGGCAACCTCCTGTGCCGCTGGACCCCCAAGGCCGACCGGTCACCGACCCGATCCGGCGACGCCGACTCCTCCCCGGGGAGCGGCCAGGGCCAAGGCTTACGCAACATCGGCGCTCGAGGGCATCGCTGGCATCGCCGGCAGTCCCCTCGGCCACCTGCAGTTCCACACCCACGACGGGGCGCATGTCCCGGGACCGCCTTGGGCGAGACCTGAATCTCTCCATCGCATCTCGAACCGACATTGGTTGAGAGCTTGAGGTAGCGAGCACTACGCAGGAGAGAGGGGGTGGCTCCGCCACCCCCTCTCTCGCGTACGGACCGAGGTCCCGGGCGTCGTCGCCTCCACCTCAGCCTCAGCTGAAGCGTCGCATGTGCACGTTGAGCACCAGGCCGAGCGCGGCGCAGCTGGTGAGCATCGAGGACCCCCATACGACATGAGCGGGAGGGGCAAACCGGTGATCGGCATCGATCCCATGCTCATGCCCATGTTCTCGAAGACCTGGAACAGCAACATGGCCAGCTCTGCGTGCCCTCGAACAGACCGGCCCGGAACAACCCGCCGGCGCCGATGGCGGTCTCGGCCTGGAGCCGCTCGCTCAGACCGAGCAGTAGCGCCCCCCGCCGGTGATCACCCACCCGCACCCACTGGCTCGAGAGGACCTCGAGCCCGAACGCGGCCGACCGTGCCGAGCCGGGCACCGGAGGCGCCCGCTGCCTGGGCTCAGCGCCAGGAGGCACCTCCTTCCGACGGGACATGGCGGAGGACGCCGAGGGCTGAAATGACCCTCTCGGGCGGGTTCCTGGGCGTGTCAACCCAGATTGGCCCCACCGTGCTCGCCTGATCTGGCCCCACCGGTTGATGCGCCTCGGTGGCCGGAAAACCGTCGCCTGTGTGGCTCGTAGAGCGCCTCGGGCGGGCGCCGGTGGGGGAAGGGTGCAGGCGATGAGGTCGCTCAGGCGGTCTTGCGACGAGCCCGGACCCGGGTGGTGCGCAGCCGGTAGCTGTCGGCGCCGGTCTCGAGGATGTGGGCGTTGAAGGTGACGCGGTCGACGATGGCGGCCACCAGGCGGGGATCGGGAATGACGCTGCCCCATTC
>DASZDM010000218.1:0-10197 GCA_035942015.1 Acidimicrobiales bacterium | reverse complement strand
TGGTCGCCCGTGTGGGCTCGATGCTGGGACTATAGGCTGCCGGCCGACGTCTGCCCTGGGCCGGCGGCGGTGCTCCTGCCTGGGCGAGGCAGTGAGCGCCGAGCCGGCCCGCGGTGTGCAGTCGCCCGCAACGACTCCGTCAGCGTCGTCGCCGACTCCCGCTCGACGAGGTCGGCCAGTAGGGGAGCGTGGGTTCTCTTCGGCAAGAATATGTTGTCCGAACTCGTGGTTGTCATCGGCCACGAGCACGTGCAAGGCGACGGTGGTGTACCGCTGTGCACATGAGGGTCCCTGCCATGTCGCCGTTTGCCCTGCGCAAAGCCGGGGTAGCGGCGGAAACGTGCGAGAAGGACGCGGATGATGGGCGATGCGCTGCGGAGCCGGCCCGCGGGACCGAGAGGAGCCGACGCCCGTGGCCGATCCGGAGGTATCGGACGAGCGAGCTCCCCCTCAGTACCGCCCTGGCGGGCATGGGGGCCCGGCGGCGCTTCGCCGACAAACCCTTCCTCCCGCTCGTGCTCGCCGGCAAAGTCGTGTTCGACGCCCTGGGCGGATTACACCTCAACGCAGAAGAGCAGGCCACCAAGCGCCGCCGCTTCTGCTCCTGGTGAGTCGTCCCCAGCGTGGCGAGCGTCGCCATGGTGCCCCAGGCGCTCCCCGAGGCGCGGCTGGCGCTCCGCCAGCTGCTCCGCCGCTGACACCACCGCCCCCACTCGGCGTTACTCCCACACCAAGAAACGGGCATGTCACTGAGCACATCGCAGCGCCGAGGCGTCGCTGTCGTCACCGACGGGTCGGCGGGCGTCCGCCGCCCCATCGTCGAGCGACTCGGGGGGAAGGGGTTCGACGTCCGCTTCATGGCCCGCCCGGCCGGAAGGAGACGATTTCCATGACCAGCCCGGTTCGAGGAGTCGCGGCGGGAGCCGTCGGCACTGCCGTGCTCAACACGGTGACGTACCTGGACATGGCGGTGCGTGGCCGGCCATCGAGCAGCGTTCCCGCCGACACTGCCGGCAAGATGGCCGATCTCGCCGGCGTTTCGCTCGCCGCCGAAGGCGACGACAGTGACAAGGCCTCGGCCCGCCGGGAAGCCGTCGGCGCATTGCTCGGCTACGCCGCGGGGTTCGGAGTCGGGGCTGTATACGGCCTCTTGCGCCCGGGGCCCCTTCGGGGCATCCCTCGGTCGGTTGCGAGCGTCGGGCTCGCCGCCGCAGCGACGGTGAGCACCGTTGCGCCGTACGCCGCTCTGGGAGTGTCGGATCCTCGGAGCTGGCCGGCAAAAAGCTGGGCTGCCGACATCATCCCTCACCTGTGTTACGGGTGGGCAACAGCGGCGGCATTCGATGTGCTGCACCAAGCGGGCGGCACTGCACGTGGAAGGAACCGGTGATGGTCGAGTTCCACCTTCTAGCGGCGTTCGTAGCCGAGTTGGCATCGGTGGTGATGACGCCACCAAGGCCGCCGGGATGACGAACAGGTCGGTCATGCCCCTTGTCATGGGATCGACGATGTCGGAAAACCGAAGAACGGCCATGCCGGAGGATGATGAGACGGTGTCTGAGTTTTTCCGGAACAGATGGAAGCTGGCAAGCTGAATAGGGTTTCCCCGAATCGCGGTAAATGCAATGTGGAACGGCACCGTCCTGGCTGAGTCCAACGACACGATTGTCGCCGAGGCGAACCACTACTTCCCTCCGGAGCCCATCCGCTTGGAGTACTCCGAGAACTCCGCGGGGACGAGTGTGTGTCCGTGGAAGGGGACGGACCGTACTACTACGTCGTCATAAAGGATGACCGCATTGCGGGAGCGGCGTGGTAGTACGCGGACCCCAAGGGCGCGGCCGCCGAGATCCAGGGCCACGTCGCGTTTTGGCGAGGTGTAAAGCTTCAGGGAACCTGAAAAGAAGGGTGGCAACGTGAAACGACCCTTAGTTCCCGCTGGGGACGCCGGCCTCGCGTGATGAGGATGCGCCCTGCTCGACTTCCCGGCAGCTCCCAAGCTGACGCTTAGACTCAAACGCGTGCCCTCCCTTGGAGCTGTGCTCGAGCGCATGGAGGCGCTCCTGACCCAGGTGGAGGCCCTCGACGAGCCCGTGCGCAGCCAGGTCTTCGAGTTGCTCGACGGCGTCGACGCCGTCCATCGCATGGCCCTGGAGCGTCTGGGCGCCGAGCTGGGCGGCGACCGGCTGACCGAGCTCCGTGATGCCGACCCCGCCGTCGCCTGGCTCCTCGACGCCTATTCCGTCGGGATCGACGAGCGCCGGGCGGCCGAAGAGGCCATCGAGACGGTCCGGCCCTACGTGCGCTCCCACGGGGGCGAGGTGGAGGTTGTCGGCGCCGACCGGGGGGTGGTGCGCGTCCGGCTGTCGGGTGCCTGCTCCGGCTGCACCGCCTCGGCGGTCACACTGCAGGAAGGCGTGGTGGAGGCGCTCCGGAAGCACGTTCCCGGCTTCGCGGCGCTGGAGGTCGAGGAGGACGGCGCCGAGGCCGAGCGTCACCCGCCTCCCGGTCCCACCCTCGTGGAGATCCGCCGGCGGGACGAGTAGCAGCGCCGGTGCCACCGGAGGTCGACGCCGCCCTCGAGGAGCTCGACGCCCGCCTGGCCCGGTACCCGGCGTCCCGCTACCCCATCCAGCACGCCACCGCCCAGTTCCACCGCGGTCGCGTCCTGATCGACGCCGGGTTCCCGGGCGATGCGGAGGAGGCGCTGCGCCGAGCGGTCGAGCTGTTCGCCGAGCTTCCTCTGGAGCAGGCCAAGGCGTGCAATCTGCTCGGGGTCGCCCTCCGGCTGCGGGCACGCCTCGACGAGGCACAGCGTGCGTTCGCCCGGGCGGAGGCGGCGTTCGCGGCCTTGGGAAAGCCGCTGGAGCAGGGCGCGGCCACGTTCAACCTGGGTCTGGTCCAGGCCGAGGCGGGGGAAACGATCGCCGCTCGCCGATCGTTCGAGCGGGCGCGCCAGCTGTTCGGCGAGCACGGGGCAGCCGGGCGCGCCGCCGCCGCCGGCCGCGAGCTGGGCTCGGTACTGCTCGCTGCCGGAGACGCCGACGCCGCCGCCCGGGCGCTGGAGGAGGCGGTGCACACCAGCGAGCGGGCGGGCGACCGGGTCAGCCGGGGCCTGGCCGCCAACGCCCTCGGGCTGGCCCATCTCGCCGCCGGCCACGTCGCCGCCGCCGTCGCCGCCCTGCAAACGGCCGTGGGCGCCCACCCCCGCAGCCTCCGGCCCGAGGCCTACGCCATGGCCAAGGCCAACCTGGCCTTGGCCTACGAGCAGGCCGGCGACGGTCCCCGGGCCCGCCTGGCCGCCCGTCAGGCCCTGGGTACACCCGGGTCCAACCGGGCGGTGGCGACGCAGGCGGCGGCGGTCCTGGAGCGCTCCGGCACGGCGGATGACGATCTGGCGGTCGTGCTCGACCAGGAGCCTCGCGACCGGTGGCTGCCGGTGATCCGCGAGGAGGTGATCCGCTGGGCCGAAGCCGACCCACCCGAGGGCCGTCGGAGCGCGTCGCGGTGGATCGAGGGCCAGCTCGCCCGACCCGACCGGGCCTCCGACCTCGCCGAGGCCTGGCTCGGTGTGTTGCTGGAGCTGCCGCCCGAGACCATGGAGCACCTCGTGCGAACGACCATCGCCGCCTTGGCCGCCCACGACGAGGACGCCCGGTCCCGCTTCCGGCGCTCGAGCGCCCGGGCCATGGCGCGGTTCAACGTGCCGCAGCTGCTCCGCCTGCAGCAGGTCTTCTCGACCACGGCCCACGAGCTCGGCCAGGAGGGATCGTGGCGCTAGCTGGCGACCTCTCCGCCGCCGAGGTGACCAGCGTCATGCCCGGGCGACCGCTGCGCACCTACCCCGCCCTGCTGTCGACGGGGGTCGACGCCCAGGCGTGGGCCCGTTCGGGTGCGCCCGCCGGAGCGGTGGTGGTTGCCGACTACCAGGCCTCACCGCGAGGCCGCGGAGGGTGGCCGTGGACCGTGGAGGCGGGCCGCGATCTCGGCTTCTCCATGGTGCTGCGTCCGGAGCTGACCGCCGAGCGGGAGGGCTGGCTGTACCTGGTGGTGACCTCCGCGCTGGCCGACGTGGTCGGCAGTACGGCGGCCGCTGAGTGGCCCGACGAGGTGCGAGCCGGTGACCGGCGCGCTGGAGCGGTCGGGGTCGTGGCCGAGCTCGGAGCCGACGGCGTCGACTGGGCAGTTGCCGACGTGGTCGTCCACGGCGCCGGTCCGCCGCGGGCGCCGATGCTGGCGGCGGTGGTGGCGGCCATCGAGGAGCGAGCCACCCAGGCGGAGGCCACCGTGCTGGCGGACTACGTCCCCCGATGCGCCACCATGGGGCGACGGGTACGGGCGCGAGTCGTGCCCCTCGGCCCGGCAGGAGCGGTGGTCACCGGGCGGGCCGTCGACGTCCTCGGCGACGGCGCCCTGGTGGTGGAGACCGACGAGGGACGCCGGGTGGCGGTGCGGCCGCAGAGCCTGGGTGCGCTGGAATCGGATCCGCCGCCCGCCTCACGGCGGTCAGGCTGATTCGACCGCCTGCAGGCGGTCGAGCTCCTCGATCAGCGCCCACCACAGGGTCCAGTCGAGGCCATCCATGCCGTCCCCCGTCGCGCCCTCGGCGATGTGGTAGCGAAGACGGTCGCGGAGCCTGAAGGCAGCCCCCCACCGGCCGTCCTCGTCGAGACGTCGCAGCTCGCCGAGCAGCTCCCGCAGCACATCGAGGGCCGGGGCCGGCTCGAGACGGGCCTCGGCGGCCAGGGCGCGCAGCTGGTCGGCCAGCTCGAGCACCGGGAGCCGGCGCAGCTCGGTCCGCACCAGCTCCAGCGCCTCTTCCAGCCCTGCCTCCGCCTCCGGCGAGAGGTCCTCGCAGGGCTCCGTCCGGACCGGCTCAACCTCCACGGTCACGGTGCGGGCGGGGAGAGCGCCCAGACCGGTGCCCACGTTCACCACCAAGTCGATGGTCACGTAGCCGGTGACGGCGTCGGCCACTGCGCGTTGTACCACCTCGGTCGGCGCGGTCGACGGCCGCACCCGCCGGCGCTGCACCGTCCCCGGCGGGCGAGCCCGCTCCGCCGCCCCCACGAGGATCAGGGCCGTCGGGCGCAGGTCCTCCAGCCGCTGGGCCACGGCCACTGCCCCGTAGTGGAGCTCCTCCACCACGACGCCGGGACCGAGGGCCTCGGCGCCCAATCGCTCGGCGGCGCGACGCCCGAGGTCCAGGTCGCCCTGGTACAGCTGGCTCACCCCGCCCACGAGAACGGTCATCGCACGACGGTCGACATCCCGCCGTCGGCGGGAAGTCGACGTCAGCTGCCCGGCGAACGTCCGTCGGAGCCTTCGAGGGCGTCGGCGACGGTCGCCAGATCGGCGTTGACGTCCCGCAACGTGGCCCCGAGGGGTGCGGTCTGGCGCTCGATTGCCCGCACACCGAAGGTCACCCGAGCCAGGGTCTCGGACACCCGTCGCAGCGTCGCGGCGATGGCGATCAGGTAGCCGGCGAGAACCCCGACGAGGAGCACCACCTCAGTGATGGCCACCCGTCCCAGCGTCTTGTTCTTCACGTGCCCTCCTCGAGATCGCTTGTGGCCCGCAGCTCGTCGCAGACCGCCGCGGTGCGCGCCCTGGTGGCGTTCAGCAGGTGGGTCGCCTGCGTGTTCTGCGCCAGCCGCTTGCCGGTGGTCCACACACGGTCGACCGCGGCCTCGACGTCGACGACGGCCCGGCGCAGCGCCTCGAGCAGACACAGGACCGCGCCGAGCACGACCGCGCCGCCGACCAGGGTCGCCCACCACCGCCGTTCCGTCGGGTCCCGACGGTTCACGCCGCGCCCTCCCCGGGAGCCCCGGCCCGGGCAGCCATCTCGCCGGCGAGCGCCCGCATACGGATGAGCCCCGGCTCTACGTCGGTGTTGCGCCTGATGCCGTCGCCGGCCCCAGCGATGTGGTCGGCGTAGCGGCTGATCTCCTGGACCACGACGAGGGTGCGGTGCAGCAGGACCGCGGCGAGGCCAGCGGCTCCCACGCCCGACCCGACCGCGACCCAGCCGGCGGCACCGGAGCGGGAGTTCATGATCGCTGCCTCGCCCCTCGGACACCGGCGGCGACCCGGTCGAGGGTGAGGTTCATGGCGGGGATCTCGAACAAGGGAGCGGTGTTCTCCCGCGCCCCCTCGATGGCGCTCTCGATGTCGGCGGCTTGGCCGGTGACGCGTCGAGCAAGGGCGATGATGGTCACCAGCAGCCCGGCGGCGGCGGCGACGGCGGCGGCTCCGAGCGCCCAGCCGAGCCGCCAGCGGCGGGCAGCGCCGTCATCGGTGTTCCGACGTCCGAAGCTGTCGACCATCGCCCGGGTCCTACCTCCCCTGGCTCGGAGCTCAAACGCTCACCATAGCCGCGGGAACAGCGTCCTTCCCGCCCGGTACCCTGGCAGCCAGGTGAGTGCAAAGTACAGCTAGCGGGAGGTCTTCCCATGGCCATCACTGGAGACGGGGCCCGGACCGATCGACGGGGCAACGGAAGGCCGCCGGAGACCTCCGCAACGTCTCCCGCCGAACGCCTGCTCGACCACCTCGGCCCGGTGGAGGGATCATTCGATTTCGAGGAGCTCGGTGACTTCGGGCTGTTCGCCGGCACCGACATGGAGCACCTGATCGAGCCCATCGCCAAGGCGGGCCCCGGCAGCCGCTTGGGCCCGCTCGAGAAGATCCACGTCTTCTGGTTCTCCGGCATGAGTTGCGACGGTTGCTCGGTCTCCGTCACCGGCGCCACGACCCCGTCCATCGAGAGCTTGTTGCTGGGAACGCACCCCGGCCTGCCGCGGGTGATCCTGCACCACCCTGTCCTCACCCACGAGTCGGGGCCCCACTACGGCGCGGCCGCGGTGCGAGCCGTCAACGGCGAGCTCGACGCCCCGTACGCCATCGTCCTGGAGGGGTCGATCACCGACGAGACCCGTGCCATGGAGACCGGCGGCCACTGGGCGGGCAACGGGGAGGCACCCTGGGGGCCGGGCGGCGCCCACCGCACCGTCACCGCCGAGGAGTGGGTCGCCCGGCTGGCGCCGGGGGCGGCGGCGTCCATCGCCATCGGCACCTGCGCCACCTGGGGCGGTATCCCGGCGTCCTACGGGAACCCGACCGGGGCCATGAGCCTGATGGACTTCGTGGGCGAGGAGTACCGCAGCGCGTTCGGTCTCCCGGTGGTCAACGTGCCCGGCTGCCCACCCATCGGCGACAACTTCAACGAGACGGTGGCTGCCATCCTCTACTTCCTCCAGGGCTTCGGGCCGCTCCCGGAGTTCGACGACTTGGGCCGGCCGGCGTGGTTGTTCGGCGAGACGGTTCACCGCCACTGCGTTCGGGGCGCCTACTACGAGGAAGGCAGCTTTGCCCAGGAGTTCGGCGACCCGAACTGCCTGGTCGAAATCGGCTGCTGGGGGCCGGTGGTGAACTGCAACATCACGTCGCGGGGGATGGTGGAGCACGTCGGCGGTTGCATGAACGCCGGCGCCCCGTGCGTGGGTTGCACGATGCCCGGGTTCCCGGACAAGTTCACGCCGCGGTGGAAGACGCCGCCGGGCTCGAAGGCGTCGACGGCCACCTCGCGCCTCGTCGGCAGCATCATTAGGCCGCTACGGCTGTTCACCAACGAACACCTCAACCGGGAGGTCAAGTGGGACCTCCACGACAACGTTCCCAGCGGATGGGCTGTGGAGAAGCCCGAGCCGGGACGGGTCAAGGATCTCGGCCACCGGTTCTACGACCGCCTGCGGCGCTCCAACGACACCTCCCGGAGCGGCCACGAGCCCCGCGGCAAACGAATCGAGTGGACGGAGCGGCAGGACCCGACGACCGAGCGCGTGCTGCCCGGCGGAGAAGAGGACTAGCCGATGTGCTTCAAGAACCTTCCGGTCGACTTCGACGCTGACGGCAACGCCTCCCTGCGTGGCGGCATCCCCGACCCCTACTCCGTCACCGTCACCAAGCCGGACGTCGCCAAGACGGACGCCGAGCGCGACGAGGACATCCGCCGCCTGATGGCCAGGAACGGCCACATCAAGGACATGAACATGGACCCGGTGACCCGCATCGCCGGCGCCATGGCCCTGAACGTCACCGCTGACCTCGAGGAGCGGCGCGTGCTCGACGCTCGCTCACAGGCACCGCTGTTCCGGGGGTACGAGGTCATCGCCATGGGACGCGACCCTCGCGATGCCACCTTCATCACCTCCCGGGCCTGCGGCGTCTGTGGCGGCGTGCACTCCCACGCCGCCGCCTACGCCACCGAGATGGCGATGGGCCTGGCACCGCCACCGATGGGCACGGTGGTCCGCAACCTCGGCGAGGCGGCCGAGATGGGCTACGACAACCCCCTGCACCTCTACCTGCTGGCCGGCCCCGACTACTGCGAGGCCGTGGTCAAGAGGACCAACCCGGAGGTGTGGAAGAAGGCGCAGTCCTGGAGCTGCCCGGGCGTCGAGCACCACGGGTTCAAGGCCATGGCCGACCTGATGACCGAGCTCAACCCGCTGACCGGCAAGCTCTACCGCGAAGGGCTGGACTTCACCCGCCTCGCCCGCCAGCAGTTCCTGCTGCTCCACGGGAAGTACCCGCACCCGGAAAGCATCGTCCAAGGCGGCGTGACGTCGACCATCACCCTTCAGACCCTCAACGAGTTCCACTCGCGGCTGAACAAGATCTTCGACTACGCCCACCGCATGGTCTGCATCTGGGACGACATCACCGAGTTCTTCTACGAGTGTGACGAGCGCTACAAGCTCGTCGGGGCGCTGCCGATGAGCTTCATCGACACCGGCTTCTGGGACGACCCCCACGCCTACGACGCGACCTATCAGAACTGCAACGCCTGGGGCGAGCGCCGATGGTCCACGCCTGGAGCCGTCGTCGACGGTCAGCTGGTCACCACCCGGTTGAGCGACCTGAGCGTGGGCCTGGAGGAGTTCGTGGAGCACTCCTGGTACGAGGAGTGGTCCGGTGGCCCGTACGACACCGACCCCTCGGGGAACCCCATCAGCCCCTACCACCCCTGGAACAAGCGCACGCTGCCCAAGCCGGGCGAGAGGAGCTGGAAGGAGAAGTACACCTGGTCGACGGCGCCTCGGTGGGACCGCCGAGTGGTGGAGGCGGGGTGCTACGCACGCCTGTTCCTCACGGCCATGGCGCAGAAGCAACCCGCCAACGACTTCATGGAGGCCACGGGGACGAGCCTGCGGATGCGGATCCCCAAGGGCCTGACCCCCGAGATGGAGCTCGAGTGGCGGGTGCCCGAGGTGTGGAACGCCTTCGAGCGCAACCGGGGGCGGGCGTACCACTACATGTTCAGCCAGCTCGTCTCGCTCGTCAGTCTCCTGCAGGCCTACGACCTGATGCGCAAGGGAGAGGAGCGTGTCGCCGCGGTGCGGGCCGAGGACCTGCCCAAGTACATCCCCGAGGAGCCGACTCTCGGTGTCGGCTTCTGGGGAGCCGGACGGGGCTGGCTCACGCACTTCGTCTCGATCCAGGACCGGGTGATGGACAACTATCAGATCATCACGCCGTCGACGATCAACGCCTCGCCGCGCGATCCCTGGGACCAACCCGGTCCCTATGAGCAGGCGGCCATGAATACGCCGATCCTCGAGGATCTGTCCGATCCCTCCAAGTTCACGGGAATCGACCTGATGCGGGCCATCCGCAGCTTCGACCCGTGCATGCCCTGCACCACACACATGCACACCGGGCAGGGCACGGTGGTGCGCGAGGTGAACACCTGCGGCTGCGGCGCCGACGACTGACGGTTGCCTTCGCTGGCGGGCACAGTTGCGCCGGCGAAAGAGATGCCGCGCCGGTCGGCACGGGGTCGACAACGCCCTCGTCGTGAAGGACGTCGGTGGGGACCCCCACCCCCTGGCTAGGGTCGCCGTATGGCTGCGCCAGGTGGAACCGGACCCATTGGCCCCTTCCCCCCGGGGATGGAGACCGACGAGCAGCGGGAGGAGTACGACAAGCGCCGCCGGCGGGTGCTCTGGACCATGCCCTACGGCCTCTACGTGGTCGGTTCCACTGACCACGGCGCCAAACGTAACTTAATGACCTTGAACTGGGCCACCCAGCTCTCGTTCGACCCCAAACTGATCGGCATCGGCGTGGAGAAGCCCGCCTTCACCCACGCTCTGATCACCGAGGGCCGGGTGTTCAGCCTGTGCACGGTGG
>DASZDM010000217.1:0-11853 GCA_035942015.1 Acidimicrobiales bacterium | reverse complement strand
GCTTGCGGGCGCTGGTCAAGCACCTCCGCCAGATCCCCGACGACGAGATCCCCAGCCTGGAGATCCCTACCGGCATTCCGCTGGTCTTCCAGCTCGACCAGCGCCTGCAGCCGACGAGCTTCGCCTACCTGGGCGAGCCGGCCGACGTCCAACCATCGAGCCCTACGGAGGACGAGCCCGACGACACCGGCGACGCTTGAGGCGGGCGGGGCGCTGGTCCCCGGATCGGCCCCGGCCAGACCTTCCTGCGCAATTTTGATGTCAAGAGCCTCGGGAATGAACAGCAAGGTGACCTTACGTCTGGTCGCCGCCGAGCTCGTCGATCGCCGTGTGGTTGCTCATCTCCGTACCTGCCCGGTAGGACGCCCGTCCGACCATGTGGGCGGAGACCGGAGCGGTCACGAACTGCAGGACGGCGACGAGCGCCAGCTTGGCGGCGTCGCCGGCGTCGCCGATGCTCAACGCTGCGCCGGCGACGATGAGCACCAGCCCGAGAGTGGTGGCTTTGGTGGCGGCGTGGATGCGGGCGAAGACATCGGGAAAGCGCTGCAGACCGACTCCGGCGAGCACGGCCAGCACTGATCCGCCCAGCAGCAAGGCGACGGCAGCGACATCGATGACGGCGTTCACCGTGCTCCCCGCCGCTCGATGTAGCGGGCCACGGTGACCGTGCCGGCGAAGACGACCAGCGCCCCGACGACCAGCGCATCCAGGAACATCCCGCTCTGGCCCGCCGCTGCGTCCACGGCGATACCGCAGATGATGACGACGAGCAGCGAGTCCAGGGCCACCACCCGGTCGGCGACGGAGTCGCCTCTCATCAGCCGGAGCAGGCACAGTGACCCGGCCAGGATGAGCAGCCCGAAGCAGACGTCGAAGACCAGGGTCATGGTGTCCTCCCCGGCGATGCGGCACCAGCCACCTCGAGGGAGGCAAGCCGCCGCTCCACCTCCCGCACCGCCTCGTCACTGCCGAAGGCCCGCAGCACGTAGCGCTCCAGACGGGTGACGTCCCGGCGTACGGCGTCGATGTCGTGCAGGTGCAGGACATGGACGTACAGGACATGGGGGTCCGTTCCCACCTCGATCGTCAGCGTGCCCGGGGTCAGGGAGATGGCGTTGGCCACCACGCTGACCAGCACGTCGGAGGCGCTGGTGACCGGCACGGCCACGATGCCCTCGACGATCCGGTTGCGGGGAGTGAGGACCTCCCAGGCGACCACGGCGTTGGCCTCCACCAGCTTCACCAGGAAGTAGCCGAGCAGCCGCAGCGCCCATACGAGGCGGAACCGCCCGGGACGCGTGGAGGTACGCAGTGGGAACAGCCAGAGCAGCAGGACGGCTACCACGGCGCCGCTGCACACGTTGGCCGCGCTGATCCCTCCCCACAAGGCCAGCCAGACCATGACCACCCAGGCGCCCACCAGGAGACGAACGGTCATGAGCCGAGCACCGCCTCGACATAGACCGCCGGCGCCATGAGGTCGCCTGCAGCCCGTCGGCTCAAGTCGTACGCCGGCCCGGCAGCCAAGGCAATCCCGAGGCTGATGGCGACCAGCGTCACCGTGGCGCCCACCATGAGCGACGGGGCCCGCAGGCGTCCCTCCGAAGGCTGGGCGGTGAGGACCGGCTCCTCAGGCGCACCCCAGAAGACACCACCCCAGATCTTGGTCATGGAAAACAGTGTCAGCGCACTCACGACCAGGCTCACGCCGACGATCAGCCAGGCGTCGACGGCCATTCCGGCCTGGATCAGGGCCAGCTTGGCCACAAAGCCCGAGAAGGGCGGGAGGCCGGCCAGGCTCAAGGCCGGAAGCAGGAACAGGGCGCCCACCAGCGGAGCTCTCCTGGCCATGCCGCCGAGGCGCCGGAGCAGGCCGGTCCCACCCAGGTGCTCGACCAGTCCCCCTACCAGGAACAGCGAGGTCTTCACCACGATGTGGTGCACGGTGTAGAGGATGGCTCCGGCCAGCCCGGCCACGGTGAACAGGCCGAGGCCCATGATCATGTACCCGATCTGGCTGACGATGTGGAAGCTCAGGATGCGCTTGATGTCGTCCTGGGCAATGGCGCCGAGGACCCCGACCACCATGGTCGCACCGGCGAGGACGAGCAGCAGGGTCCCGTTGCCGTCGTCGGGGAACAACAGCGTCTGCGTGCGGATGATGGCGTACACCCCCACCTTGGTGAGCAGGCCGGCGAAGATGGCCGTCACCGGCGAGGGTGCAGTGGGATAGGAGTCGGGCAGCCAGAAGAACAGCGGAAAGATGGCATCCTTGACGCCGAACACCACCAACAGCAGAAGACCCAGAGCGCTGCGCACGCTGTCGGGCAGGTCGGCCAGCCGGCCGGCCAGGTCGGCCATGTTGACCGTCCCCGTGGCCGCGTAGACCAGGCCGATGGCGGTGAGGAAGAACGTCGAAGCCACGATGCTGATGACCACATACGTCATCCCCGTGCGGACCTGGTCCTTGGTGCCCCCCAGGGTGATGAGCACGAAGCTGGCGCTGAGCATGACCTCGAAGGCCACGAACAGGTTGAACAGGTCACCGGTGAGGAAGCAGATGGCGACGCCGGCGGCGAGCACGAGGTAGATGGGGTGGAACCACGGCGATGTCTCGGACGTGCCGGGCTGGCCGATGGCGTAGAGCAACACCACGAGCACCATGACGGCGCCGACGACCAGCATGATGGCGGAGAAGAGGTCGGCGACCAAGGTGATGCCGGTAGGTGCCGGCCACCCGCCGACCTGGGTGACGGCCACCCCGTGGGTGTCGACCTGCAGGAGCAGGACGATGCTGGCCACCACCACGGCCACCATCACCGCTGCGCCGAGCACCCGCTGCAGGGCAGGGCGGCGGAACAGGCACATGGAGATCCCGGCCGCCACCAGGGGAAGGATGATGGGCAGGGGAAGGAGGATCCTCATCGCTGCAGCAGGACCCGTGAGGCCCTCACGAGTCTTTCTCACGCCGATGGGCGAGTCGGGCGATACGCCGGTCCTCGACATCGTCCTCGACCTCGTCGTCACGGTCGATCACCCAGCTGCGGTAGGCAAGCGCCAGGAGGAATGACGTGACGCCGAACGTGATGACGATGGCAGTCAGGGCGAGAGCCTGCGGCAGGGGGTCGGCGACAGGACCTCCATCGCCACCCCCCACGAAGGGCGGCCGTCCGGCTCGTCCTCCGGCCAGCAGCAGCAGCAGGTTGGCACCATGGGCCATGAGGGCCAGGCCGATGACGATGCGCGTGAGCTGGCGCTGCAGCAACAGGTAGGTCCCGAGGGCGTAGAGCGCCCCTACCGCCAACGCAGTGACGACGATCACAGCTCCTGGCCCTCCCGGGAGGTGTCCTCGGCACCGACGAGCGCATCTTCGTCGCCGTCCTCGCCCTCGGCGCCGAGGGTACGCAACACCATGAGGACAAGGGCGACCACCACCAGGTAGACGCCGATGTCGAAGGGGAGCGACGACGAGGCGTGGACCTCACCCATGACTGGGACGTGCAACGTGGTCTTGGCCGACTCGAGGAAGCTCCGCCCCGCCACCAGGGAGGCCACCCCGGTGAGGCCGGCGAGGACAAGCCCGGCCCCGAGCAGGGCCGGCGCCTCCACCCGCATGGTGGACCCCACCCCGGCTGACCCACCCTCGAGATAGCGCAGTACCAGGGCGGCACCGGCCACCAGACCGCCGACGAACCCCCCGCCCGGGGCGTTGTGTCCTGCGAAGAGCAGGAACAGCGAGAACACCAGGGCGGTGTGGAAGACCGACGCAACTCCGGTACGCAGCACCAGGGTTCTCACGCCCCGAGCTCCTGATCGTCGGTGATCCGCTCGCGGCGGCAGGCCCGTACCAGGCTGAAGATGCCGAAGGCGGCGACGGTGAGCACGGTGATCTCTCCCAACGTGTCGAAGCCCCGGAAGTCCACCAGGATGACGTTGACCACGTTGCGGCCTCCCGCTTCTGGCAGAGCCTGGTCGAGGAATGCGGCGGAGATGGACGGGTCCTGGCGTGCCGCTCCGGCCACCAGGGTGAAGGCGGCCACGAAGGTGCCCACACCACCGGCGACGGCCACCCGCGCCGCCCGGCCGAGCTTCCACGGCATGGGCTCGAAGCGGTCAGGCAGGTGGCGGAGCACCAGCACGAAGATGACCACCGACAGCGTCTCGATCAGCAACTGGGTCAGGGCGAGGTCCGGGGCACCCTGGATGACGAAGAGCACGGCCACGCCGTAGCCGACGGCACCGAGGTACAGCACGGCAGGGAAGCGCCGACGGGACGCAACCGTGCCTACAGCGGCGGCGACCACCAGCGCCACGACAGCCACCTGCCCGAGGGACTCGGCTGTGACCAACCTGGCGGGAAACGGCGCCCCCAGCAGCGCAGGGAGGGGAAGGATCACCGCAGTGGTCAGGATCACCCCCAGGTACACCGGCAGTGAGCCGTTCTGGAAGAAGCCGGTCACGGCGTCGGCAATCCGATTGAGGCCGGTCAGGGCGCCCAGATAGGCGTCGTCGGCGCCGGCCACCGCCGGCACAGCATCCTGGGCCCGGGTGACACGCCGCCGCAACACGAAGAGCAGCACTCCCCCGGCCACCGTGATCACCGACAGCACCAGGGCGGGGTTGACCCCGTGCCAGATGGCAAGGGTGCCGGCTTCGACCTCCGGGTCGAGGGCGGCGGCCGCGCCGTACACGAGTGGCCCGACCAGCCCCGGCGCCACGCCCAACACCATGCTGACGCCAGCCAGGACGACGGCGGGCGCCACGAAGCCCCCGGGGGGACGGGCCACGTCGGAGCCGACGGTTTCGAGGGACCGCTCCGACAGTCGCTTGGCGGCAAAGGCGCCCCAGACGAAGCGGGCGCTGTAGGCCACGGTGAGCGCCGAGCCGGCGACCACCCCGGCCAGCACGACAGACGCAAGGGTCAGTGATGCGTGAAGGAAGGCCTCGTAGGCGGCCTCCTTGGCCACGAACCCAAAGAGCAGCGGCAGTCCGGCCATCGACGCCGCCGACACGGCCGCCACGGCGGCCAGCAGGGGTAGTCGGCGCCCGAGGCCGTCGAGCATTCGCAGGTCACGGGTGTGGGCCTGGTGGTCGATCACCCCCACCACCATGAACAACGTCGCCTTGAAGGCACCATGGGCCACAAGCAGGGCGGCACCGGCCACGGTGGCCTCGGGAATCCCCACCCCGAAGAGGATCATCATGAGGCCGAGCTGGCTGATGGTCCCGTAGGCCAGCAGGTACTTGATGTCGTGCTGGCGCAACGCCCGGTACCCGCCCAGGAACAAGCTGGCCAGACCCAAGGTGAGGACGAGCGGTCGCCACGGTGCAACCACGGCGAACGCCGGGGCGAAGCGGGCAACGAGGTAGACCCCACCTTTCACCATCGTCGCCGAATGGAGGTACGTGCTGACCGGTGTCGGTCCGGCCATGGCTCCGGGCAACCAGAAGTGGAAGGGCACCTGCGCCGACTTGGTGACCGCCCCGACCAGGACCAGGACCAGGGCGACGGCTACCGAGCCACCGTTGGGCGGATCGGCGAGCAGGCCCGACAACGAGTAGCTGCCGGCTGCCTCGCCCAACAGGACGAAGCCGGCCAGCATGACCAGGCCGCCACTACCCGTGACCAGGATGGCCTGCAGCGCCGCAGCTCGGGCCGAACCCTTGTGGTCCTCGAAGCCGATGAGCAGGTAGGACGTCACCGACGTCAGCTCCCAGAACACGTAGAGCAGGAGGAGGTTGTCAGCCAGTACCAGGCCGAGCATCGACCCGGCGAAGGCGGTCAGAGTCCCGGCGAAGCGTCCCAGCCCGCCCTGGGGGGAGAAGTACCAGCGCGAGTACACCAGCACCAGCACCCCGATGCCGGCGACCAACGCCACCATGAGCAGTGAGAAGGCGTCGAGACGGAAGTCGATCTCCACGCCCAAGCCCGGCACCCACGAGAACGAGGAGACGACGGCCCCACCGTCAATGACAGCGGTGGCCCGGGAGATCGCCCAAACCAGGGTGGCAGCCGGCGCCAGGGCGCACAGGAAGAACACGCCACGGCCGAGTCGGCGTGAGGCCCAGGGAGCGACCAGCGCCAGTGCGCCGTGACATGCGAGCAATGCGAGCAGGAAGCCTCCTCAGGACGCGCTGATGGACATCGCCGACCAGGCTTCCCGGCACACCTGGCGCGGAGCCTACCGCCTGAGGCCCGCGCTACCCCTTCGCCCTATATGGCGTCGACGCCCTCTTCACCGGTGCGGATGCGTACCGCCCGGCCCACGTCGGTCACCCAGATCTTGCCGTCACCGATCTTGCCCGACTGGGCGGCCGAGGCAATGGTGTCGACGGCCTTGTCGGCCAGATCCGTGTCGATCAGCACCTCGACCTTGATCTTCGGGACGAAATCGATCGTGTACTCCGTGCCCCGGTAGGTCTCGGTGTGGCCGCCCTGGCGACCGAAGCCCTTGACCTCGCTGACCGTGATCCCTTGGATGCCGACTCCCTTGAGGGCGTCTTTCACCTGGTCGAGCACGTGCGGCTTGATGATGGCAGTGACGAGTTGCATGGGTTTTCAGACCTTTACCTTGGCGGACTGGGGACTCCTCGGTGATGCGCCCCCGAGGGAGGCTTCGGAGCCATAGCCGGCGGCCCCGTGCTCGATCACATCGAGACCTTCGAGCTCCTCGTCTTCGCTCACCCGTAGACCGACGGTGGCCTTGAGGACGAGGAACAGCAGGCCGGCGGTGATCGCCACGAAGGCGGCGACAGCAACCACACCGATCACCTGGGTCACGAGCTGGGCCGTCCCTCCTCCGTAGAAGAGGCCAGCCTGCCAGAAGTCGGTATCGGCCGTGGCGAACAGGCCCACGGCGATCGTGCCGAAGGCACCGCACACACCGTGCACCGAGATGGCGCCGACGGGATCGTCGACTTTGATCCGGTCGAAGAAGAAGACGCTGGCCACGACCAACAGCCCGGCGAGCGAACCGATGACGAGGGCGCCGACGTTGCTGACCGCCGCCGTCCCGGCGGTGATCCCCACCAGGCCGGCCAGCATGCCGTTGGCTGTCATGGCGACATCAGGCTTCCCGGACTTCATCCAGATGGCCAACATGGCGGAGATCGCCCCAGCGGTCGCCGCGAGGGTCGTTGTCACGGCAATCCCCCCGATCGCACTATCGGCGGCCAACTCGGAGCCGGCGTTGAAGCCGTACCAACCCACCAGGAGGATGAACGTGCCCAACACGGCAAAGGGGATGCTGTGGCCCGGAATGGCCCGCGGCGTACCGTCGGCGGCGTAGCGGCCGATGCGGGGCCCGAGGATGGCGGCGCCCATGAGGGCGGCGACCCCGCCGGTCATGTGGACCATGGTAGACCCGGCGAAGTCGTGGAACGGCGTGGCCAACTGGGCCAGCCAGCCCCCACCCCAGTTCCAGTGGACGACCACCGGATAGATGAGCCCTGAGATCACGATGCTGTAGAGGAAGTAGCTCTTGAACTTGGTGCGCTCAGCCATGGCACCCGAGACGATGGTGGCGGCCGTGGCCGCGAAGGCCACCTGGAAGATGAAGGTCACCGGCACCGTCAAGGTCCCGTACTGGAAGGCTCCGTCCCCGAGAAACCAGCCACCCGAACCGAAAAAGTCATTGCCGTTGCCGCCGAAGGCGATGGCATAGCCGACGGCGAAGAAGGCCAGGGCGCCGGCGCAGAAGTCCATCACGTTCTTCATCATGATGTTGGCCACGCTCTTGGCCCGCGTGAGGCCCGACTCGACCAAGGCGAACCCGGCCTGCATGAAGATGACGAGAACGGCGGAAAGCAGTACGAACACGTTGTCGAGGTTCGTCTGGACGTCGGCGGCGCTCACCTCCTGGGCGCCGGCCGGAGTGGCCGAACAGATGACGGCCGCTCCGGCCAACAGGGTTACCGTTCGAAACCTTCGTGCCATGCGATCCTCCTAGGCGTCTGACTCCAACCTGAACCTCAGCAGGTGCCGATTTCCCGACCGTTGTGGGCGTGTTACGCCTCGTGCGCGTCTTCCTGACGCGAAGCTGACAGCTCCAGCAGGTACCCGCGTGCGCGGACCGTGCGGATGGCGAGACCGACGGTGCCGAGGCGACGGCGGAGCCTGACGGCGTGGACGTCGAGCGTGTTGCGGCCGCTCGTGCCGTCGGGCCAGCCTGCCCGCACCAGCCGGTCCCGAGCGACCACCGTGCCCATCCGCTCGATCAGGACGGAGGTGAGCCGGGACTCCAGAGGTGAGAGCGATACCCAGGCGTCACCCAGCCGGAGAACTCCGTTGTCGATCGAGGGCGTGACACCGAGGTGCCGCTGGCTGCGGGCCACGAGGGCCGCGTCCCGGGCCTCGACATCGATGTCGTCTGCGGGGAGGCGGATCCAGTCCTCCAGACAGTCGCCGTGAGCCGGTGGGACGGACCCATCCTCGAGGAGCAGGAGACGGGGCCGCTGCGCCCGGCGCAAACCCTCGCGACGGGCGTGCTCGCCGGGCCAACGTAGATGGACGATCTCCACAACGACGAACCTAGAAAGCCTCTGTTGCCGGGTTGTTTCTCTGGTGTGAACGTCTCTGCGCGACAGTGCTCGACGAACCGTGGCGTGTCTAGGGCGCCATCACGATCCACCCCCGGCGCTGGAGTTCGCCCGCCAGCAGCTCCGGTGGCATCTGGCGAAGGCTGCACACCTGCTCGGCCCGGCGCCGCTCGGCCGCCGTCACGGGTTCCCGAGGCGCTGCCGGTGGACCTTGGTTATGCCTGCCCTCGCTGTCGCCACCGGAACCCGTCGGGGTGGTCAGAAGCCGTTGGATGAAGGTGTCCGCCTCCGAACGGGTGAACCGGCCGCCAGCCTGGCGCTGGGTGAACCCCATCGGGCCACGCGCGTCTCGCAAGCCGGAATAACCGGCTTCGAGCAGCAGGGCCAGAAGCTCCTCGAGCTGCCTCGCCGAGGCTGGCGGGCCTGTCGGTTGTCCAAATGCCATCGCCCGATGGTCCCACACCCATGCGACAATCGGCGGGAGCATCGGGCGGCTGAGTCACAGCGAGAGGACCTGTCCGGCGTCATGCAACCGCTGCTGTAGGACAGTGACGGCGATGTCATGGGGGGTGCGGTGTTGGGCGGCTGCCAGTGCTGCGGCTTCTCCGGCGGCGTGGCCCAGGCACATCCACGTTGGTTCCATCCGAACCGAGGAAAACGCCACGTGGCTGGCGGAGAGGGCTACCGGAACAAGCAGGTTCTCGCACTCTTGGCGTAGAGGGAGCAGCGAGCGGTACGGGATGCCGTACGCGGGCACCGCGACGGACACGTAGCCCTCATTGAACACAGCGGGTGTCCGAGTGAATTCCGGTAGGTACTGCCACGTGCGCTGCGTCTCACGGATGTCGATGTTGTACGACCCCATGGCGATGACATCAGCGGGCATCCGGCCCCCGGCCACGTCCGCTTCGGTGAGGACGCGCGTACCCACGAGGCGGCGCCCCTCCCGGATGTAGAGCTGATGTGGCCAGCCGCCGGTGTCCACGAACTCGTCCTTGCACAGCCCCCAACGCCGCATCTCCGAGCTGATGTGGCCGGGAACGTTCGGATCGTTGGCCAGGAAATAGAGGAGCCCCTGGGTGTACCTCAGGTGGTGGCCGCGGATGGCCGCCCGCTCGTCCGTACCTGCTTCGGGATATCTCCAGTTGCTCCCGTCGAGGAGGTTGAGCGATACGGGCCCGATGGAATTTGCGTCGGTCTTGCGGCCGGGTAGGAGGTTCGGGACCAGAACCATCAGGGAGCCGGCGGTAACCGACTCACCCTTCATCGCCAGGTACCGGGCCACGAGCTCGTAACGGCCGGGGTCATAGCCGTCCGGCGGTGGAAACGATGTGCGCTTGGCGGGGTCGTCGGTGAGGCAGAGGCGGTAGGCGTAGGCTTGGACAGCACCGTCGCCTTCCCCTTGGTTCTCTGCCGGCCATCCGTGGTCATCGAGCGCCGGCGCCCGGATCAAGGGCAGGACTGTGCCGTCATGGTCAGAGAAGGGCGACACCAGCACGTCGAAGTTGTGACGTGAGGGACGCGTCGCCGGCTGGCGTCCGCCCCATCGCTCGTTGTACAGCGATCGCGGTTCCCGACCCACTCGGTAGCTGGCCCCCGCAGCGGCGAGAAGGTCCCCCTCGTACGTGGCGTCCACGTAGACGGCAGCTTGGAAGTGACGGCCGTTGCTCTCGATGGCGCGAATCCGGGCGCCGTTCGCATCCACGCCCGTGACGCCCTGCCCCATCTCCACGCGGACACCGGATTCCTCGATGAGCTGCACCAGTAGCGCCTCGGCGATGTGAGGTTCGGGCCCGTGCACACCCCATAGCCCTGTTCCGTAGTGTTCGGCGACCCGCTCGTAGAACTCCCGGCTCAAGCCGCCTATGGCTGCGGCTTGACCGACGTCCGTCCATCCCAGCCCGCCTGACACCATCCCGCCGATGTGGCGGCCAACCTCGACCAGCACGGTGTCGGCACCTGCTCGAGCGGCGGCGACCGCCGCCATCACGCCGGCGCCCGTGGCGCCGTAGACCACTACCTCGGCGCCCGTGATGACGTGGCCGCCGGTGGTGCCGACCGTGGTCATCGGGTGGCGTTCACCCTGGGGATCAACTGTGGCTCAGTGCTCCGACGAGCTCGTCACGGATGTCGGGGAGCAGCTCCCGACCCTGGGCCACGGCCTTGTCGACGGCGTCGCTGGCCGCGGGGCTGAGGCACCAGTCGAGATGCTCCAACAGGGCATCCTCGGACACCTCATCGGCGGTCATGGCGGCGGGCCACCCGAGCGACGAAGCTTGGCGACTGACCTTCCCCCCACCGGACAGCGGGTCGACGGCGACCGCCGGCGTTCCGCGGCGCAGGGCCAGGACGAGCCCGTGGAGCCGGGTGGTCACGACGGCATCCACCCGGTCGAGGAGCGCTTCGACATGGCGGAAGTGCTTGGCCTCGATCCCGCGGGGATCGACGCGGGTGCCGAGGCGTACCACTGCCACGTCGCGTCGGGAGAGGGCGCTCTCTATGACGGTGTGCACTTCATCATGCCGGGCGCACCGGTACTCGGGTTGTGAGTTTGCCTGGATGAGACCGACCACAGGCGGCAGGCGGTACTCGGCTAGGGCCAGTGACAAATCGGGGCGGCTGACCCTCGTGCTGTCACGCTCGATCACGGCATGCCAGGCGTCAGGGGTGGCGTCCACGACCGAGACCCCCACGGCGATGCGCCGGGCATGCGGGAATCGGGCGATGAGGTCCTCCACCTGCCGACCGGCGGCGGGCCCACACACGAAGATCAGATGGGAATAGTCCTCGGGTCGGACCTCGTCGAGCCTGACTCCGTCGGGGAAGGCTGGAGAGAACGCGGCGCGGTAGGGCACGTTCGCCTCCTCCAGCCAGCAACACACAGCCTCAGCGGCCATGAGATCACCGGCCGTGGCTTCACCGTGGACAAAGCTGAACCAGCCGGCGACGAGGACGAGCACCTTGACAGTCTTCCCCTACTTCCACCGGCAAAACGCAGGTGGACTCCGCTTCACCGATCCTCGGCCCGGGTAGGCACCGCACATGCAGACAGACGGCCCAGCACAGTCGGACGGCGAATACGGTCAGCCATCGACGGCCGGTGGGGGTCCGCACGACATCGGCGACCGACGAGTGGCCGGGTGATCGATCCGGGCCCGCTGCTCGGTGCGGCGCCGGCGACGGAGCCGACCGGCAGCGACACCGCGCCGCGGGTAACCGTCGTGGTGATCACCCGGGACCGATGTGACAACGTGCTGAGGACCCTGGGGCACCTGCTGGCGCTGCCGGAGCAGCCGCCGGTCATCCTGGTCG
>DASZDM010000216.1:0-4192 GCA_035942015.1 Acidimicrobiales bacterium | reverse complement strand
CAGTGCCTCGGTGTCCTCGAAGTAACAGAAGGCGTCGTAGCGGCGGCCCATCACGGTGGGTACCCAGTTCCCCCGCCGTTCCGACTCGGGGTTGTAGACAACGCCGATGGCCCGGTGACCGCGGCGGGCCGAAAGCCAGGGCGTGTTGCGATCGTCGGGAAACATGAGCAGCGATGGGTGCGACGTTGCCTGGTGGAGGAGATCCTCGTGACTGCCGGCCGGAGCCGGTGGCACGGGCATGCGCCGCATCGGCGCACCCCAGACGTCGGCGGCGATCACAGTCCCGCGATGGCCACCGAAGCCGACGAGGACCACACCGTCGCTCCCGTGGCGCTCGCGCACCAACTGGCCGACATTCACCATGCCCGCTCTGGCCATGTCAGTGGCCCGGGCATCGCCGATGTGGGTGTTGTGCTCCCACACCACCGCCTTGGCGTCGGCGCCGTGGTGGGCCACAACCGGTCGAGGGGGTCGACCATGTGGCAGTCACGGACATTCCAGGATTCGCCGTCGGCCTGGACCATCGTTCGGTAGTAGCGCTCGGCGCCGGCGAGCGCCTCAGCGTTCTGTAGCGCGTCGAACGCCGCCTCGGGGTCATCGCCGCCGACCGACGGGGCACGGCGGATCTCGCTGAGCAGCTCCACGACCTCGCCCTCACAGGAGGCCGGGACCATGCGGGTGCCCCATGCGTAGCTCTGGGGATCCTCGTTGTAAGGCTCGAAGCACCGGAAGGCGGCTGCGGCTGCGTGCAGGGCATCGAGCTGGCGCTCGCTCACGTAGGTGATGATGCGGTGCATCGACTCCCACAGGGAGTACACGTCGAGGCCGTAGAAGCCAACGTCCGCACCGGTGGCAAAGTTGTGCTGACGGAGCCACTCGGCGAAGGCGGCGACCTCCTCGTTGGCCCACATCCACGTCGGCCACCGTTCGAACGCACCAAGCACCTGACGCGCCGTGCCACTCCGGTCGCCACGGCCCCTCACCCAGCGGTTGACGCGGAAGCAGTCGGGCCAGTCGCCTTCCACGGCAACGAAGGAGAAGCCGCGTTCGGCGATGAGGCGTCTGGTGATCTCCACCCGCCAGCGGTAGTACTCCGATGTGCCGTGGGATGCCTCCCCGAGGAGGACAAAGCGGGCGTCGCCGATTCGATCGAGGAGAGGGTCGAGATGTGCCGAATCGTTCAGCGGCGTGGCCAGCCTCCCGATCTCGGCGAGCTCCTCGAGCGGCCCTGCCGCGAACTCCCCCATCACCTTCTGGACCGGCTCTGAGCACGCGCCCGTTCGAGTAGTTCCAGCACCTCCTCGTCGCTCGGGACACCCCCCCGGGGAAGCGCCAAGACGACTGGCTCCGCAATGTCGACGTTGCGGAGCCGCTCGGCGAGCTGCCTTCCGGCGTCGGTTCCGTTGCGAAATCGCATCGGCGTACCTCCTCAGCTGCATGTACCCGTACCCGACCTCTGGCCGCGCCTACCGGGCTCACCGGCCATGACGGTCCGTTCCCCGGCTCATGGCTTCGTCGGCCAGCTTCTCCAGCGCAGCGACAGGCCCCACCAAGATCAGGAAGTCGTCTTGGTGCAGGACCGTGTCCGCTCTGGGTGGGATCATCAGCTCGCCGGCCGGCTTGCGTACGGCTAGCACCATGACCCCTTCGTAGGGGTCGCACACGTCGCTGATAGTCCGAGACACCAGCCGGGACCCTTCGCCGACCAGGAGCTCTTCCACTCGAAGGTCAGAGGCGACGCTCACCATGTCAGCGAACTCCAGAACGGCAGGGCTCAAGGCCATCGATGCCATTCGCGCCCCGCTGACGACGTAGGGCGACACCACCCGATCGCTCCCCGCCCGGTGCAACTTGTCCACCGACTCGGCACTGGATGCCCGGGCGATGATGAAGAGCTCGGGGTTGAGCGCTCTGGCGGTCAGGGCGATGTAAACGTTCACGGCATCGGAGTCGACCGCGCACAGCAGACCCCTGGCCCGGTGGATCCCCGCCCGTACGAGCGCCGCTTCCTGAGTGGAGTCGCCGAGGACGTAGGGGACGCCGGCCTCGGCGAGGAGTGCTTCAAGCTCGGGCTGGCGCTCGACGACGACCACCTCCGCTCCCCGTTCGCTGAGCTCCCTGGCCGCAGCCCGACCGACCCGGCCGTAGGCGCAGATGATGTAGTGGTCGCGGAGACTTTCGATGTTGCGGTCCATGCTCCTCCTCCCGAGGATCTTGTTCAGGCGTCCGCTGGCAATGAGGCTGGTGAACAACGCGAAGACGTCGAAGACGGTGACTACGCCGACTGTGATCAACGAGATGGTGAAAACCCGACCGGCTGGGCTCAGCGGCTGGATCTCGCCGAATCCCACCGTAGTGAGCGTGGTGACCGTCATGTAGAGGGCATCGATTAGGCCGAACCCCTCGAGGACCCAGTAACCAACCGTGCCGTAGACGAGTGCAAACGCCAGCAGTACCAAGGGAATCCCGGCACGAGTCAGGACGGGCCTATGCCCATATCGCCAGCGCAGGCGGCCTCGAAACGAACCGCTCATCGGCCACCGTCTGGTCGGTGCCACATCGCCGGGGCCGGAGTAGCTGGACGCAACCGGAGCATTGGAACGCCGGCAGCGGCCTCACGCATCTCAGCCCCGTCCACGGACACTGAGGTTATGACTCATCTCCTCGTGCCGGTATCGGGTGCCGGCCCGGAGGTACGCCCCTCGGTGGATCCGTCTCGGCGGGAGCTAGCCGTCGGCCAGCACCGCACCACTCGGGCGGCGGCGTCCCGGAGCGGTCCCGTTTCCCCGTCGGGCTCATGGGTAGAGGAGCCAGGCACACATCTGACGCGTGGAGGGATCTGACATGAGGGTGAGAAGGCAGGCACTGGCCGTCGCCGCCTCGACGGCAATGTTTCTCGGCATGGCTGGGCCTGCCGGGGCCCACCTCGAGACGCCCGCGGGCGACTTCGGGGGTTCAGAGCCCGACACGTTGCCGTCAGGGCGGGTGATCGAGGACATCGGAGATCCGAGCGCCCCGACTCGGGTCGGTTTCGGGTTGGCCCGAGCCGAGGACAACCCGAATACACCGATCAAATGTGGGCCTGGGGCCAACCCTGACCTTCAGCGGTTCTGCAGTGTCTTGGACGGTGGCCCCCCGGACGCGGACTAGCGCCACTGACCGTATCGGAGCTCCGGAACTCCTGAGCGCCGGACTAACCGCGCCCGCGCCGGCCAGGCCGACAGCACCCAGACCGGCGGCTTCGGCGAGAGCTCATCTGTTCCGGTGCCGCGGCCGGACGGCTCCCCGGAGCGCGCTACCCCCCAAGTCGCCAGGGCTTCCCCAACACCGGTCACCCCCACGCCGATGCGTGGCCCGTCTGTGCCTGCCAGGATGGGCTCATGGACAACGGCCTGCACTTCGAGCCCTTCGTGCACCTTGCCGGTCTGGACGACGACCAGGTGCTCATCGCCTGGGGTGGCTTCTGGTTCCGCCCTTTCCCCGACGGGCGGGGGTGGCGGACCGTCGACGACGAGGAACTCCACGAGGTCGACCGGGGGCGCAGGGAGAGCATCGGCGTCCGGTCCGAGCCCTATGGCGACGCGCGGGTACAGGTCTTCGACGGCGATGGTCGCCTCGCTGGGGAGGCACGAACGAGCGACACCAACCACGTCTGGGTCAGGGGCCTCGACTCCTCCACCGAGTACCGCTACGAAATCACCGTCGACGGCAGTCCCTGGGTGCCCGACAGCTGCATGCGCTGGCAGCCAATCGACGGCGACCGAGGCGAGCTCCGCCCGGCTGGTCGGACCTACGACTGCCGGTTCCGCACGTTTCCCGAACCAGGCGCCGCCACCACGGCGCGCTTCGCGGCGTTCGGCGACTACGGCATCGGCATCCAGACCGGGGAAGACGCCGGCCGCCACCAGCGCCACATCGCGTCAGTCCTCGAGCACCTCGTGGAGGAACCGGGCATCGACTTCGTTGTGACCTTGGGGGACATCATCTATCACGGTGAGGACGACAGCGCCGGCGGCAGCGGTCGGGAGGATGATGACTGGTACTTCAGCTTCTACGAGCCCTACCGGTTCGTGATAAGCCGGGTTCCGGTGTACCCCTCTGTCGGCAACCACGACGCGTCAGAGACCGAGCACAGTGACGACCGAGGTCAACTCGCCGACAACCACTTCACCGACCTGCGCTTCAACGCCTC
>DASZDM010000215.1:0-1571 GCA_035942015.1 Acidimicrobiales bacterium | reverse complement strand
GGGGGCGGTCGACCGGGTGGCGCCGCTGTTTCGGAACTACGAGCTGGTGTACGGCGCTGGCCAGTTCACGTGGGCGGGGTTGTGGACGGTCAGCGATCCGCCCGAGGTCGCGCATGCGGAGCTGGCGGCCGCTTGGGAGCTAGAGGACGGCGCGGTCAGCCGGTGGCGGCTGCCCGTGCTGACCGAGGCGCGGGTGCTGGAGGTGCACCGGCCCGCAGACTGGGCGCGGCTGGTAAGGGAGCACCCCCGTGCGGCGGTGAGCGGCCAAGAGGGCTGGGAGCTGCCGGGCCCGAACCAGCGGCGGTCCGAGGTATCGATGCTGGCGGCCGTGGGTGGTCAGCGGGCGGCCCGTACGGAGGTGCGTCGCCACGTGGTTCCCGACTGGCGGTCGGTCCGAGACCACTACGACGGTGTGCACCTGTCGTGGGCGGGGTTTATCACTGCCGAAGGCTGCATCACCGACCTCGACGGCGGTGACGTCGCCATGCTGCGCTACTGGTTCAGCGAGCGCACCCACTGGCTCGCCGATGTCTTCGGTGAACCCGAGCCGCGACCGGCGCCGAGGTTCCCGGAGTGGGCCCCACACGGCGGGCACGAGGTCCCCATCGACCTCCGGTCGAACACAGACCGACGGCGCCAAGACGAAGACGCACTCCGCCAACTACTCGGCCGCTGAGCTCCAAGACACCCAGGCTGCGCCTCCAATGCCGGCTCGTCGGCGGCCGAGGCCACGCGAAGAAACCTTCGGTGCTGCTCACCCTCGACGCCGAGCCGTCGGCCGCCGCCGCTGAAGGCCCGCGCGAGCGGCACGTCGGAGCGGCGTACTCAACGGGACGCGGCCGCCCATGGTGACCTTGCCGAGGCGGGCGGGTCCATCGGCACTCCGGACGGCTGCTGCATCCCTGAGGAGCCCGCGGCCTTCATCGTTCCACGTGCCGCCCTGTTCCCTGGACACTGCCTCGTGGATAATGGGGCAATGCCAGACGATGCCCCGGATCCCCAGTGGGGACTGGCGAGAGCGTCGAATCCTTTCCGCCCGCCAGGCGGCAGCAATCGCCGGCCACGGGCTGACTCATCATGTTCGAGTCTGGTTGGCGTGACTTTGCGGACGCCCGAACGCGATAGACGAACTTGACCGTGAGATCGGCGAGCGAGAAGCGCTGTCCACCCAGCGGAAGACACGCCGCTCGCGGCAAGGCTGGTAGCCGAGGTAGAGGAGGGGTCGCACCAGTGACCGCGCAAGCATGAGCCTGCAACAACGTCACGGGTTGCTGTTCGCCTGGGCGGTTCTTGCGCTGCTACTGGTGAGCTGTGAGCAGCCGCCGGTGCAAACGCGCGGTGCGGTCGGAGGCGACGAACTGGGAGACGTTGAGGAACGGAGTCCGACAGCATCCGCCCCTGCCTTGCCCGTTCCTCCGGAGTCGGAACAGGACTCGGGCGTGCTGCTCCAACTTCATCACAGCCCCCTGGATCTTCCTTTCTTAGAGCCCGAGGACAAGTGCCCCTTGACGGAGGTCGGCAGCGAACTCGAGGCGGTCGCCCAGACCTACGGTGCAGGACCGGTGTACGCC
>DASZDM010000214.1:0-1530 GCA_035942015.1 Acidimicrobiales bacterium | reverse complement strand
CCTTGCGGTAGCGGCCTGGGACGGCGAGGCGGATGGTGCAGACCGGGGTGCGGCCTCCGGTGAAGCGGAGTTCCGGGTCGGCGGTGAGTCGGCCGATGAGCTGGATGCTGTTCATGTCGTGCTCCTCCTGTTGTGGTTGCGGTTCCTGGCGGGAGCACGCCCCGGCGGGAAGGCAGGGTGACAAGGGGTGGCCCGCAGGTCGCCCGAAGGGCCGGGGGAGTACCAGGACCGAGCGCAGCGAGGGAGGACACGGACCCCGCCTGCGGGTCGGGGGGCGTCTGGCGCCGAGCGCAGCGAGGCAGGAAAGAGCCAGGCCCCCGCCCCTTGCGCCCGGCCGTCGCCGGGGCAGCCTTCTGCCGGGGAAGCGCACGACCACCACCAGGGGCGCAGCGAGAGGAGCGGCCAGCGTCACCGGTGGGCGGCTCACCGCCACCGCGGCATCTCGGTAGGGAGGGGAGCCCCGGGGCTAGTTGTGGCATCTGTCTGGAGTCGTGGGCTGCGTGTAGCCGGGGCTCGACGGACACGTCGGCCGCCAATGTCGTGGCTTGCGGAACGTGGCCAGGAGCACTCGGGGCAATGCGCTGCGGCCAAGGGCTGGCCCCGGGCGGGACGGCCGAGGAGCTGTACCGGGGGAGTGGAGCCGCTGGTTACGTGGCGTGCGACCTAGCGGTGGTGGTCGGCGGCGGCCCGGTCGTCAGGCTCAACGTGTGGTGCTCAGTTCGCGGGGTCACCGCTCTTCGGCGCCGGCGTGGAGCTGGGCACCAGGTGGCGGTAGATCGACGCCCGGCTGACACGGAGCGTCTTGGCGATCTCGGCGACGGTGAGGTCACCCTGGCCGTACAGCTGACGAGCTCGGGCGATCTTCCGTGGCGTCATGACGGTGGGGCGCCCGCCGTTGCGGCCCCGGGCTCGGGCGGCAGCCAGTCCTGCCTGCGTCCGTTCGCGGATGAGGTCCCGTTCGAACTGGGCGAGCGCACCGAACAGGTGGAAGACCAGCCTTCCGCCGGGGCTGGTGGTGTCGAGCTGCTCGTGGAGGCTGCGGAGGCCGACGCCGCGCTGCTCGAGAGTGGTGACGATCTCGATGAGGTCCCGCAGGGATCGGGCCAGGCGGTCGAGTCTCCACACGACCAGGGTGTCTCCTGGCCGGAGGCGGTCGAGGGCCTCGGCCAGCTGCGGACGATCGGTCTCAGCGCCGCCGGCGCGTTCGACGAAGATCCGGTGGCAGCCGGCGCCGGTGAGTTCGTCGACCTGGAGGTCGGGGTTCTGATCGACGGTCGAGACTCGCGCGTAGCCGAGGGCTTGCTTCATGGGCCAGAGGCGTATCAGAACCCAACTGCGGCGTGGTGGATGAGACGCTGATTGTGAGACGGGTTTAGGACGCCTCTGTGCGGCTCTTGGCGCCGGCGGCGCCGGCGTCTCACAAACGCTCGTTTCTGAGACAAGGGCCGGCAAACAGCGCCGGCGCGCGTGGCTAGCACCGCGTCAGCGTCCAAGCGCTCTCACCGCTCGCTCCGACCTCCTTGAACGCGA
>DASZDM010000213.1:0-7880 GCA_035942015.1 Acidimicrobiales bacterium | reverse complement strand
TAGAGGTAGTGGCTGGGGCCCTCCACCACCACCAGCTCGACACCATCGGTCCACCCCTCGGCCCGGACCTCTTCCATGGCAGCGCGCACGCGCTCGATCTCGGTGGCGAAGGAGCCCTTCATTCCCAGCACGATCCGGTCGGCGCCGACGGACAACGCTGCCACCAGGGCCCCTTCCAGCAACTTGTACGGGTTGCGGCGCATGATGGCCCGGTCCTTGAAGGTCCCGGGCTCGCCCTCGGCTCCGTTGCACACCACGAAACGGTCGCCGGCGCCGGCATCCTCGCTTCGCAGACCCGACCACTTGCGGCCGGTCGGAAACCCGCCGCCTCCGCGACCCCGGAGCCCCGACAGGCTGATCTCCTTGATGGTGGCCCCGGGCCCGATCGAGCGGGCTCGGGATAATGCCTGGCCCCCGTGGCGTCGTTCGATGTAGTCTTGTACCGAGGCCACAACTTCCTCGGGCAACAGGGCGGGATCGTCGATCATGACCTCCTGCCTACACCGCACGGTGCGGCGAGTCATTCTCGCCGCTGGCGGGTAGATCGGCCCCAAGCGAATTGGGAACGTCCAAGGCGCCTCTGTCGTTCGTATACATAGCGAGGCCATCGCTCTCCGAGGGAGCGGTTTCCTCTCCGGCTCGTGATTTCCATCTCAAACCGGGAATGACAGCGACGTCACTTCTGTTGGAACAGGGTACAATGAGAGATTCAGTAGGACAATACCTCCACGAGATCGGGCTCGTCCCCCTCCTCAACGCGGCCCAGGAGCGAGAGCTCTCCCAAAAGGTCGAGGCAGGGCGGGACGGTCAGGCACGCCTCGACGCCGGTGAACTCACCCGGGCGGAGAAGGTTGAGGCCAAGCGAGCGGTGCGGGAAGCCGCCCGGGCCCGCGACTACTTCATCCGGGCCAACCTCCGCCTGGTGGTCAGCATCGCCCGGCGCTATCCCCTGCCTCCGGGCATGGACCTGCTCGACCTCATCCAGGAGGGCAACCTGGGCCTGGAGCACGCCGTCGAGAAGTTCGACTGGCGCAAGGGGTTCAAGTTCTCGACCTACGCCACCTTCTGGATCCGCCAGGCCATTGGCCGAGCCCTCGACCAGAAGGCCAATCTGGTGCGCCTCCCGAGCGAACGTTCGGCCCAACTCCGTGCCGCCCTGCGGGCGGTGTCAGGCGAGGGCGACGAGCTCGACGACGAACTGGCCAACCTCCACCGCCTGGCCACGCCCACCAGTCTCGACCGCACCGTGGGCGACGACGGCGAGCAGGAGCTCGTCGACCTTCTCCCCGACTCCCTGCCCGGACCCGAGCAGGTGGTGGTCGAGCAGATGCAGGAGGAGATGGTCACGGGCCTGCTCGATCGACTCGAGCCCCGGGCCCGAGTGGCCGTCGAGCACCGCTTCGGGCTGGCCGATGGACAGAAGCACAGCTTCCGCGAGGTCGGCGAGGTTCTGGGTGTCACGGCCGAAGCCGCTCGTCGGATCGTCAAGCGGGCGGTCGACGAGCTCAGGATCGACGCCGAGAGCATCGCCGCCGCCTAAGGATCGGGCGAGCAACGGTGCGCCTCGCCTTCTAGAGTGGGAGCCGTGTCCCTCGCCTGGTCGCCGACGTCCTGGCGCGAATTGACCGCGAGTCAGCAGCCCGAATGGCCTGACCTCAGCGCCCTCGAGCTGGTCCTCAAGCAGCTTTCCACCTATCCCCCGCTGGTCTTTGCCGGCGAGGCTCGGGCCCTGACGGGCAGTCTGGCTGCAGTAGCCGAAGGAAAGGCCTTCCTCCTCCAGGCCGGCGACTGCGCCGAGTCCTTCGACACCTTCTCGGCCGACGCCATACGCGACAAGCTGCGTGTGATCCTTCAGATGGCAGTGGTGCTCACCTACAGCTCCGGCGTTCCGGTGGTCAAGGTCGGACGCATCGCCGGGCAGTTCGCCAAGCCGCGGTCGGCACCCACCGAGCGCATCGGAGACCTCGAGCTGCCGTCGTTCCGGGGCCACATGGTCAACGACATCGCCCCCACGCCCGACGCGCGGGTAGCCGATCCCACCCGCCTGCTCACCGCCTACCACCAGGCGTCCTCGACGCTCAACCTCCTGCGCGCCTTCACCAAGGGAGGGTTCGCCGATCTGAACCGGGTGCACGCCTGGAACCAGGAGTTCGTGACCTCCAGCCGCGAGGGGCGGCGCTACGAGGTCATCGCCGACGGCATCGAGCGGGCCCTGCGGTTCATGGCCGCATGCGGCATCAACCTCGAGTCAGAGCACCAGCTCCACCAAGTCGACTTCTACACGAGCCACGAGGCGCTGCTGCTCGGCTACGAGGAGGCCCTGACCCGCCAGGACAGCCTCACCGGTGATTGGTACGACTGCTCAGCCCACCTGCTGTGGATCGGTGAGCGCACCCGGGCCCTGGACGGAGCCCACGTCGGGTTCCTGGCCGGGGTGGCCAACCCGCTGGGCTGCAAGCTCGGCCCGAGCGCCACGCCCGACGAGGTGCTGGGGCTGTGCCAGGCCCTCAATCCGGAAAGAGTGCCGGGCCGTCTCACCCTGGTGACCCGAATGGGTGCCGACGCAGTCGAGGATCGGCTTCGGCCGTTGCTGGCCGCCGTCAAGGCTGCCGGTCATCCGGTGGTGTGGACGTGCGACCCCATGCACGGCAACACCTTCACCTCGGCCAGCGGCCGCAAGACCCGCCACCTCGACGCCGTGCTGGCCGAGATCACCGGGTTCTTCGCCGCCCACCGGGCCGAGGGGACCTGGCCGGGGGGTGTGCACGTCGAGCTGACGGGCGACGATGTGACCGAGTGCCTGGGCGGGGCCGAGGAGGTCCTCGACGCCGACCTCGATCAGCGGTACGAGACCATGTGCGACCCTCGCCTCAACGCCCGCCAGAGCCTCGACCTGGCCTTCCGGGTGGCGGAGCTGCTCCGGACCCCGTGACCGCCGTCCCCGGGTGAGCACGCCCCTGGAGGACTACGCCCTGCTGGGCGACACGGAGTCGGCCGCCCTGGTGTCGGCGTCCGGCTCGATCGACTGGCTGTGCTTTCCCCGCTTCGATTCCCCCTCCTGCTTCGCCGCCCTGCTGGGCACGCCGAACCATGGTCGCTGGTTGCTGGCGCCGTCGGACGGACGCCGCTGTCGCAGCCGGGCCTACCGCGAAGGTGGCCTGGTGTTGGAGACGCGCTACGAGAGCGACGAGGGCGCCGTCACCGTCATCGACTGCATGCCGCCCCGGGACGGCAACCCCGACGTCGTGCGGGTGGTCCGGGGCGAGGCCGGACGGGTGGAGATGCGCATGGAGCTGGTCATCCGCTTCGACTACGGCCACATCGTTCCCTGGGTTCGTCGCATCGAGGGCCGCACCGTCGCCCTCGGGGGCCCTGATGGACTGGTGCTCACCACCCCGCTCCACGTGCATGGCGAGAACCTGCGCACCGTGGCCACGTTCGTGGTCTCCGCCGGCGACCAGGTGCCCTTCGACTTGACCTGGTTTCCTTCGCATGAGCCGCTCCCCGCCATCACCGACCCGCTGGCCAGCGTGGAGCGAGCTGATCGGTGGTGGCAGAACTGGGCCGCTCAGCTCACGTACCAGGGGCGGTGGTCGGAGGCGGTGCAACGATCGCTGTGTGTGCTCAAGGCGCTGACCTTCGCCCCCACCGGGGCGGTCGTGGCCGCCCCCACCACCTCGCTGCCGGAGGATCTGGGCGGCGTGCGCAACTGGGACTACCGCTACTCCTGGTTGCGCGACGCCACGTTCACCCTGGACGCGCTGTTGGCCTCGGGCTACACCGAGGAGGCGCTGGCCTGGCGGGACTGGCTGCTGCGGTCGGTGGCGGGCGATCCCGCCGACCTCCAGATCATGTACGGCGTGGCCGGCGAACGCCGCCTTCCCGAGCTCACCCTCGGATGGCTGCCGGGCTATGAAGGGTCGACGCCGGTGCGGGTGGGCAACGGCGCCTGGGACCAGTTCCAGCTCGACGTCTACGGCGAGGTCCTCGACTCCCTGCATCAGGCCCGTCGGTCGGGCATCGAATCCGACGATGCGGCCTGGTCGCTGCAGCGGGCCCTGCTGGCCAACCTCGAGGAGGTCTGGGACCAGCCCGACGAGGGCATATGGGAGGTGCGGTCCGGGCGCCAGCACTTCACCCACTCCAAGGTCATGGCATGGGTGGCGCTCGATCGGGCGGTGGCCGGGATCGAGCGCTACGGCCTCGACGGCCCGCTCGATCGTTGGCGCGCCCTTCGCGACCGCATCCATGGCGAGGTCTGCACCGAGGGCTACGACGCCGAGCGCAACACGTTCGTCCAGCACTACGGCGGCACCGGCCTCGACGCCAGCCTGCTCATGCTTCCCCTGGTCAACTTCCTACCTCCGGACGACCCTCGGATCGTCGGGACGGTCGAGGCCGTCGAGAGGGAGCTCACAGTCGACGGCTTCGTGCACCGCTACGACCCTGGCCACACCGACGACGGGCTGGCCGGAGGCGAGGCGTCGTTCCTCATGTGCAGCTTCTGGCTGGCCGACTGCCTGCACCTCATCGGGCGCCACCGCGACGCCCGGGCGCTGTTCGAGCGGCTGTTCGACATCCGCAACGACGTCGGCCTGCTGGCCGAGGAGTACGACGCCGGCGCCGGTCGCATGATCGGCAACTTCCCTCAAGCCTTCAGCCACGTGGCCCTGATCGACACCGCCGGCATCCTCTCGGCTGTCCGTCACCCCGCCCAGGAGCGCCGAGGCTAGGAAGACCGGCCTCCCGGCCCCGCCGCACCCGATTCTCGGGCGATCGACGTGACTCAGCCAGCTCCATCACCCCGAAATCGTTCTCGGGGTCGACCGGCACCCAAGATTGGATGTCGCACCCCTTCGCCACGACGGGTGGCCGTGGGGATCGACGCGACGCTTGCCCGGTTCGCCCGTCATCAGCACGGGTTGATCACGCTCCCTCAGGCGCTGGCCGCCGGCCTGTCCTTGTCGGGGATACGAACGAGGCGCGGGCGAGGCGAGTGGCTGCTGGTTCGCGGTCGGTGTACGCCATCGCCGGTGTCCAACCGTCTCCGGCTCAGGCGGCGCTGGCCGTCTGCCTGGCCGCCGGGCAGGGCTGCTGGGCCTCGCATCGTACGGCGGCCGCCCTGTGGGACCTGGCCGTGCCGCCGCCCGAGCGCATCGAGGTGGTGACGCTCTCCGAGAAGCGGCTCCGCCTGGACGGCGTGGCCCATCATCGTTCCTCCCTGGTTGCCCCTCCAGGACCTCGTCCAGCACCGGCTCGTCCCCCTGACCAGCGTCGCCCCCACCCTCGTCGACTGCGTCCCCCACCTGCCTGGCCGCCGCCTGGCCCGGGCGGTCGACGATGCCCTGCGCCGGCGTCTGCTCACCGTGGCCGAGTTGACCGCCTGCGCAGCACGGCTCGACCACGGCGGTGGCCGGCGGCTCCTGCCTCTGCGGGCGGTGCTCGTCGACCGCCAGGGGAGCTACCACCCAGGCGGGAGCGAGCGCGAGCTCGATGTGGCGACCATCCTCGTCGCCGGCGGCCTGGGCCCGCCGGTGCCCCAGCACCGGGTGGTGGTCGGGGGACGGGAACGCTTCATCGACTACGCCTATCCGGACGAGTTGGTGGGCCTCGAGTTCGACGGATTCGCCGACCACGGGCTGATCCGGTCCACCTTCGACGACGACCGCCAGCGGGGCAACGACCTCACCGTGGCCGGCTGGCTCATGTTGCACTTCACGTCGAACTCGCCGCCGGCCCACATCGTCGGTTCCACCCGCCAGGCGCTGGCTCTGCGGTCGCCCGACCGAGCGTCATCATCGATTTGTGGTCGATCGATGTGGGTGGGCGACATCGATCGTCCGCGAACCGAGGACGTCGCCGGTCTGGGCCTCAGCCGATCGAGGGAGGGTCGGACGTGCGCCCGTCCTGGTGCAGCCCTTCGAGGTGGGCAGTGTCGTTGTAGCGGCGCAGGGCCCAGTGGAGCGGCTTTCCCTTCTCGGCCTCCACCAACCACTCGGTGACCGCCGAGTTCGTCGCCCGCAGGTCGAAATCGGCGACCCGCTGGAGAGGCAGGCCGAGGAAGCAGACGAGGGACCCGTCGACCACCCCACCGTGGCAGGCGACCACCACGGTGGCGCCGGCATGGTCCACGGCGACTCGATGCAGCGTACGGCCGACCCGCAAGAGAAAACTGGCCACGCTCTCGCCTCCGGGCGAGAGCTCGGCGTAGGGGTCGGCTCGCATGTCGACCCCGTAGCGAACCTGGTAGGCGTCCCAGGAGAGGCCGTCGCACTCTCCCGGCTCGAGCTCGACCAGGTCGGGATCCTGCGTCACGGTCAGGCTGCCGAGGGCCGGCGCCAGCAACTCGGCGGTCTCGGCCGCCCGCGGCAGGGTGGAGGAGAACAGGCGGTCGGCCATGAAGCCGACGTCCCGCCACCGCTCGGCCAAGGCCATGACCTGGCGACGGCCCAGGTCCGAGAGGCCGGTGCAGCCGGTCGGCCCACCGACCACCCGGTCGACCTGGGCCTGGGACTCGCCGTGGCGCACGAGCAGCAACCTGGTGGAATTCATCGGGCCAGGACTTCGACGAAGCGCCCGATCTGGCGCAGGTTGCGGCACTCGAAGACCCCGTCGCAGTGGGGGGCATACTCCCCCATCACCGAGTCGCCGCTGTCCCAGTAGGGCCTGGGCTCGGGGTTCAGCCAGTAGACGTGGCGAGCCACCCGGGAGAGCTCGACCACCACCTCCGAGCGGGGCGGGTGGTAGTTGCTCCGAGCGTCGCCCAACACCAGCACCGTGGTCCTGGGCCCGACGTCTGGGCCGTAGCGCGTCCAGAACGCCTCCAAGGCGGCGCCGTAGTCGGAATGTCCCTCACCGGCCACTACCTCGGCCTCGGCGTTGACCCGGCGCACGGCGCTGTCCAGGTCGGCGCCTCCACGGAAGAAGCGGGTGACCTCGTCCACGCCGTCGATGAAGACGAAGGAGCGCACCGCCGAGAACTGCCCACTCACGGCGTGGACCAACGCGAGGGTGAAGCGGGCGAAGGCAGCGACCGAACCGGATATATCGGCGACGACCCAGACCTCCGGCTTGGCCGGGTGCTTCCGGCGAAAACGTGGATCGATGGGGACCCCGCCGGTGGCCAGCGACGCGCGCATGGTGGCCCGCACGTCGAGCCGGCCCGTGCGGTGATGACGTCGGCGACGAGCCAGGCGGGCCGCCAGGGCGCGGGCCAGCGGATGCAGGCAACGCCGCAGCCGGATCAGCTCATCGCGCGTGGCGTGCATGAGCTCGATGTCGGCGGGCAGGGGCCGGCGGAGGACGCCGGCCATGGCCTCGGCTCCGCATGCGGCCACGAGGCGGCGCCGGATCTCGGCATCGATCTCCCGGCGAAGGTGCTCGGCCCGTCCCTCCAACTCCTCGCCGGCCAGGCGGCGCTCGAGTGGGTCGAGCGCATCCCCGCCGGCCATGAGCTGGTCGGACAGGCGGGCGACGGCTCCGTCCAGGCCGAGGTGGCGCAGCGTCCGGTACCGCTCGTAGCTGCCGGCCGCGAGGCGACGCTCGGGGCGGAGATCGGCGTGGCGGGCCACGGCTAGGCGGGCCAGTTCACTCACCAGGCCGGGATCGCCCGACCGCAACGCCTCGGCGAGCAACTCGGCGAGGTCGTCCTGGTGGTCGAGGCCCGCACCCGATCCGCCGGGGTCAGCGCCACCGGCTCCTCGGGTCACCGAGAACCACACGTCGAAGACCGTGTCGAACGCATCCCGGTGGCCTGCGGACTTGACCAAGGTGGTCGCCAGCGTGGCCCGGAAGGCGTGGCGGTCTTCGAGGGGGACGGGCGTCAGGGCGGCGGCGGCGTCGAGGTGCTCGGTGGTCGACACGGCCAGACCGGCGGCCCG
>DASZDM010000212.1:0-1737 GCA_035942015.1 Acidimicrobiales bacterium | reverse complement strand
GTGGCGGCCAAAGCCGATTCGCTGCGGGGCCACCAAATGGCCGAGGTGGAGGCTCGAGCGGAGGCGGCCAGCGAACGGATGTTGGTGCCGGTCATCCTGCTGGTGCTCGGCCTCATCTTGTTCGTCGGCTTCGGCGCAGTGTCGGTCATCACCGAGGGAGGGGCCGCCACGGTGGCCTCGTCGCAGTAGGGCCTGCGAGACGAGAAGGGAGAACGCAGCGTCGCGGCCTCAGCAGAGCAAGCCCAGTAGGACCCGAGCGCACAACTAGAGAAGGAGAGCCAGATGCACATCGTCCACGCCGTCGTCGCCTTGTCGGTGACCCTTGTCGAGCAGTCCCGCTTCGCCGTGGAGTACCAGCTGAATCGCTGGGGGTTGGAGACCCGCGATGAGCGCGGAGCCATCGCCACCGAAATGGCGGTGGTCATCGGCGCCCTGGTGGCCATCGCCGTGGCTGGCGCCTTGATCTTCATGGCCAAGATGCGCAGCAACGCCAACGCCATCCCGGACGCAGTGCCTCCTCCGACCTAACCGGATGCGTCCTCGCCAGGGAGCTGTGGGGCAGGTGGGAGCCACCACCACCGAGCTCGCCGTGCTCATGCCCGTGCTCATCGTGATGCTCCTGGCGCCCGTCCAGGTGGCGCTGTGGTGGCACGCGCGGCAGGTGGCGGACGCCGCCGCCGAAGAGGCGGTCGACGTCGCCCAGGTGCAGGACTCGAACGAAGCGCAGGCCACGGCGGCAGCTTTTGGCCTGTTGAACCAAGTCGGCAACCTGCGCGGAGCATCGGTGGTGGTGCAGCGAGGGCCCGAGGAGGTCGTCGTCGAGGTTCGGGGTCGAGCCCCGCAGGTGGTTCCCGGCATCAATTGGGGGGTGACGAGTCGGGCGGCAGGGCCGATGGAACGGCTCGTGCCCGAAGACGAGCGGGGGTGATGGCGATGACGGGCCGAGCGGGTGAGGAGCGAGGGTCGCTGGCCATTGAGCTGTCGGTCCTGGCACCGGCACTGATCGCCTTCATGTTCCTGGTTGTCTTCGCCGGCCGGGTGGCCCAGGCGGAATCGGACGTGCGCAGTGCCGCCCACGAGGCGGCCCGGGCGGCTTCCTTGCGGGGTTCGGCCACGGCGGCGGAAGCGGCCGCCAGGACCACTGCGGGCCAGAACCTTGCCACCAGCGGGGTGGCCTGCGGACCTTCCACGGTGGCTGTCGACGCCTCGGACCTACGTCCGGGCGGCCAGGTGGCGGTCACGGTGCGCTGTCGGACCTCCTACGCCGATCTGGCCATGTTCGGGGTGCCGGGATCCCGTGACTTTGAGGTGACGGCGGTGGAGGTCGTTGACACCTACCGGGGTGGCTCGTGAGCAGGCTTCGGCGCGACCAGGGTTCCCTCTCGATCTTCGTGGCCGTCATGGCGGTCGGGCTGGTGATGACCGCCGGGCTCGCCATCGACGGCGGGCGCAAGCTCAACGCCCTGGGACACGCCCGCGACATCGCCGACAACGCCGCCCGGGCCGGTGCTCAAGAGGTCGATCTGGTCCATGCCCGCAGTTCGGGCGAGGTGGTGCTCGACCCGACCGCCGCCGAGGCCCGGGCCCAGTCCTACCTGGCCTCGGTGGGACGGCAGGGCACGGTGGTGGTGGTCCGTGACACCGTCACCGTCACCGTCACCGTGGACCAGCCCATGGTGATCCTGCCCATCGGCAACCAGCGGGTGAGCGCCACCGAGTCAGCCCGCACCCTCCCGG
>DASZDM010000211.1:0-11691 GCA_035942015.1 Acidimicrobiales bacterium | reverse complement strand
CTCCAGCACGGCCCGGGCCTTGGAGGCGGGAATCACTCCGGCAGCACGGACGTGGAGCAGCACGAGGCCGAGCGTGCGGTTTCCCCGGCGCTCGGGAGCGATGATCACGGTTCTGCCGTCGCTGGCCCCGACCGCCATGGTGACCTCCCCGGTGGTGGCCACCCGGTGCTTGGTCCCCCGCAACTCCGGAGAGCGCTCGGCCCGCGACGTCAGCCCGGCGGCGATGCCGCCCTTTTCCAGCACCTGCAGGCGGCCGCTGCCGAGCTCCAGATCGCCTTCGACTCCGTAGTGCGTGTGCCCCACCACCTCGAGTACCGCCGGCCCCAGGGCGGCCAGGGTGCGCAGGGCCCGGTACCCCACGCGATCGCGCTGTGCCCCTGCCGCCAGCACGGCCTCGACCAACGGCGCCCGGAGCATGACGTCCTCGGACCGCGAGATGCCGACGGTGACGGTCTTGGCCTGGTGCTTGATGGCGTCGATGGGACGGGAGAGCTCATCGATGCCGCGGGTGAGGGCGGCGACCAGCTCCTCGACCACCACGCTGGGCAGGCCCCGCCGGTGGTGGTCGAGTTCGAAGGTCTCCAGCGGCAGCGCACCAGTGGCGTACCGCACCAGGGAGACCAATTGCAGCGCGGTGGCGGTACGGAGGTGGCCGTCGAAGTCACCGGCGTGGAGCCGCCCGAGGATGCGCCCGGCCACCGGCGCCAGCAGTGGGCCCAGGCGGTCCAGGAGCCCGAGATCCACAGGATCCTCCAGCGCCTCGTCCACCGCAGCACGAGCTTCACGCAGCATCCGAGCCTGGGCGTCGATGGCCAGTGCCGCTTCGTAGCCGAAGAGATGCCCGGCCATGGCCGAGAGCACGAAAGCCAGCGCCGGGTGGACGGCCGGAACCGACACGGTGACGACGGCCGCAGGGAACTCCTGGCCCTCGGTCGCCACGACGACCGGAACGGCTCGATGGGCCCTGTAGATGGCCACCTCCTTGGCCACGTCGTCGGCCGTGGAGCCCTCCAGCCCGGCGGCACAGACCAGGACCAGGGGCTCCGAGGAGAGATCGATGTGCTTCTTGTCCTCCGTGGCATCGCACGCGATCGACTTGTAACACAGCTCCGACAGCTTGATGCGCACCTCTTCGGCGGCGATGCGATTGGCGCCGTTGCCGACCACCGCCCAGGATCGCAACGGTAGGGCGTGGGTCGCCGCTTCGGCCAGCACCGGCCGCAGGGCCAACACCGTGCCCAGGACCTCGGGCAGCTGGCGCAGGCCCTCCAAGAGCGCTGAGGCCCGCGCCCGGTCGCTGCATCCGAGCGACTGGGCAATGCCCTCGGCCAGCAGGAAGCCGGCCGCCACCTGAGCGTAGAACGCTTTGGTGGAGGCCACACTCATCTCCACATCCCGACCGTCTGAGGTGAACAGCACCCCGTCGGCCTTCTCCACCAGATCACTGTTGCGGCGGTTGACGATGGCCACCACCGCCGCTCCCCTACCCCGGACGAGATCCACCGTCCGGTTGGTGTCGGTGGTGGTCCCGGACTGACTGACCGGCACGACCAGGGTGTCGGACATGTCGTCGTCCAGGCCGAAGCCCGACAGCTCGGTGGCGAGCCTGGCCTCCACCCGCAGCGACGATGTGGCAGAGGCATCGGCGACGGCGGCGGCGATGCTCTGGCCGGCCACGGCCGCCGTGCCCTGGCCGATCACCACCACCCGGGCCAGCGTCCCTTCGGAGAGTCCCTTGCGCACTGCCTCGGGCAGCACGTCGTCGTCGAGAACCACGGCATGGAGACCGCCACGCTCGTCGATGCGGCCCCGGAGAGTGCGAGCCAGCGACCGGGGAGCCTCGGAGAGCTCCTTGAGCAGGTAGTGGGGAAACTGGCCGCGATCGATGTCCCGGGTCGTCACCTCGGCGACCACCAGATCGTCGTCGTCGAGGGGAAGGGAAACGCCGTCGTAGGTGTACCGGGAGATGCCGGCCAGACCGGGCCGGTGCCCGTCGACGATCACCACCTGGCCCCGTGCCTTGGCCGGCCCCACGGTGGCCTCGCCGTCGATGCGGACGTAGCGGTGCGTCTCCTGGACGAGGCCATAGGGCTCACTGGCCACCACGAAGGAGTCCTCGGCCACGCCGACGTAGAGGGATTGGCCGCTGCCCCGGACCGCCAACAGCAGCTGACCCGGGTCGTCGGCCAGGCTGGCGGCCACCGCCATCGACCCCTCCAGGGTGCCCACGGCCCCCCGGAAGGCTTCGAGGGTCGGGGCGCCCCCGGCCAGACGGCGGGAGACCAGGGTGGGGACGACCTTGGTGTCGCAGGTCACCTCCACCGGAATGGACAGTGACTCTCGACGGCGCAGGTCGGCGTAGTTGTCGACGTCGCCGTTGACGGCGACGGTGACGTAGGGACCTTCGCCGCCACCTTCCTCCTCATGGTTGAGGGGGTGGGCGTTGGCCTCGGAGACGATTCCCACGCTGGCCCAACGGGTGTGGCCCAGCACCGCGATCCGGGCCTCGGCCGAATGGAGAGCCCGGTGCAGCAGGGGATCGTTCTTGACCGCCCGACGAAGCGCCGCCGTATTGTCCCCCAGGTCGCCGACCTCGGCAGCCGCCTTGTAAACGAGGCTGAGGCAGCCCCCCGGGGTGCGCACGGCGCCGGAGGTGAACAGGGCGTTGTCGATGCGCCCTTCCAACAAGGCCAGGATCTCGGGCTCGTGGAAGTCGAGGGCGTGGCCCTCTACGAGCAGGTGCAGGCCGGCGGAGTCCCGCCCCCGCACCTCGAGTCGATCGAGGGCCGAGAGCGCGGCATGGACCGACGCCAGGGCGTCGACCGCCGCCGCTCCGGCTGCGGGGCCGGCCAGGTCGTCGACGGCGCGGCAGGTGCCGATGCGGTCGTGGCCGAGGGCCCACACCACGTCCTTCAGGCGGACCAGGGCCATGTTGCGGGCCTCGAGGACGCGGCTCCCCAGATCACCACCGGCCCGATCGATGTCGTGGTCGAGGCCGGCGATCGCGGCCTCCAAGCGGCCGGCGGCGGCACCGAGCTCATCGACGACATCGGGGTGGCTGAGCATGAGGCTCAGCCCCGGAGTGCCCCGCAGCAGGCTGTCGAGGCGCTCCAGGGCAGCTGCCGCCTCGTTCATGGCGATGGTGGGGTCCGACCCTTCGGCCAACGCCGCCTCGCCTCGGGCCAGCAGGGCGCGCACCTCCGAAGCCGCTGGCGGAGTGCGCGTCGCCGGGCGAGAGACGACAGCCACGATCCCGCACATGGGCGATCAGGCTAGTGGGGCCGAGTAGGGCACCTCGTGCTGGGTCCGCCAAGATGGGTCCGTGCGGACGAGAACGGCGATGCTGGTCTCGGCCGGCGCAGTGGTGGCTGCCCTCGGCGCCGCCCGACCGTGCCGGCGCCGCGGCACCCGGCCACTGTTCTCCTGGTGGTACGGAGCTCTGGCCCGTCGTGCCGACCAGGGAGAGATCGGCCGCCGGCGCCAGCGCCTGGTCGGCCAAGCGTCGGGAAGGGTGCTCGACCTAGGGGCGGGCACGGGGGAGAGCTTCAAGCACATCCCCGCCACCGTGCGGGAGCTCGTGGCCCTGGAGCCCGATCCGGCGATGCTACGCCAGGCTCGTCCTCGCACCGGAGAGACGAGTGTCGCCGTACGCATCGTGCAGGGCGCAAGCGAGCAACTGCCGTTCGCCACGGCAACGTTCGACACGGTCGTGGCGTGCCTGGTGCTGTGCAGTGTCCGTGACCTCGACGTCACCGTGGCCGAAATCCACCGGGTGCTCCGGCCGGGCGGCCGGTTGCTGCTGATGGAGCACGTGCGTGCCGCCGACGAGGCGCTGGCCGAGTGGCAGGACCTGGTGCAGCGGCCGTGGTCGTGGCTGAATGGCGGGTGCCATCCCAACCGCCCGACGGTGGCGGCCATCCAGGACGCTGGATTCCGCTTCGCAACCTTGGAGCACTACGGATTTCCGGTCCTTCCCCACGTCGAGGGCAGCGCCGTGCGACCGTGATCCAGCCGGCCGGGCCGAGCGTGCGCCCCGGGCGGAGGCCCGGAGCACACGCTGCTCTCCACTATCGGCTCATTCCGCGGGGGCCGCCGGGCTTGTCAGGGTTGCCGGCGATACACATCGGGTCGCAGCTGAAGCCCTGACCCTGGTTATGCGAGTCGGCCTCCTGCAGCTCCTCGAAGGGGGCGCCGGGCCCGCATCCCACCGGCCCGCAATCGATCTGCTCGCTGTGGACGGCGGCGGGGCCCATGTCGGCCTTCGTGCCCACGCCGGGCGAGTCGGGCAGGACCAGGCAACCGTGTGCCGGCGCCGCGGTACCGAGGATCAGCGGCGTAGCCGCGGCGGCAGTCTTGAGAAGGGTCTTGATCTTCATGTCTGGCTCCTTTCCGCAGTGCGGTCAGATGTCTGCTCGTTCGAGCGAACGGGTCCCCTCAGTGACCGGGCGGGCTCCCGAAGCCACAGGGTCCTTCACCGGTGCCGTGCATGGCGGCCGTGGCCACGCCCTGGTGTCCCGGGGCGGTCGGGTCGAGGAACTTCATGGCCACGGTCTGACATCCACGCGTGGTGAGCCTGGGATCCGCGCTTGCCGCGGTGACCGAACCACCCCACAGCGCCATGCTTCCCAGGGCGGACAGTGCGACCAGGCGTCTCACTGGTCATTCCTCCTTAGTAGCGGAATGTCTCTATACCCGCGGAGAAGGGACCTATGCGCGCCTGGCGCCGGCCAGTTACCGGGCCACCCCGGCCGCCTGCTCGATCGCCTTGACCAGGCGCTCCGCCAGACGCTCGGCCCAGTCGACGTCGGGAGCCTCCACCATCACCCGCACCACCGGCTCGGTTCCGCTGGCCCGCACCAGTACCCGACCTTCGCCGGCCAGCTCCTCCTCGACGGCCGTGACCTCGTCGTGCCAGCGCACAGCCAATTCCGTGTCGCGCCGGGCCAACCGCACGGCTCGCAGCACCTGGGGCAATCGCGTCATGGTTGACGCCAGTTCGGCCAGCGGCCGGCCGGTCCAGTGCACCACGTCGGCGACCAACAGGCCGGTGAGCAGTCCGTCGCCGGTGGTGGCCAGGGAGGGCAGGATGATGTGGCCGGACTGCTCGCCGCCGAGGGACCATCCCCCTTTCTCGAGCGCACGCAGCACGTGGCGGTCGCCCACCGGCGTCTGGACCACGGCGATGCCGTCCTCGGCCATGGCCCGGTGGAGACCGAGGTTGGCCATCACCGTCACGACGATCGTGTCGTCGCGGAGCAAACCGCGCGCCTGCATGTCGAGGGCCAACACCACGAGCAGTTGGTCGCCGTCGACCAGCGCACCGCGGTGATCGACGGCGACCACGCGGTCGGCGTCTCCGTCGAGGGCCAGCCCCAGATCGGCTCCGGTTTTGACCACCGCTCGGCACAGCGCCTCGGGAGAGGTGGAGCCACAGTCGTCGTTGATGTTGGTCCCGTCGGGCGCGGCGTGCAGGACGGTGACCGCGACGCCGGAGCGAGCCAGCACATCGGGGCCCACCATCGACGCCGCCCCGTGGGCCGCGTCGAGCACGACCGACAGGCCGTCGAGGCGTCGGCCCTCGAGGCTGGCCAGCACCCGCCCGCCGTAGTGCAGAGACTGGTCCACATCGGTCACCGTGCCCGGAACGCGCACGAGCGCAGACCGGCCCGTCGCCGGCTGGCCTACCAGCTCGTCGAGAGCCGCCTCGAGGGTGGCCTCGACGGCGTCGGAGAGCTTGCGCCCGCCTGGCCCGAAGAACTTGATGCCATTGTCGGAGTAGACGTTGTGCGAGGCCGAGATCATGGCGCCGGCCACGTGCTGGGTGGCTGAGGCCCAGGCCACCCCCGGTGTCGGCAGCACCCCGAGGCGCTCGACGTGCACACCGGCGGCGGCGAGACCGGCAGCCAGCGCCGATTCGAGTAGCGGTCCCGAGCGGCGGGTGTCCCGACCGATGACGAAGCGGGCACCGGGGCCGAGGCCCAGGGCAACGGCGGCGGCCCGGCCCAAGGCGACGACCAACTCCGGGGTCAACTCGTGCTCGCTGCCCCGGATGCCGTCGGTACCGAATCGCAGCGACATGGGCTACCGCTTGGAGTACTGCGGCGCCTTCCGGGCCTTCTTCAACCCGTACTTCTTGCTCTCCTTCTCACGGGCGTCACGCGTCAGGAAGCCGGCTCGCTTCAGCGACTCACGCAGATCGGGGTCCAAGGCGATCAGGGCTCGTGAGATCCCGAGGCGCAGTGCCCCGGCCTGGCCGGTCACGCCGCCACCGTCCATGGTGCAGTCGACGTCGTACACGTCGGCCGTGGTGGTGAGGCGCAAGGGCTCGGTCACGATCATGCGGTGCGTTTCGGTGGGGAAGTAGTCGGCCAGAGGCCGCTTGTTGACGCTGATGGTGCCACTGCCGTTACGGATCCGGACACGGGCGACCGCCTGCTTGCGGCGGCCGGTGGTCTGGATGAGGGGCTTTTCGGCCATGGCTGGCTCCTACTCTCCGGCCGCCCGGCCCTTGGCCGGTGGCTTCAGGCGGGCGCCGGGGATGTCGAGCACCGACGGCGACTGCGCGGCATGGGGATGGGCGGGCCCGGCGTAGACCCTGAGCTTGCGCAACATGGACCGACCCAGCCGGTTCTTCGGCAACATGCCTCTGACGGCACGACGCACCGCCTCTTCGGGCTTGGTGGCCAGGAAGTCGGTGTACCGGGTCGCCCGGAGGCCGCCCGGATAGCCGCTGTGGCGATAGACCGTCTTCTTCTCCGCCTTGTCCGAGGTCAGGACCACCTTGGCGGCGTTGATCACGATGACGTGATCGCCGGTGTCGAGGTGGGGAGCGAAGATGGGCTTGTGCTTGCCCCGCAGCACACGAGCCACCTCGGTGGCCAGCCGCCCGAGGACAAGCCCGTCGGCGTCGACGACGTGCCAGGCGCGGCTGATGTCGCTGGCGGTGGGTGAGAACGTGCGCACGGGACCTTCTTGGCTCGTTGTGTCGACGGATCCTCTCGACCGTTGGGCCGGGGAACTGCTGATCCTACCGACGTACGTCCCCTGGCAGCAACCTCTCCACCGGAGAGGTGTCGGGTCCATAGTCAACGGCCCACAGGCACAGGCCGTGGGGCGGCGCCAGCTGGCCTGCCCGGCCACGATTGCGGGCCTCGAGGATGGCCCGCATGTCGCCCGCCCGTTTGTGGCCTCGTCCCATCTCCACCATGGTGCCCACCACCGCACGCACCATCTGGTGGCAGAACGACCTGGCGTCGATGTCCAGGCGCAGCAGGCCGTTCCCGAGGTCGTGCCAGCGGGCGTCGAGAACCCGACGAACCAGCGACGGCGGCGCAACACCGGCATCCACCTTGGGCCGCCGGCAGAACGAGGTGAAGTCGTGTTCACCGATGAGGGGATCGCACGCCAGGCGCATGGCCGCCAGATCAAGGTGCTCGTCCACCCACCATGTGGTGGTGGCGAGGAACGGGTCGGCCACCGGCCGGTTGAGGACCGAGTAGCGATAGCTCCGGCGACGGGCTGTTCGACGGGCGTCGAAGCCGTCCTCCACTACCTCGACGTCCCTGACCACGATGGCCGGCCCACACAGGCCATTGACCGAGCGCTGGAGCTCCACCACGTCCAGGCCGGCGGCGGACGTGTCGAACGACACCACCTGGCCCCACGCATGCACCCCGGCGTCAGTACGCCCGGCGCAGGTGACCGGCACCGGGTGGCCCAAGACCCGCTCCAGCGCCTCGCCCAGTGTCCCGCCCACCGTCCGCACCCCGGGGTTGGAGGCAAAGCCCCGGAACCCCGATCCGTCGTAGGCGACGGTCAACCTGAGCTTCAGACGAGCTCGATGCGGGCCATGGGGGCGTTGTCGCCGTGGCGAGGACCGAGCTTGAGGATGCGGGTGTAGCCACCGTTGCGCTCGGCGTAGCGGGGGCCGATCTCCTCGAACAGCTTGTGCGACATGTCCTTGTCGCCGAGGAACGCCATCACCTGCCGGTGTTGGTGCACGCCGCCCTTCTTGGCCTTGGTGATCATCTTCTCGGCCACCGGTCGCATGGCCTTGGCCTTGGCCAGGGTGGTGACGATGCCTTCGGCAGCCACCAGGCTGGCCACCAAGTTGGCCATCATGGCCTTCTGGTGGGCGCTGGAGCCGCCGAAGCGCCGGCCTTTGGTGGGGGTCCCGGGCATGGCTACTCCTTGGTGCGCAGCGACAAGCCGCGCTCGTCGAGCTTCTCGGCCACCTCGTCGAGCGACTTCTGGCCGAAGTTGGTGATGGCCAGCAGCTCCTCTTCGGTCTTGTGCAGCAGCTCGCCCACGGTGTTGACCTGCGCCCGCTTGAGGCAGTTCCGGGGCCGCTCCGAGAGGTCGAGATCCTCGATGGGAAGATCGAGGTCCGAGGAGCCGGAGGTGATTCGGCCCACCTCTCCCAGCTCCAGGCCCTGGGCGACGTCACTCATGTCGGCGACCAGGCCCACCAGAGACCGCAGCGTCTGGCCGGCCGAGGCCAGGGCCTCCCGGGGGGACACGGATCCGTCGGTCTCGATGTCGAGCATGAGGCGGTCGAAGTTGGTGGACTGCTCCACCCTGGTCGGCTCCACCGAAAAAGTGACCCTCCGCACCGGCGAGAAGATGGCATCGACGGGGATGAGGCCGATGGTGGCCGAGGTGTTGGCCCGGTCGGCCGAGACATACCCACGGCCCTGCTCGACCGTGATGTCGATCGACAGGCGCCCCTTGTCGTTGAGCGTGGCCAGATGCAGGTCCGGATTGAGGATCTCGACGTCGGCGGTGGTCTGGATGTCGCCGGCCGTGACCTCACGGGGACCTCGGACGTCGAGGCGCAGCACCACCGGTTGCTCGGCGACACTGGTGAGCACCACGTCCTTCAGGCTGAGGATGATGTCGGTGACGTCCTCCGTCACACCGGTGATGGTCGAGAACTCGTGGAGGGCGTCGTCGAATCGAACTTGGGTGATCGCCGCCCCCGGGATCGACGACAACAGCGTCCGTCGAAGGGCATTTCCCAAGGTGTGGCCGAAGCCAGGCTCCAAGGGGCTGACGGCGAACCGCTGTCGGTTGTCCTCGGGCTCGGTGACGGGCTCGACGCTCGGACGTTGGATGACCAGCATTGACCTCTCTCCTTATGATGATCCGCTGGCGTGGGGTCCCGGGCCCGGATCGGACAGCCCAGGACTCCTCGTGCAGACGAGCTTTACTTGCTGTAGAGCTCGACGATGAGTTGCTCGCGTACAGGGACGTCGATGTGCTCGCGCAGCGGAACGTCTCGCACGGTGACCGACGCAGCCTGGGATGCTCCTTCGAGCCACGGAGGGACTTGGCGGTCGAGAGTGTCGAGGTTGTGGCGGATGACGATCATGGCCTTGGCCCGCTCCCCCAACTCGACCTCCTCGCCCTTGCGCAACGTGTAGGACGGGATGGTCACCCGCCGACCGTTGACCTTGACGTGGCCGTGACGGACCAGTTGGCGTGCCTGCGACCGGCTTGCCCCCCATCCGGCCCGGAACACCACGTTGTCGAGGCGAAGCTCGAGCATCCGCAGCAGGTTATCGCCGGTGACGCCCTTCTGGCGGTTGGCCTCCTGGTAGAGGTTGCGGAACTGCTTCTCCATGAGCCCGTAGATGCGCCGGGCCTTCTGCTTCTCCCGGAGCTGCACCAGGTACTCGGAGTCCTTGCGCCGGAGCTGCGTACGCCCGTGCTCACCCGGCGGGTAGGGACGCCGCTCGATGGGGCATTTCATGGTGTCGCACTTGGCGCCCTTCAAGAACAGCTTCATCTTCTCCCGGCGGCACAGGCGGCACACCGGCCCGGTGTAGCGGGCCATCAGACACGCCTCCTCTTGGGTGGACGACAGCCGTTGTGGGGCATCGGCGTGACGTCCTTGATGCCGGTGACCTCGATGCCGGTGCTCATGATGGAGCGGATGGCCGTCTCTCGCCCCGAACCCGGTCCCTTCACCTGCACGTCGACCCGGCGTACTCCGTGCTCCATGGCCCGGCGGGCACACTGCTCGGCGGCCATCTGGGCGGCGTAGGGCGTCGACTTGCGCGACCCCTTGAAGCCCACGTTGCCGGCCGACGCCCAGGCCAGCACGTTGCCCTCCTGGTCGGTGATGCTGACGATGGTGTTGTTGAACGAGCTCTTGATGTGGGCGATGCCATGGGTGACGTTCTTGCGCTCGCGTCGACGGGGTCGACGACCTCCGGGCTTGGGCTTGGCCATGTCCCTACTTCCTGACCTTCTTCTTGCCGGCCACAGTCTTCTTCGGGCCCTTGCGGGTGCGGGCGTTGGTGTGGGTGCGCTGGCCGTGGACCGGCAGGCCCCGGCGGTGACGCAGGCCCTGGTAGCAGCCGATCTCCATCTTGCGCTTGACGTCGGTCGACACCTCACGGCGGAGGTCGCCCTCTACCCGGAGGTTCTGGTCGACCCATCCCCGGATCTGTGTCACCTCGTCGTCGGTGAGGTCGCGTACGCGGGTGTTGCAGTCGACGTCGACCGCCTGGCAGATCTGGCGGGCGAGAGACGGGCCCACCCCGTAGATGTAGGTGAGGGCGATCTCCAATCGCTTCTCGCGAGGGATGTCGACTCCTGAGACGCGTGCCATGGGCTACCCCTGCCGTTGCTTGTGGCGAGGGTTGGTGCAGATGACATGGACCCGCCCGTGACGGCGGATCACCTTGCACCTCTCGCACATCGGTTTGACGCTAGGACGAACTTTCATCACTTGTACCTGTAGGTGATCCGACCCCGCGTGAGGTCGTAGGGTGTGAGCTCCACCTGGACGCGATCCCCGGGGAGGATACGGATGTAGTGCATCCGCATCTTGCCCGAGATGTGGGCAAGAACCTCATGTCCGTTGTCGAGCTCGACCCGGAACATGGCATTCGGGAGCGGTTCGGTGACCTTTCCCTCGAGCACGATCGCGTCTTCCTTGGGCTTTGGCAGTGTGAACCTTTCTTGAAGTGCAGGACGGGACAGAACGGCACCGCCAGGAATGCAACCCAGGGGGGTGACGCGTCGACCCGGGGGCCGGCCCGCTAGCCTAGCCCGCCCCTGCCTCGGATGCCACAAAGGGGCTCAGCCTAGAGCAGGGTGAGGACCTCGGGACCGTTCTCGGTGATGGCGATGCTGTGCTCGAAATGGGCTGACAGGGAGCCGTCGAGCGTGACGACGCCCCAGCCGTCGGGCAGCACCTGGGTCTCCTTGCCGCCGAGGTTCACCATGGGCTCGACCGCGAAGACGTTTCCCACCCGGAGCTTCGGGCCCTTGCCCGGGTCGCCGTAGTTCGGGACCTCGGGCTTCTCGTGCATGGCCGTGCCGATGGCGTGGCCGACGTACTCCCGTACCACCGAGTAGCCCGCCCCCTCGGCGACGGTCTGCACGGCGTGGCCGATGTCGGAGATCCGGTTGCCGTCGCGCATCTGCTCGATGCCGGCCCACAGGCTCTCCTCGGTCACCCGCAGCAGCTTCTCGGCCTCGGCCGAGACCTGGCCCACGGGCCAGGTGTTGGCGGCGTCGCCGTGGTAGCCCTGGATGATCGCTCCACAGTCGATTGAGATGATGTCGCCTTCCTCCAGGGGCTCGTCGTTGGGGATCCCGTGCACGATCATGTTGTTGGGCGACGAGCAGATCACGGCCGGGAACCCCTGGTAGCCGAGGAAGTTCGACCGGGCCCCGTTG
>DASZDM010000210.1:0-3255 GCA_035942015.1 Acidimicrobiales bacterium | reverse complement strand
CCTAGCTGGACGCTCTGGCGCCGGAGTTATTCCCTAGCCCGCCGCCGACGTTATTCCCTAGTCCCCTGGCGGGACGAGGGTCCACCCACCGGGCTCCTTGCACCTGTAGACGCCTTGCTTCCCTTCCAAGGAGGCAAGGCCCAGATGGCGAGGAGACGGATCGAAGTGATCGATGTGGTGGAAGTTCTGCAGCACTGGCACGCCGGACGGCCCAAGTCCGTGGTGGCATCCAGCTTGGGGGTCGACCCCAAGACCGTTCGCAAGTACGTGGCGCCGGCGGAGGCGGCGGGCCTGGCCCCCGGGAGCCCGGCGTTGTCCCGCTCAGAGTGGGCCGAGCTCGTCCGGGGCTGGTTCCCCGAGCTGGTCGACGCCCGGGCGCGCAGTCTGACCCGTCCGGTGATCGAGGTGCACCGCAAGCGCATCGAAGAGATGCTGGCGACCAACACGGTGACCACCGTGCATCAGCGCCTGCGGGACGAGCACGGACTCGCGGTGGGCATCTCCAGCTTCCGGGCCTACGTGGCCACCGAGTTCCCCGACAACGCCGAGCGGGACAAGGTCACGGTGTTGCGCCCCGAGGTGCCCGCCGGCGAGGAGGCCCAGATCGACTACGGCTACCTGGGCTCGTGGCTCGACCCGGTGGCCGAGAGGGTGCGCCGGGTGTGGGCCTTCGTCATGGTGTTGGCCTGTTCCCGGCACATGTTCGTGCGCCCGGTCACCTCGATGGACGCCTCGTCGTGGGTGGCCGCGCATGTGGCCGCCTTCGACTTCTTCGGTTCCTGTCCCCGGCGCCTGGTGCCCGACAACCTGGCCACCGGGGTCGACCGCCCCGATATCTACGACCCCAAGATCAACCGGGCCTATGGCGAGATGGCCGCCCACTACGGCTGTCTGGTCGACCCCGCCCGGCGGGGAAAGCCGAAGGACAAGCCCCGAGTCGAGAGACCTATGCCCTATGTGCGGGACTCGATGTGGCGGGGCCGGGAGTGGGCCAGCGAGGCCGACATGGTCGCCGGCGCCCTGCGCTGGTGTGAAGAGGTGGCCGGGCGCCGGGCCCATCGCAGCCTGGACGGCGCCCAGCCTCTAGCGGTGTTCGAGGCCCTCGAGCGCCCAGCCATGATCCCCCTGCCCCAGGCGGGCTTCGAGCTGGCCTTGTGGTCGAGGCCCAAAGTCGGCGTCGATTGCCACATCCGGGTGGGCAAGGTGCTGTATTCAGTGCCCTGGCGCCACATCGGCAACCACGTCGACGTCCGCTCCAGTGAGCACACCGTCGAGGTCTTCGTTGAAGGCACCGTGGTCAAGACCTGGGCCCGGGCCGAGCGGGGTCGCTGTACCGACTGGGACGACTACCCACCGGAGAAGGTGGCGTTCTTCATGCGCACGCCGGTGTGGTGTCGGCGTCGAGCGGCCGAGCTGGGGACCTCGGTGGTCGCCGTGGTCGACGAGTTGTTGGCAACCAACGCCTTGCACCGGCTGCGCTCGGCCCAGGGGGTGGTGGGCCTGGCCGATCGCTACAGCTCCGAGCGCCTCGACGCCGCCTGCGCCCGGGCGTTGGCCGCCGGTGACGGCTCCTATCGCACCGTCAAGGGCATCCTCGCCGCCGGCACCGAGGACGATGTCGCCCCGGCGGAATCGGTGCCCACCGCTCCCGCCCACCTGCACGGCCCGACTCGGCTCTTCCAGGCGGTTGACCAGGCAGAGCCCACCGAGGAGGCGTCATGACCCGACGCCACCAACTCGAGACCAGCCTCAAGTCCCTCGCCCTGTCGGGCATGCTCGACACCCTCGAAGCCCGCTTGGCCCAGACCCATGCCGGGGATCTCGGCCACCTGGAGTTCCTCCAAGTGCTGTGCGAGGACGAGATTGCTCGGCGAGAGGCGGCTGCCCTGGAGCGGCGCCTGCGTGCTGCCCGCTTCGAGTCGGCGGCCACCATCGAGGACTTCGACTTCTCCTTCAACCCCGAGGTCCCCGCCGCCCGCATCCGCGACCTGGCCTGCCTGCGCTTTGTCGACGCCGGCGAGTCGGTCGTGTTGCATGGCCCGGTTGGCGTGGGCAAGTCCCACATCGCCCAAGCTCTCGGACATGCGGCCTGTCGGCGGGGTCATTCCGTGGTCTTCACCAAGACCAGCCGGCTGCTGGCCGACCTGGCCGGCGGGCATGCCGATCGCTCCTGGGAGACCCGGCTGCGGCGTTGGGCCCGCCCGGCGTTGCTCATCTTGGACGACTTCGCCATGCGGGACTTCACCGTCACCCAGGCCGATGACCTCTATGAGCTGATCAGCGAAAGGACCGGGCGCTCGCTGGCCATCACGGCCAACCGGGCCGCCTCGGACTGGTACTCGCTGTTCCCCAATCCGGTGGTGGCCGAGTCGATCCTGGACCGGGTGGTCAACGGTGCCCACCACGTGCACATGGCCGGGCGGAGCTTTCGCCCCAATCGCCGGCCCGGCGCCGGAGCGCATTCGTGAGCACCGTGTCGGAGATCGTCGACGTCCTCAGCGAGCTGAGCCTGCTCACCCAGCGAGACCCCGATGCCCTCGCCCGTCGTGAGGAGATCCTGGCCACCAAGGCGGCGCTCATCGAGCGCATCCGCACCGAGGAGGACGAGCACATGCCCGCAGACGAGTCCGCCCCGCCCAATTGCGCTCGAGAAGGCTGCGAGGAGCCCGTCGTGCGCAACTCCAGAGGACGACCGGCCATGTACTGCTCGCCATCGTGTCGGCCGAGTCGACGAGCCCGACGGCGGCCGCCTGTGGTCGTCGACGTCGAACACCCCGACACCAGCCCCGACGGCAGGCCCGTCCAACGAGTCTGGACCGTTGCCCTGCGCCGCGGCATGCAAACCGTCACCATCGCCGACAACCTGGGCTGGCCATCCGCCCACGCCCTGGCCCGCCAGCTCGAAGAGCTGCTCGGTCCGCTTCCCCACAGAGGAGGCGCCATCGACTAGAACACTCATCCCAGGAGCCTGGTGGGGAATAACGCCGGCGTCGGGCTAGGGAATTACGGCAGCGTCGACAGCGAGACTGCGCTGGATCGTCGCAAAGGCGTCGAGGGACGGGACAGACCCCGGGAATATGGGGCCGCGCTCAGCCGGCTCGCCCTGGTCGGAGGTCCCCTCCTCGCTCTCCTCGTCCGGGTCGCCGGGCATCTCCGGATCGTCGTACACAGTTGCAGTGTGCCAGCAGGGTGTGACGCCTCCGGCGCGGAGGGAGATGCTCGAGGCCCTGAAATCGCTCGCAGCCTCGGCATTAG
>DASZDM010000209.1:0-12884 GCA_035942015.1 Acidimicrobiales bacterium | reverse complement strand
GGCAACGGTAGACGGCAGGGCGTGCCCGGCGGACATCACGAGTGGTGCTCGGCATGCAGGCTCGGCCGGGGCGCCCGCTATCGGGCGTAATTCAGCCTTACCCTGCCGACCCGGACTTGGATAGGGCAGCGCTTGGACCACCGTCAGCGCCCCCTCGTCCGCCGTACCTGCCTGGTGACCGGCCACGGTGGGGGGCAAGGGGCGGGGCTCCCGTTATGGGGCGGCCGGTACGTGCCGTTACCGAGTGCCCATCACCGGCACCTGCCTGCCCCGTGCCACACAGCCGTCGGTCTCGGCACGTGCCGTGCCCATCGCTCCGACCGACAGGTAGAGCCTCGCCTGCACGATCCGTCCCGCTCCGGGGTGTATGGGGGTATGGACAGGAATGAACCGTGGCTTGGCTCCATGATCGTCGTTGTCGCGGCTGCCATCGTGACCGGGGTCGGGATGGGGGGCTCCCCGTTCTGGTCCGGAAGCCAGCCCTCCCCGAGCGAAGTCATCGCCGAGGCTGGTCCCAACACCCTCCGGGCGGGAAGCTCGCGAATCTCGGTGGAGTTGGAGGTCGCTGATGCCGCTGATGCCTCGGACCCGTCGGGGTACAGAATCGAAGGGGTTATGGATTACCGGCGCAACTTTGGGCGATTCATAGTGGATGTTGGCAGGCTCGGAGTGCCGGTCACCGTACCGACGGTGGAGATGGTTAAGGGTCTCTCTGCGTTGTACGTCCGCCTTCCCGAGGCCGGTTCCTCACCGCGCTCCGAGCGGTGGCTTGTTGTGACCAGTCAAGAGCTCAGCGAATGGAGGGGGCTCGACAGCCTGGACGAAACCCTCGCGGCCGCGGTCTACGCAGCTGTGACCGGCCTCGGGGCGATGAACGAGATGCTCCAGGCGCCACTGGAGGACCTCGCGACCGACATCGCTGACTCCGGAAAGGAATCGCTACGAGGAGAAGAGACCCACCGATACAACCTTACGCTCGACAGCAACCTCATGACGGCATCAATCCTGCCGGAATTAGGAGGAACGGTGGAGGCGGGCACTGCGGATGTCTGGGTCGATGGCCGCGGCCGAGCTCGTCAGATCCGTTGGAGTTTTGATGTCTCGCTCACTCACGATGGACTGTCCTCTCGCGCGGCGAGGGCGACGCAGACCATGGAGTTCTCCGATTTCGGCGTGCCGGTCGAGGTTGAGGAGCCCCCAGCCGAGGACGTCGTCTCCCTTGCCGAGTTCTCCACTCAGCCGTCGTACTAGTCCCGCCGAAGTTGAACCCATTTACCGAACGCAGCCGTCAACATAATGCGGACCCCTTAAACAACGGCAGAGCGTGATTCCGCGGGATGCGCTTGAGTTGGCGCGCCGCCCGCAGGGTCCTGACGTCCTGACTGATGACGTGACCCCTCCGGACGTCGGGGTTTTGCAGTCACCACGAGGTAGGTGGGCCGACGCCAGCGATGTAACAGCGACGGACGTCCCCGGGTCAAGACCCGGCGCGGTCCGGTCCATGGAGGGCCGATACGACAGCCCCGCTGCCCAGCGGCGGCGTCGACCTTGTCGGGGGTTGTCTCATCAGGAAATCTCGTTGCACTATCCAAAGAACGGCGGGGTGTAGTGAAGGCATGCGATCGACGCGGCGTTCCGGCGAAGAAGGGTTGGAGGTCCTATTCCGCCGCGAGTTCGCGCCGATGGTTCGTGCCCTCACCATCCTTGCGGGGGACGCTGAGGCGGCCGCAGACGCCGTGCAGGACGCCTTCGTGCAAGCTCACCGGCACTGGGCTCGAGTGTCCCGGTTGGACAACCCGACTGCCTGGGTCCGCCACGCCGCCATCAACCGGCTTCGAAACCAGCGCAGAGGCCACAACCGGATGATCGCCGCCCTTCCCCGGCTGCTGAGACAGGAGTCGGTGGAGGAGCTGACGGCGACGCTCGACCTGCCGTCCGTCTTGGCCCTCCTGCCTGAACAACAACGGGCTGTGGTGACCCTCTACTACCTACTGGAGCAGCCGACCTCGGCAGTCGCCGACACCCTCGGGGTCAGCGAGGCCACCGTACGGTCGCATCTCCGTCATGCCCGAGTACGCCTCGCCGGTTCCCTTGGGGACGCTGGTCCTGTAGCGACAGCAGGGGAGGTGGCGACGTGACGGAGGACTTGGCTTCAGCCGACGAGGAGATCCGTCGCCACCTCACGGACGCCGTGGAAAGGCTAGAGGTCGACGTGGACGCCCACTGGGAGCACTTCGCGAGCCACCTCAGAGCCGAACGCCGACGGTCGGTGGCGTCTCGGATGGCGGTGGCTGCTGCGGTCATAGTGTTCTCGCTGACCGCAGGTCGGCCGCTGGTGGTCACTGGCGGTGGTGCGATCGTGCGGTTCCTGTCGGATGTCACTGAGACCACTGCCGACTGGCTCGACGACTCGATAGGGGACCGGCTCCGAGAATCGGTAGGTGGGGGCGGCGGACACGCCGAGATCGACGACAACAACGGCTATTGGGTGGCGATCCGGTCCGTTCACGAGCAGCTCAACGAGGCGATCGGCTACGGGCGGTGGGAACCCGGCGAGCTCGACGGTGCCGCTGGGCGGCTCGACACGATCGTCGATGACTACCCGGAGTTTCAGGACGACGTGCGCTCAGCGGCATCGCTCATTCGCCGCGCCCAACAAGCCAACGATCGCCGCCCAGCCAGCGACGCCCACGGCATCATCGACGAGATCGAGCGGGAGCTGCGCCGACGATGAGCCGCGCGTCCCTGGCACTGGCTTGTCAAGAGACGAGCGCGTGATCGACCTCAGCAGTGGGACCACGGTGCTCACCTTGGTCGCCATGGCCGCACTGCTGACTGCGGCGGCGCTCGCCCTGGAGCGAGCCGGCGTCCTTCCGGACGTGAGAGGGCTGCTGCAATGGCTGTGCTTGCCCGTCATGGCTCTGAGCTTGGTAAGGCTTCTCCACTTCGACGGACCCACTGGCCCGACCTTGCCCACCATGGCGGCATGCGGGATGGGCCTCGTCCTCCTCCTTCTCCTCCAGGCGAGGGACGACCGTGCCAGGCACGCCGAAGTCTTCGCCACCATCGCTCCCGCCATCGGCGGCGAGGTGGTGGCCAGCGGTCGCCTGGAAGGGCGTTGGTGCAGGTACTCGGTGGACGTGGTCCTGGGTGGTTCCGGCATCGGCATGTACGGTCATGCCTCGCATGCGGTGACGCTGCACGTGGGCTCGGGCGGTTGCGCGTGGTGGCTCCGTCATGGACGACGGCTCGGGGCTTGGCGCTCGGAGGAGTGGTACGTCAAGAGCCGCAACCAAGCGGTGGCCGAAAGCCTGGAATCGCTCGGAGCGCTCACGCTCGTGGCGCAACGGTACCGCCACGTCGAACCGTTCTTGGCCGAGCTCGACCCGCCCGTGGTCCTCTACGACGCCAATCGCGGGCGCCTCAGCTACTGCGTCACCGTCGCTGAGGGCAGGATGACCTCACTCACGCTTGAGCAGTTCCAGGCGCAGCTGGACCTGCTGCGGCGCCTGGCCGAGTTGGCAGTGTCAGGCGCTTCCGAACGAGGCCGGCGTTAGAGCAAGTCGTGGACCATCCAAATGGTCTTGCGAACTCCTTCGGACAGTGACTCACTCGTTGCCCGGTGATCCCGAGCTATCTTTGGGCTCCTTCTGTCGCCCCAAAGTGGATCCTACAACGCCGCCCACAACGGCGCCGATGATCGACGCAACTGCCTCTTGGTGGAGTATGGCGACAAGTCGTAAAGCTGAAACAAAACCTACTACGACGATAGCAACGATCACCGCTCCTGGCGGAGGGCCGGCGACCTGCGTAGTGCTGGCGCGTTGGAAGACAGCGTAGATAAGCGCAAGCAAGACAGTGGCAACTATTGCCATACCGGCCAACCGACCATCTCGGTCCGAGTTATCCCTGGGCGGAGCAGGCGCGGTAGTTGTAGTCTGTGCAACGAGGGCCGACGGTTCGAAACCGCTGAGGGGTATTGCAGCGGCGCTGCTAGGTACTAGAGCGTTTATAAACAAAAATGCCGTCATTACGGTCAGACAAAGAACTGCGTGTGGCACTGTTCCCTCCCGCCCGCAGTGGATAACTGTCGCCGCAACACAGAACCTGCTCCATGAAGCGGATCTCGTACGGTTCACTATCGAACATACTCGCCTCGCGCTCTTGTATCGTACCGTTGTCACGAGGCGCGGGATTGCATCCGTGGCGCTGGTCGTAGCCCGTCCCCGATATCCGGCGAGCGCTGGAGCGGCGCTTGATAGCAGACGCCCGGTAATCCGTTCCCGGCTTCGCTCCCTAGCTCGCCGAACGGTGACATTTCGCTCTGGAACCCGCTCGACCCTAGGCAGCAGACGGACGCGGGATATCTGGACCGTTGACATATATCGCTGAGCGGTGCATTATCGGTCTGGATGGACACGTCCATGCGGGAGCCCACCTTCCTCATCCTGGTGGCGTTGGCCGACGCCGAGCGCCACGGCTATGGCATCATCCGTGAAGTCGAGGAGTTGTCCGAAGGCCGACTGAAGCTCGGGCCCGGCAGTCTCTATGGCGCACTGGACCGACTGAGTGAACAGAACCTGATCCGGAGCACTCGTACCGAGGTCGTGAATGGTCGGCTTCGCCGCTACTACGCCATCAACGACGCTGGCCGGATCGCCGTGCGTGAGGAGGCCACGCGCCGTAGCGCGGTGCTTCAGGCGGCCGAGTCGCGATTGGGCCTGGCGTCCACATGACCTCGGCTGAACGGCGCGTCCGGCTGCTGCTGAGGGCTTGGCCCCGGCCCGATCGCATCGAGCGTGGAGAGGAAATCGTGACCACCACGCTGGATCTCGTACCTCAGGGCGGAGACCGGCTCCCCATGAGGCTTGCCGCCAGCGTTGTCTTCGGTGGGCTCAGGGCGCGGTGGCGAACACACCCGCCGTTCCAGCACTGGTGGGTCTACGCAATGTACGGCGCTGGGTTGCCCCCTCAGTGGCATCGCTGGATGCTGGACGACCTGTTCGGCCCCGGTTGGTCCCGCAGGATGTATGGCCGCATGTGTGCCTTCCAAGCGACGACGTACCTGGCCCTGATGTTCGTCTTGTCAGCTGTTGGGCTCCGCCAGCCCAGCTGGCCCACAGCTATCGCAGACGTGCTCGTTTGGCTGCTGGTGTTTGTAATCTGCGGCATGATCACGGGGTCCGCACTCAGCCACTCAAGATGGTCGAGGCGTCGGCGGGTCCGGTGTCTGGCCGACAGCGGGCTTGACGAGGATGGCCGGGTAGACCCGCTGGCAAAGCCGAGGTATCTGCTTGATCAGGACCGTAGACGTCGGGGGGCGGACGACCGGGCTGCGCTCAAGCGGGCAAGAACCCTCGCAACGGAGATGACATCGGTCGGCAAGCTGGAGGATGCCGTCTCGCTGCTCAGCGATACTTTCGAGCGAGCGAAGCGGGTGCTGCCGCACACGGACGAGCCCACTTGGCGGGCTGGAGACCAGCTTGCCTGGGCGCTGGCCCAGCAGGGGCGAACGCACGATGCCGTCCAAGTCGGCCGTGAGGTCCTTGCCGCCCAGGTACGACTGCATGGGCCGGACCACGACTTGTCGCTTGGCGCAGCGAGCAGGTTCGGGCATTACTTGCGATCGGCCGGACAGTTGGAGGAGGCCATCTCCGTCCTTGGCGACAGCTTTGAGCGATCAAGGCAGCGCGCTCCTGACGCGGAACGTCCCACGTGGTGGGCCGGTCACGAGCTCAGCCTCGCGCTGGCCGAGGCGGGCCGGCTTGACGCAGCCATCCGAGTCGGCCGGGACGTTCTCACATCCCGGCAACGGCTGCATGGGCCGGATAGTGCCTTGGCCCTTCACACAGCGACGACCCTCGGCGGATGGCTGCTGAAGGTCGGCCAGGTGGATCAGGCCATCGAGCTGCTGGCTGACACCTGGACGCAGGCACGCAACGCAGCGTGCAGTGATGCGGTGGTTGCGAGCGGTACCTGCTTGGCGGCGGCCTATTGGCAAAGCAACCGTCACGACGAGGCGCAGGTTGTGGCTGGGATTCTTCTGTCCGAGGTGGACACGGAAAGTCTCGGGTCGGAAAGGGCGGAGTTACTCGAGTTGCTCATGACGCCTGCAACACAGGACCCTGACATCGATCCCGGCGACGGTACTGGGCAGTCAGGACCTCTTTAGTCCCCATATCCACGAGTATCGGGGAGATGGTAGGCGCGACGCCGGCGTGCTCTCTGCGCTCATCAGTCACGCCCTTCGACTTCACGAGCGGCGCTTACTCGACGTAGCGCCTCACGGGCGGGATGGGCGCGAGCAGCGTCCTCCAGCCCCCGCCCCGCCACCTTCAGGTACACCTGGGTGGTGGACATGTCCTTGTGCCCGAGTAGCGCCTGGACCTCGGGCAAAGAGGCGCCGGCGTCGACGAGCAAAGTGGCGTAGGTGTGGCGGAGGGCGTGGGCTAGAGCCCCCGGTGGGGGAGTGACCCCGGCACGTCGGAACCAGGTGAGCACCAGGTGGTCCAGGCTCTGGCGGTTGAACGCCTGGGCCTCGGGTCGGTTGGGGGGCCCGACGAGGCGAAGGAACAGCGGGTCGGTACTCGAGTACCGACCCACCCGGGCCCGGCGGGACTCGAGGTAGGCGGCGATGGCGGCGGTCACCTCGGGGGCGACCGGCACGACCCGGGTCTTGGCCCCCTTGCCCCGGACCCGCAGTCGCGGGGACCGCTCGGTTGCCTCCACCGATCCCACGGCCATCGAGATCACCTCGGCCGAGCGCAGGCCGGCCCCGGCCAGAGCGGCGAGTAGGCCCAGGTCCCGTTCAGGCCAGGAGTGGCGGGCTCGGGGATCGGGCTCGGAGGCGGCGGCCATCACCTGTTCCAACTCAGCCAGCTCGAGGGGCTTGGGCGCCCAGTCGGGGCGCTTGGGCCCCTTGACGTCCTCCAGCGGGTTCGTCGGGAGGTGTTCCTCTCGCACCAGCCACTTGCAGAACCCCCGCCACGTGGACAGAGCTCGGCGCACCGAGGCGGCGGCATGGCCGTCCTCGGCGAAGGCGGAAACAGCGGCGACCAGGTTGGCCTCGGTGAGGTCGGCCAGGCACACCTGGGCCAGGTGCTGGTCGAACGCGGACCTGTCGGCGGGCAGGCCGGCGTCGGGGCGCTCCAGCACGTCGGCCAGACAGGCGGCCACCCCGGCCAGGTCGGCACGGCGAGCCGCCTGGGTGGCCGGGGACGGCCCTTCGATCCCCTTGGCCGCCAGCCAGCCGGTAGCCACACCCCGGAGGTCTCCGTCCAGGCCTTTCCTCGCATCCGACATATCCAACATTATTACGGATAAGCCGCCAGGGCTGGTGGACCGTCCTGGCGGCGCGGTTCGTCGGGAGTCCGGGATTCCGGCGCCAGGTGGCGTGAAAGGACGTCCAAGGCGCTACGCCGCACGTCCGCACTCGGTTCGCCTCGTAGCCTCATGGCATGCCGAAGCAGAAGCGCTCCTTCGTCGGCGGCCTCGGCCTCGCGCAGGTCGTCGGCCCGGCACAATGGGGTGCTCGTCGAGTCCACGAACGCCACGGCCGGGCCTCAAGAGAGGGGACCCACCGACGACCATCGCGGGCCTCGTCGTCCTTGGCCCAGGGGCAGCCAGCACCAGTCAACATTGACTGTAGTAACTCACGGCCAGACCGGCGATAGTGATCCCGGACTCCAATGCACGGCTGTCGCGAGCACCGGCCGCGCCGTGTCATCGTCCGGAAGGAAGACTCTCATGCGCAACCCGCTGACTCTCGTGGCCGCCGCTGCCATCGGAATGATCGCGGTCCTCGTCCCGACCCCCGCCGGAGCAATCACGAACAACTACGTCGAAGACTTCGAGCACCCGTTCGTGGGGCTGATCGTCTTGTACGACGAGGCCGGGGACTTCATCCACCGGTGCTCAGGGTCGCTGCTCACACCCACTGTCTTCCTAACCGCCGGTCACTGCACCGACGGTGCCACCAGTGCTCGCGTCTATTTCCAGCAGGACGCAGGCGCGAACTACAACCCGGAAACCCAGCTCGACCCAACGACGGGCTATCCGGAGACGTGCGCCAACAACACTCTCGGCACGTTGTGTGCCACGTCGGACGAGCTTTACGACTACGGCTTCGACGACTTCGCCGGGTACCCGAACACCAGGGACGTCGGCATCGTCATCCTTGATCAGCCGATCCAGCTCGCGGAGTACGGCCAGCTGGCTCGGCCTGGAGCACTTGACGGTCAGGACACCGGTCCACAGCGTCGCCGCTTGATCTTCACGTCGAGCGGCTACGGCCTCACTGAAAGCAGCCCGACGCACGTCACGTCGTTCCGGGAACGACTCATGGCGACGTCAACGCTGGTGAATACCCGCAGCGCTAACAACGACGGCTACAACCTCCAGCTGAACGGCAACGGCAGCGGCCGCGGCGGTACCTGCTCTGGTGACTCCGGTGGTCCGTTGCTCTACGGCGACACGCCGAGCAACGCGATCTTGGCGGTGACGTCCTTCGGCTTGAACGAATGGTGCCGGGGCACTGACTTCGCCTACCGGACTGACCGCCAAGAAATCATCGAGTGGATCGCCTCGGTCGTGGCTCCGAGGGAATTCTCCAGGATCCAGTTTGTCACCATCTAACCCCGATCATTCACGCGACCATCGCCGGTGACGGCTGACCATACGCGAGACGGCCCCCCTGACCTGGGAGACTGTTGCTTGTCGAGAGCACAGAGACCCAAACCATGAGGGCACTTCTCAGGTGAACGCTACGAGCACGTTGGCGGTCAAGGTGTAAGGCTGCGGAGACCAGGTCGTGGCCAACGTGGGCTTGCACGCGCTTGGGTCCTTTGCCGACCGGCTGAGCCTCGGGAATGCGCTCTCGGCCCGTATCCCCATCACCGGAGACCGGCTCCCGCTGCACGACCGTGGTGCGCCACGCCTGGGCACAACGTGGGCTGCTCATGGAGGACTCCGAGGTCGAGGCCACGTTAAACGAGCTCACCGCCCTGGTAGCCCAGGACCGGGATCTGATGGTCGCCAGCCGGCGGTGGCGGCCAGGTCACCCTGACCCGGAGCTGTTCTGGCCCGGCGACGTCGTGGCCCTGCGGGCCCTGGCCGTGTACTCCGAGCCCGCCAGCCAGACGATGAAGCCCCTCACCTGGGCCAGGTAGGCGTCTTTCGACCGCTCGGCCAGTGGTTGGCGCTTCAACCAGCGGGCGTAGGTGGCCAGTACCGCGGCGGCGTCCAGGCGCTCTGACCGCTCCGGTGCCGCCTTCTTGGACGGAGCGGCCACGGCGTCTCCCTCCCGTGGTACGCCCGAGTACAAATCCAAGTCCTACTCCGAACGCAAGCAGCGCAGAGGCCACGAGGAGTGCTCTCGTGCGGACTTTCCGGCGGGGTCCGGTCGCTGCAGCCATTCCCACAAGGTACGACTTTCCTCCAAGCGGCGAAAGATTGGTTGATCGGTCGGCTCACCGTTCGATTCGACCAGAAGACGGCAACCGCCGCTGGCCAGAAGGAACGGCACCTCGGCGTCGCGCAACGGGACGGTAAGGTCACCATGATGCGGAGGACACCACAACGGCGGCTCGCACTGACCTTGTTTGCGCTCGTAGCGCTGACGGTGTCGGTCGCAGCATGCGGCGAAGATGATGCGGCAACTGGCACAAAGGCTGATGCCACCGACCGTGCGGCGTTCTGCGCGGATGCGCCGGATCCCTCCGTGGAATTCCCTGAGAGCTACGTCGGCTCGTCTGAACACGTCGAACATCTACGCCAACTCCGCTCGCAAGCGCCCACCGAGCTCCGCGAAGATCTCGATTTCATCACCACGCACTTTGGCAACACGGTCGATCCCTCTGCCCCGGACTCGCAGCTCACCGAGAACTTCCCCGAAGACGTCAACGCAGCGATTGCCCGGGTCACCGCGTACATCGATGAGAACTGCGTCGAGTAACGCCGATTGCCTGGTCGCCAGCCGTGGGGGGCCACCGCAACCACATCCTCGGTAATCGATGGTTCTCACCCCGGTCGCCGATGCCCGCGGCTCTGGGGGCGTGACCGAACCGGCACATCGGAACGCTCGGATCTGCGATGCTCACCATGTGCGGTATCAAGCCGGGGGACGAACTCACGACGCTCTTCTCGCCGCCGGGCTTCCGACATGGGCACCGTACGGACCTGACGATCAGGAGGAGTCGGTCTACGTCTGGGTCGCGGACGATGACCTGCATCTCCTGCTCGTCGGCGACGAAGAGGTTGGCTCGGAGGTCGCGTCCTTCTGCCTCGACGTCCTCGGCGAGCGCGAGCCTTCGCCGGTGGGTGACGCAGAGCCGGACCTGTCGACCCCGGTGGCCCTCGCACACATTCGATCCGATTCGTTCGGCCATGGTTCCCTGGGTCGGGACAGCCTTCGACCTTTGCGAGAGCTGCTGCAGTTCGTCGTCGCTGAACTTGGCCGCAGCTGACGCGGCACACTCGCCGATCGCACGAGCACACTTGTCGATTGATCGGCGCGCGGGGTCAATAGGACGACGGAGGCGCACCCGGGCTAGCGGCACGTCGGTGCGCCGGCCATGCCGCCGGATGCCGGAGTAGACGGGTCCACGCGCCGAAGATTGCCGGGTCGGCGATGGGCGACGCGAGCGCGAAGAAGCGTTCGGTGCTCGTCGCCGTCGACGCCGAGCCGTCGGCATCCGCCGTTCGAGACCCGCGCTAGCGCATCGGAGCGCGGTTTCAGTGCAGATATGTCAACCCACACGATCGAAGCTGGAGAGTCGATCGGCTTTGCACGTGTACGCATAGCGGCGATCGCCGACCTGGATGGTGCCACCGGCGACGCCGTCGGCGGTCATCGAACCAGAGCCAGAGGAGCTGTTGGGAGACTCGATCCACCATGGGGCACCTGAAGTGACGTTCGACTCACCGCATTCAACCGCAGGCCCTTGGAGGACCACGAAGAGGACCATCAACGATCCCGTACCGGCAGCCAGACCGCCGGCCACGCCTCTGGCCGTGGCGGCGAGGCCACCGAGACACAGAAGCACGACAGTGATGAAGGACAAGGGCGCAGCCGGCAAGATGTAGGACAGAACCAAGGCAGGCAGCAAGCCCGTGGCAAGCAAACCCGGTCGCGCCAGCCCGGCCCAAAGCCCGAGCATCGCCACCACCGCTGCTACCGCGGTGAATGCGATGACCGGCCACGTAACGAACCTTGCGGGATCGCTCACGCGATCCACCATGGCCACCAGCCCAGCCAACAGCGTGAGCGAGAAGAGTGCGACCACGAGCCCAGCCACGACGTTTTTCAGCGTCACCGCCGCCTCCCTCCTGTTCCCAGGCATCGAAATAGTCTGCATCGACCCGGAAGCCAGCGCTATTGCCGGGCACGCCGGCGGTCCAGCCCAGCGCGAACGGATGATCGGCGCTGCTGTGCCGAGACGGGAGCCGTTGGCCGCCGCAGCGAGAGGCGCTCGTGATCGGCACTTCGGGGCTTCCTCCCGTCGACTCACGCTCACGCCTGAGCCACTGACCCTCAGTCGACACAACCGGGGCCGGCAACGGCCGGCTGCTCCATCCGATCGCGAAGCCTCGCGTGCGAGGATTCCCGTCTATGACCGGACCAAGTCACGCAACCCTTGCCACGTTCCGAATGGACCTGTCCCGTGAGGCCGAACAACGCGCTGGTTTGGAGCAGGCGATCGTGCCCGGCGTAAGACGCCACCCCGGATTCGTGGCCGGGACCTGGACGCTCGACCGGGCTCAGGGGACAAGCTTCGTCATGCTGACCTACGACAGCGTCGATGCCGCTGAGTCGATGAAGGAGAACATCGTTGCCAACGCAGTAGGACAACGGGCAGTCGGAATCGACCTCGTGAGCGTCAAGGTCCTCGAGATCTCTGCAACCGCCACCAGGGACGTGTGACCGGCAGGGCAGACCCGGTCCTACTGCCGGATCGTCGAGGACCGCCGCCAGCGCGACCGAACGTTCTAGCCCCTGGGCCGCGACGGCGAGCCGTTGGCCGCGGCCGCTCCGACCCTCGCGAGCGGCACCTATGCGCTCCCTCTTCGTGCTGTACGCCCCAGGCGCGCCGCTCCCGAAGCGAGTAACCCGAGGAACGCAACAAAGAGCAACCCCACGGGCCAGAACGAAGCACCTTGGGCTGGGTCGTGAAGCAACGCGCCTTCCACCACGACCGCCACTGCCTGCGGAAACACCAGGAGCCAACCCCAGTACGGAGCGCCCTCCGCATCGATCCACGCTGCCCCGGCTGCGATCGCAGGTAGTACGAGCCAGCCCCACCAAAACCAGGGGCTATCGAAGAAGTCGCCCTCCTGGGACCGAGTCGTGGACTTCAATAGGGCGAAGTACACGATCCCGACGCTCATGACGGCTCCAGCGACGGCTGCTGTACGAAGCCTCGGCATCAATCGCACCGTAATGCCGGCTCACCGGCCGCCGAGGCCAACGCTAAGGAATGATCGGTGGTCGCTAGGCGTCGACTTCGTCTTGGTTGCGCTCAGGTGCCGGACCCACGCCGAGCGGCATCTCTGACAGAGCGATCCTTGTCAATAGGGCGTCCGCCGAAGGCGGACTCCGTTGCCGGCCACAGGCCGGGGGTTTGAGCGCGACGTACTGACCGGCGCGCCCGCCGGTTGAGTTGGCGGATGAGGACCGAGGCCCCGGGGGTGGGACGGTCGCGACTTGGTTCAGTGGTCGATGATCGTGCTCCTCACGTCGGCGGTGGTGGACACAGCGGGTCACTCACCAGCCCGGAAGGTCGGGCAGGGCAGGCCGGGAGCCGGCTGCCGGGCATCTCTTCGCGCCGATCAGGCGCATGGTGGTCTGCGGCCACAGCCAGGCGGGTCCAATCACTTCGTCGACCACG
>DASZDM010000208.1:0-8498 GCA_035942015.1 Acidimicrobiales bacterium | reverse complement strand
CGGCCAACCATCCTGGTGATGGTCGTGCCGTACGTGCTGGCCACAGCGATGGAGGTGAACCTCAGGGGGCGCTACAACGTGGTCGCTCCCGACCTCGATGCCGGTGAGGCCGTTCCTTCGATGCGATCGGACGCCGTCCTTACCATCGCCGGGGTTCCGATCCGCGAGGACATCGACACCGGGGTGATCATCGAACTGCCGAACACCTCGTTCGAAGATCCCCTGATCGTGACGGTGAACGACCGCACGGCTGAAGTGCACGTCACTCTGGAGCATCCCATGCAAGACGTGGAAGCGCTCCTCGAGCAGCATCTCTCCGCTTCGCTTTGAGTCGTCGCTTCCACCACGAGGAGCCGGTGTGTCACCGTGGCCGTCATGCCCGAACCTGCAGGGACATTGGGCCTGACCGCCATAGAGGCTCGGGTGGTCGGCGCCTTGCTCGAGAAGGAGCTGACCACGCCCGATGCCTATCCCCTGACCCTCAAGGCGCTGATCGCTGCGTGCAGAGCTCGAACCGGTCACCGGTGGTCGTCTACGGGAACTACGAGGTGGAGAACACGGTGCTGGCCCTCAAGGCCAAGGGTCTGGCCCGAGTGGTCCACCCGGGCTCGGGCGAACGAGCGTAGAAGGGCGGTGGTCGTGTCCCAGCGTCTTGCCACGACGTTCCCGTCGAAGGGGACGTTGCCGAGCGCCAGGTCGAACGAGGCGTAGGCGGCGGCCTCGCTGCGGCGGTTGACCTCGATTCGATGGAGCGGGCGAGCCCGAAGTGCTCAAGGCGCTGCAGCGCCTTGGGGCGGGACGGGAGGGCGCCGCCCTGATTAGGCGGGCAGGTGTCGCGCCCAGAACGATCCGACCCAGAGCCGGATTCCGGCGACGCCAAGTATGCGCCCGCCCAGGAACCACCGCCCGGGGTCTAGGTCTGCGGCCGAGAGCGACCCCCGCACCCGCCGGGGCACGCTGCGGAAGGGAGAAGCTTCGAGCACCACCACCCGGCCGGTCGCGGTCGTCACAAGGACCGTTGAGGGCACGGCCACGACGGGAGCCGCTAGACAAGCGAAGCCGGCCAACCCCAGAGCGAGCGCCGGCCAGAGCCGCTCGTCGTAAAGGTTCGAAACGACTCCGCCCAGCAATAACAGGGCGGCGCCTCCGAAGCATGGCCACATGGTCCACGCCGGGTTTCCCACGGCGACGTCGGCGGTCTGTTCCCCAGGCTCCAGCCATTGTCCCGTGGTGGCACACAGCCGGCGGTGGGTCCGGCGCATCATCCATCGGACCAGGACGGCGCCCACCCAGGAAAATTACAAGCGCCCGGGATGGTTGGACGGCCAAGCCAAGATTGTGCTGTCCGGGGCCGAGGCGGCCAGGCCGGCTGACTCCAAGGGTCGGGTGAGCTGGCTCGGAGCCCGCCGCCGTGGGGTTGCCCCGGTGGGGAACCCCCACCTTGACCCGACGGGACGAGACCACCACGGTGAGGAGGACCTCGTGGCGCGTGGTCGTGGGCGCGGCGCTGCGCAGCAGCTCGCGGTAGGAGGCGACGGCCGGATCTGAGGGCGTCGGCGATGGCGTGCTCGGCCAGGTGGGCGTGCTGCTCTTCCATGCTGGCCGGCGCGCCCACTCCGACCAGCGGACCTCGGCGATGGGTGAGCGCTCCGCCGGCGCGGAGCTCCACGTCATCCCCCTGGCCGCCGACCAGAGCGGGGGAGGACCGGACAACTGGGCTCCCGCCCATCGGTCCGGCAACAGCCGCAAGGGCGCCTCGTGAGCCATCGCACATCCATCGCGCGTACCCAGCCGATTCAGGCTGTCTCAGGGTGACGCGGCACACCTGCTGACCTGCTCATCTTGTCTACCAACGTCTCTCAGTGACCATGTCATCCACCCTCTCAAGGTGGAGACACGGGTTCGAATCCCGTTGGGGCTGCTCTCAAAATAGCAAGGTCAAAGTCAAGTGCCATTTTCCGCGCTGATCGAAGCTACGGCTGGCGGATCCATGACGCGTCTATCACTCGGACCCGAGATCACCTGGTCCACTGCTTCCGCCAGCGCCCGTGCTCTCTGCATCGTGGCGTGTTGGTACCGCATGGCCGCCTGAGGACTGGCGTGGCCAGCGAGCGCCTGTAGCTCAGCCACCGTGGCGCCGGTCGCCGCCGCCAGCGTTAAGGCCGAGTGGCGAAGGTCGTGGACGTGGAGCTGGTCCAGCCCCACCGCCGCCCTCGCCGCCCGAAACTCGGCGTTGAAGACGTAGCGGCGCAGCGCACCTCCTTTCACTCCATGGAAGAGCCACCCGTCGGGGCCGGTGCCTGCCCAGCGCCCCAGGTGCCCTCGAGTTCGGCTGCTACCGCGCCGTAAGCGGGACCAATCGTCGCCCCGACTCCGTCTTCGGCTCGACAAGCACCTGGGAGCCATCGGGCATCTCGATGAGCTGCTGCTCGACGACGAGAAGTCCATGCAGTAGGTCGATGTGGCGAACAGCTAGACCGAGGCACTCGCCCAGTCGCAGCCCGAGGAAGCCGGCAAGCACCACCAAGCAACGGCGCGGTTCCGGGACGGAGGCTGCCAGGGCCCACACCTGCTCAGGCGTTGCTACCGGGCGCTCGGGGGAGTGATCTTGGCCAGCGCCCTTCACCGAGCAGGGATTGGCGAGGATGACCGAGTCCTCGACCGCTGTGGCACAGATGGCCCGCAGGACCCTGTAGGAGCGAGCCACCGTTGGGGCTCCGACGCCCGCCCTGAGCAGCTTCGCGTGCCACGCCCTCACGGTGGCCACGTCCAGGCGCCCCAGCTCCACGGCACCGATTGACGGGAGGACGTGGCGATCGAGCACCCCGCGGTACTCCACGACGGTTCTAGGGCGGAGGGTAGGCCGGCCCTCCAGCCAGTGGGCCGCGTAGTCGGCCACCGTCACCCTGCCCGCCCTGGGGTCAAGCAGGCCCCCGCGATCCTTGTCTGCCACAACCACCGCAGCGAAGCGTCCCGCCTCCTTCCGATTGCGGAACGTCTTCGTGCGAGCATCTCCGGAGGCCAGGCGGTAGCGGACGTCATAGCGAGGGGAGCCGTCCTTGGCGGAGCGCTTGTGGATGCTGGCCATGTCAGTCCTTCCTGGTGATGGGAGGGAGGTAGCCCGCCTGACGAGCCCGACGTATCAGGCTCCGGGCTGCATCCTGGCCCTTCTTACTGGTGCCCAGACGGAATGCTCGTGCGACCGCCACCGTGGTGGGCTCCGCCTTCTCCTGGCAGCGAGGTACACCTCGGCCACGTGCTTCCAACGCTCTTCCGGGCTCTTCGTCCGACGTCCACCCCTCCGGGCCAGAGCCTGAGCTTGGTCGATCGTCACCGGGCTGCATCGCTGTTGTGGCTCCACGCCATGATCGCGAGGAGCAGGAGCCGGTGAATCGGTACGCGGTGGAAGCCCTCGGCGTTCAAGGGCTGATCCTCCTTCTCGCTGACCTCCACCTTGATCCAGGACACCCCGAGGCGCGTCCCCCTCTGCTGTCCTCTGCTGGGACTGCCATCGCCCCTCCGTCACGATCGCCGACGACGGCTGGGGACTCTGCGAGATCCACTCGCTCACCAACCCGAAAGGAAACCCATGACCGTTAACCACCTGCCCGACAAGTCGACAGACCCGGAGGTCATCGACTGCGCCAGGCCCTCGACCGCCTGGTCGGCATTGAGGAAGCTGGAGCCCAAACGCTGGCAACCATCGCCGCCGGGATGCGCGGCGAAGGGTGAGGGAGAACGCAGGGTGGCGCCCGCCGTGAGTAAGTCCACTCCGGCTCCTTCTATCGGCACCACGATCGCCACCATGGAGCTGAATGCTGTCCTGGTCTGCAACAAGGGGCTCCCGGTGAGGCCCTCTTGATCGCTCCGCGGATGGAGCCTGTCGATTGTTGCGGTGCCGTCACCCGCACGGGGGGAAACTGCCGCAACCCCAGGGGCCACCGAACGGACCACGTCGGCTTCGGCCGTTGCTACCTCCATGGCGGAGCAGCACCGAACGGTCGCAAAGCCGCCGAGAAGGAGCGGATCATGACCGAGATCGGCAGGCTCATAGCCGCCGAGCGGAGCGACGCCGACGACGCGCTGGCAGCACTGGCGGAGGCGCAGCGTCGAGCGCAGACGATGGCCCGGGTGCTCGAGGGGATGGTCAGTGAGCTCGAGGTGCTGTGGGTCGGCAACCAGCCGCACGTGGCGTTTGATCTCCTGGGCCAATGGAACGACAGGAGCGCGCGCATCTCCAAGCTCGCCATCGACGCCGGCCTGGAGGAGCGACAGGTCGCCCTGAGCGAACGCCAGGGCCAGATGCTGGCCGACGTGCTGCGGGCACTTCTGGAGGCCATCCACACGGCCCTGGTGGCGGCAGGGGCCCCGGAGTCGGTCGTGCGCCAGGTGTGGGCCGGTGAGGTGCCAGGGATCGTCAAAAAGGCCTTGAGCGACACGAGTGGAGGTACGGCACCCCCCTCCCGGCCCCGGGACCTCATGGACAACGCCGCGCAAGGCTGGACCCATGGCCAAAGCCAAACGCCACCTTCCCGGTGACGTGGGTCAGTCACTCCGGTCCGCCCGCCGACGCCGAGGATGGAGCTTTCGGGTCGCAGAACGCAACCTCGGGGTCTCAGCCGGTTACCTCTGTCACCTCGAGCGTGGCCACCGAGTGCCCTCGACAGCCGTAGCCGAGGTCCTGATCGACGGCTACGGCATCGACCCTCCTCATGCCGAACGCCTTCGCAGTCTCACGGTGCCCGACGCTGGCAGGGCAAGTCCATGGAAACTGGTTCGGCCACCTCTGCCAGGTCACGAGGACGGTCGTGGTCATGGCGACCTACACCGCTGAGCAGCGCGACGATGCGCTAGCTCTATACGTGGCGTACCGTCCAGGCCTCCAGCAGCGTCCCGTCGACGGAGAAGTGGTCGTCTTCCTTCACCCATGACCCTGACGTCAGCGTGAAGTGCAACGTGATCCAGCGGTTCTTGTCGAGCCAGGCCCTGGTCGTCGGGTACTTGTGGGTGGCGTAGCTGCACGCTTGGGGCCGTAGCGAGCGGGGGAAGACAAATCTCGCCGACGTCGGTTTTGCGTGCTGTGGCCGGACTCAGTCGAGTCACGTCGGCCATGCCTCGGTTGGCCTTGCCGAGCCGACTACCTATCAGCGGCCAACTCCACCAACGGTAACCTGCTCGAGTCGCCTAGATGTGAGTCTATAGGGTTTTTGGCGCCCGATTATTGGCCTCCTTGAGCAGAGCGGATACTCGCTGACGCGTCACTCCGAATAGTCGGGCAATTTCGTCCATAGTCATCCCTTCCTTGTGAAGGGCAGTTGCTTCCGCCCGACGAAGACGGCCCCCGTGCTCGGCCAAAGCGAGGAGGTTCGCGCGGGTGAGCTCGACGAGCCGAGCCTTTCCCTCCGCTGTAACGATCTCGCGGTAGGAGACGCCTCGCTCCCTCTGCTTTCTGATCGCAGCTGCCCGCCGTATTGCCTCCTGGTTTCGGCGCGTGTTAGAGCGAAGCGCCTCTACGAGGAGGTCGATCGCCTGTAGCACTTCGTCTTCCCTATTCGGCAGAGGGAACTCCGACTAAGCGGTATTCGAGACAGTGTTCTAGTCAGAATCCTACCACCGCGAGGGCCGGTTGCCGCAAGGCGAGTAGCCGTCACGGCCGTTGCGCAGCCCGAGGTGCGGCAACGGACCTTGCGGTGGGGCGGTGCGTGGGAGTAACGTCTGCAGTGCGCATATAGAACCCAAGACGAAGGAGGATTGGTATGGACCGCATGGAGAAGACCCGTAGTGGCAACCGGCGAGGCAGACGATGGATTGGGCTGGGGGGAGCTGCACTGCTCGCGTCGCTGGTCGTCGAGATACCGCCCGCAAGTGCCCTCTTCGCCGGCGCAGGAAAGCTGGCGTGCATGAGGAACGGCGAGGTCTACAGCATGAACCCGGACGGGAGCGGGGTGGTGAATCTCACCAACAACCCGGCGTTCGACAACGACCCGGCATGGTCCCCCGACGGCAGGAAGGTTGCCTTCGAGAGCCGCCGCGACGGTGACTCCGAGGTCTACGTGATGAACGCCGATGGCACCAAAATCCGGCGACTGACCTTCTCCAAGGGCGAGGACCGGGGGGCCGCCTGGTCGCCGGACGGGAGCAGGATCGTGTTCCACAGCACGCGCGACCCCGGAAGCCCCGGCCAACCGGGCCACCACGGGTCGGTGAACTTCGAGATCTACGTGATGGACGCCGATGGCGGAAACCAGACCAACATCTCGAACAGTGCGTCCTTCGACGCTCAGCCCGACTGGTCACCCGACGGCAGCACCATCGTGTGGAACAGCACCCGCGACAGCCTCCCCGGTGGGGTCAACTTCGAGATCTACGCCATGAACCCCGACGGCAGCAACGTGCGGCGCTTGACCACCAGCGTCGGGGAGGACAGTGGGGCCGTGTGGTCTCCGAACAGCCGGGAGATCTCCTTCCAGAGCCGGCGCCACGACGTGAACGGTCCCAACCTCGAGATCTACAAGATGAACGCTGACGGCTCGAACCCCACTCGGTTGACCAACAACGGTGACCTGCCCGGCTCCGGCAGCTTCGACGCCTTCTCCGCATGGTCGCCCGACGGCCGCCACATCGCGTTCACGGCGTTTCGTGACAACGATGGGGAGATCTATGTGATGAACGCCGACGGCAGCGACCAGACGCGAATCACTTCTGCCCCTGGCTTCGACCAGCGGTGTGACTGGGGAAGAGGCGCTCCGTCAGGTCCTCCCGGACGACCGGCAGGCGTGCCGTCAGGTCCGCCGGATGAGACTCCTCCGGTCAATGGAACACCGAACTAGCGGCTGATCGTCGTCTGCCCCTGGAACCAGGGGATTCTGGAGGTGCATCGCCGGGAGCGGGGGGAGACAGTCGTCTCGCCCCTTGTTCCCGGCGATCGCATCTCCTTGGCGGAAGAAGCGTAAGTGCTCGGCCCGTAATTATACGCGTGTAACGCGACTTGCGATAGGGAGCACGGGCTGGGCGGCCGCGTCGCATGTTCACCGCCCGCCTTGGGGCAGCTCGCAGGCGAAGCGGTCGCGCTGATGCGGTCGGTGCCGCTCACGCGGCGGTTGTGGCCGGTCTTTATGACCGACACGGCGATGGCGTGGCGCTGCGTCGCCCACGCCAGGTAGTCCACCACTCGCTCATCGACGTTGCCCGGCTGGAGATCGCTCGAGCGTTGCGGTCTGCGTGAGGTTGAATCGGCGAGCAAGGCGAGCAGATCACCGGAGCCCAGCGCCGGGTGGTGAGCTGGCGGCGATGGCGAGCACTCCGCCGACGTGTGGACCGATCTCAGGGGGTCAGGCCAGGAGCACCCCAACGTTCGCCGCCTGAGTGAGCAGGACTCGCTCCGACGTATGGGGATCGCGGGTGCATTCGCGGGAGGCACCAACACCCCGGGGCCCGGTGATGAGCGTCCCCGTTTCCCAGACCAACGACAACAGCGTGAGTCTGAACTTCAGCGGCCCGGCGGTGAAGGTTGAGGTGAGTGCCGGTCGGCGCCGCCGACGCTCGGCGGTCTCAGGACCAGGTCCTTGCCGCGGTGAACGAGAGCTTCGGGGCCTGGTCGACCAGCCTTCAGACGGAGATCCGGGCCCGCGGGGCTGATCCGACCGTTGCGGAGTTGGAGAAAAAGCGGGAAGGGCCTCCCCCCGGTCCACCAGGAGGGGGAGGCCCTTCCCTAGGGGGGGAAGTGGGGTGCCGCCGAGGTGCCCCAGGAGGACGGTACCTCTACTAGACCCGGGCGTCAGTAAGTACGTTACTGCTATAGCCACGGAGGTCAGGCTCCGAATAGCTCACCCCTCGGCGCTGAACTTCGTCACATCGGCGATGGCGCAGTCGGTTACCTCGGTCCCCTCTGGCATGCTCCCGGTGGCCCGGAACTGAGCGGTGGTGCCGGACCCGATGGCGTTGTCGAACGAGGTGCCATTCGACGGGTCGCGGAGCCTGCGTCAAGGCCTACTGCCAGGCGCAGTACCGGTAGGGGTGCGTGTGTGACCGGACTCATCGACGTAGACCAATAGCACCGGCCTAGGCTGCCCTCAAGAGCGGGGAGCGCCTAATCCATAGGTAGCTCCGGCGTCCCATGGCCTCCCGGAGATTGTGCACCACGGTCGGGAGGTACCGCTGGGTGGTGCTGAGGCTGACGTGGCCCAGGACCGCCTGGACGTCTCACAGATGGGCACCAGCACGCAACACATGGGTGGTGCTGCTGCGGCGTAAGGAGTGGGCGCTCACCCCGTCGGGAGGTCGATGCTTCACCTTCGCCGCCCGCATCCACTCGCTGACCATCTTGGAGATGGTGCCGGCTGCCGCCTCAACCTCGTGAGCTATGGAATGGCATGGAGAGTCAGCACGGATGCTTTCGTCGCGAGGTCGCTTCGGTCGCAAACTCAACAAGTAGACCAAAGAATCAAGAAGCGCTAGGTTCGCTACCTTGACCGAGACTGAAGCTCCCGCCTCCTCCG